>JBFWTW010000145.1:0-7650 GCA_050247635.1 Candidatus Dadabacteria bacterium | reverse complement strand
GGGGATAAATGTCGGCGAGGCGGATTACTCCGAATCTTATGCCCCACAGATATCTAAATATGTGAGGCTGGGGTGGATCATTTTAGTATGTAGCGTGCTGGCAATCTGGGTATTAACTTAGATGTCCCGGCAATGCCAAGTTAGAATAAAAGCTCCCTTCCCGGCGAGAGAGCCGTAGATTACTTCGATAAATGAGATTATATTAAAATTAGTGAAAAAAATCCTGGCCGGATTGAATAACCATCCAAACTGGTCCCATCTGACAGTGGGTTTTTTTCTGTCCGTTCTCTCCCTTATCTCATTAGATTTCGCCTGGTATTACTTGCCCATGATCATTCTGATTATCACTGATCTTTACATCATTTCTCTGCTTGTAGAAGGCGCATCCAGAAGCGCCAAAATCGAGCGAAGGAAGGTCGATGTCCGGATCGGGACGGAATATTATTCACTTTCGCCGTCTTCAATAAAGGGTGGAAACGGCGCCAAGGATTATCGCTTTCTCCAGTTCCCCGACAGGCACGTGGGCCTTCTCCAGATCGTGTTTCTCTTTTTTATCGTGATAACCTCGTACGCCAGCATGTATCTTGCGAGCGGGGGCGTCGTTCATAATACAAAGGACGTCGTTTGCCTCGAGCTTCCCTATGATTACTGCACAAGCAATCCGGGGGATTCCTGCTGCGCCGAGCCCGTCGTCGATACGAAAACCAAGGCCGTCTATTTCAGCATCGTGACGCTTTCAACGCTCGGATACGGCGACTTCGCGCCCGCATCGGAAATGGCCCGCACGATCGTAGTCTGGGAAATCGTTACGTCGATACTGCTGATCATCGGGGTGCTCCAGTTCCTCGTATCGAGAATCACGAATTTTTAGGAGCGTGTTTATGAATTAACAGCCAGACGCTTTCCGGCCCGGAGGTAGCGGAGCTCGAATGCCTATCGTTATCGCTGCCGCCCCCGCTAACCATCGGATCGATTCCGTCCATGTCGGAATGTGGGATAATTATATTTGTGGCATGATTATTTTTTCGGTTCTCATGGGAATAGCTTCACTTTATGCTATTCGGAGAAGAGTCGCTTAGTCGCCGGTAGAAATCCTCTGGGGGTGTATCACTTCCTTGCCATGATGAGCCAGGTGCTCGAAGGCATGTACACGCCTCCATCACGCACATATTTCTCCATCGACTTCCTCATATCCTCGCGCACTTCGGGGAGCTTCTCCTGACCGAGCTCCGCAGCCTCGCGGATTATCTCGCCGGACGGCCCCACGAGTATCTGGAAATCGATCGCCTCTTCGAGGCTGGTCCCTATGCATACATCGGCGTCGTTCCTCCGAAAGAGGTCTACCTTCTCGAAGCCCGCGGCCCTGAGCATAGCCCTGTCGGTTTCCTCGTCGGCCAGCGCGAACGGGCCGGGGCCGCACGTCTGTGCGCTGTCGCCAGGGGGTGGCAGGTGCTTGAGCGCAATTTCCTTCGCCATCCCCCAGCAGGGGTTGTCGCCTATCGTGCGCCAGACGATCATGCACAACTTCCCGCCCGGCTTGAGCGTCTTGTGCGCGTTCTTTAGGGCGTAGACGATGTTCTGGAAGAACATCACGCCGAAACGTGAGTAGACGACGTCGTAGTAATTTTCAGGGAGCTCATATGTCTGGGCGTCGCCGAGGACGAACTTTACATTATCGAGCCCCGCCTCGTCCCTCT
The DNA here is from genome assembly GCA_050247635.1 of Candidatus Dadabacteria bacterium. Taxonomy (GTDB): domain Bacteria; phylum Desulfobacterota_D; class UBA1144; order Nemesobacterales; family UBA2774; genus JADLGH01. Next base: position 5,953 of record JBFWTW010000145.1, on the reverse strand, counting down.
CTTTGTTCGCTATATCGAGGAATGTCTCCGTGCAGTCGAGCCCCAGCACCTCGCCCCCGGGCCCGACCATTTTGCCCATCTCGAGACACGTCTCGCCGTAGCCGCAGCCTATATCGAGCACCTTGTCGCCCGGCCGTATATCGAAATATTCGTAGGCCATCGAGCTGTGCACTGCGCCGTTACCCGAGAGCAGGTGACGGAACCTGTTCCATTTTGGGACCAGTATCTCATTCCAGCAGCTTATGAAATCATCGTTACTGTTCATAGCATGCCTCCCTCGACAAATGATTAAGGATTATCTTTCTTTGCATCAACCGTGTCAAGCCGGAAGCGACGGTTGAGCGCCTGCGCCGCGCTAACTTTTCTCTTGGCGAGAAGAACATAAATATGAAACCCGCATTTCCGGTCTTATATATGCCGTAATGCCTAGTGTGCACAAGCTTTACAGTCTCCTCTCTTTCCTGAAATTCTTGCAAAAACTGTTACTGCGCTGCGAAAAAATAGCCAAGGCTGACAAATTTTGTTTCTTAACTCTATAGAATTGATTAGCCATGATAAGATTTGACTCTCGATTTTTGTTGGGGTTATAATTGGCTAGATAGTGAATGAGCTAATGTAATCTCTAAATAGATGAAGACCACTAACAGAGGAGGATGAGATGAAAACGCTAAAGACGTATGGCGCAAGCCTAGTATTTCCAATTCTCATAGTTGTCTCGTTTTTTTCGTTTACGGCGAGCTCCCTCGCCCAGACCGAAGGTAATAGCTCGGCATACGGCGTATTCGTTGATTTGGACCTCGTTCCTCTTTTGGGCGGCGGCATAGGAATAAGCGCAGGACCGGTGCCGACCGCTTCGGGAACGGCCCCGCCCGATTATATCGACGGGGATAACGTTGACGAGCTGGACGTAACCAATCCGAATACCGGAAACATATTATCGACCGACATAATAACCGTAAACGCCAGCTCCGATATAGCCAACGACAACACATCGTCTGATGCGACAGTAGACGGCCTGGGCGTGTCGATTGTCGGCGTACTGCCATTGTTGACAATCGGAGCTGACACAGTGGTATCTACAGCGGACGTAAGCGGGGACTGCTCCGGCGGTACGCTAACGGCTACAGGTACCACTACGATAGAAGGGGCGGGAGTCGGCGGCACGCTGGGTCTCGGGCTCACGATCGATGTAAGCCCGACGCCTAATTTCGAGCTTATAAACCTGCTCGGCATAAGGGTCATACTGAACGAGCAGATAGTCACAGGGGACGGGGTAAACAGCCGCGGCATCACGGTGAACGCGATTCACATCGACCTATCGAATACTATTCTGTCGCTCATAGGCGCGCTGAGCGGGGACATTGTAATCGCGCAGTCGCAGGCCCAGGTACAGTGTAACGAGGTTACGACGTCCGCAAACCTGTCCATGGTTAAAGAGGACAGCGTGGATCCGGCTACCGTCGGAGTACCGTTTAATTACACGCTTACGGTATCAAACGCCGGACCCGACGACGCTACTAACGTGATTGTTACGGACATAATTCCGTCGAGCTTTACGGTCGGCACGATAACCCCGAGCCAGGGAAGCTGCGATCCGCTGGCGGGAAACACCCTGACGTGTAATCTCGGAACCATCGGAAACGGCGGCAGCGCCACCGTTACCATTGAAGTGACTCCTACCCAGGCCGGCAACATTTCGAACACCGCCGTGGCGTCGAGCGATCAGCCGGATCCGGATCCGAGCAATAATTCGGATACCGAATCTACGACGGTGGAAGGCGACGGGGAGCCGAGCGCTAACCTTTCAATATTAAAAGAGAGCAGCCCGGACCCTGTTATCGTAAACCAGATACTAACCTATACGGTAACAGTGACGAATCTGGGCCCGTCGGACGCAACGAACACGGTAGTGACCGATACCCTGCCCGCGGGCGCTATTTTCGGATCGGCTGTGCCGGATCAGGGCACCTGTGATGAATCCCTCGGCGTCGTAACCTGCCAGCTTGGTACCGTTTCTGGCGGAGAGAGCGTCGTCATTATCATCACGGTAACGCCTACGGTTGTAGGGACGGCCGTCAATAACGTGACGGTAGTAAGCGATGTGGACGACCCGGATTCGAACAACAATTCCGATACGGAAGATACGGACGTGGACCCGGCTCCGGCTCCTCCGAGCCCGTCGCCTTCCGGACCTCCGACGGAGCCTACGGACAGCCCGTTCCCTCCGCCGGGCGGGCCTGGCGGGGTGACCGCCATACCGACCCTTTCCGGGTGGGCGATGATGATTCTGCCGATGCTTCTGATAATCGCGGCCGTTTATCTCCTCAAGAGGCAGGAACGCGAGAGAAGAAGCCGCGGGATGTAATAAACAAGGATTAACCTCTGACAAAACGAAAGCCGCCCCCAGGGATAACCCCTCGGGGCGGCTTTTTTTATATCTGGAGATATGGAGAATATGTCTATGGTTACCTGTTTAAGGCGTAGGACTCATGGCCCTTAATCTGGTCGAGGGCTATGAAGCGTACCCTGCTGTCTAGTCTCTCTGCCTCCGAGTGACTTGCAAGCTCCATGTCGTAGATGTTGCACTTGTTGGCAGTGATTATCCTATCCGGCCCGACGCCCTGATCCACCATATAGCTCTTGACGCTCTCGGCCCTCTTTACGCCGAGGCTCGTAGCCGAGGCTTCCCTCGAATCGCAGAAGGCTTCGATCACGACGAACGTGCCCGGCTCGTTCTTAAGGGCCTCGGCATTTTCGTCGAGGACCGGTTTAGCGTCTTCCCTTATAAGATGGCTGTTCGTATCGAAGAATATGTCCTTCAGCTCGGGGCTGTAGGGGTTCGATACCGCTGCGCCCGAAAGGGTTTCGTATGCCGGCGGCTCACCAGCGGGCTCGGAGCCCGAGGACTGCTGGGACAAGACTGAAGTCCCGATGCCGTATACCATGAGAACACCCAGTGTTCCCGGGACGATATATCTTGTAATTTTGCTCCAAATAGCTTCTAATGTGTTAACCCTATCCATTTTTATGCCTCCTTCCAATAATGGCAATGTGTTTTGCCATGACTATAGTGCAACCGTCATGCCACAATGCCAAGGGGGCGAATATTTAATAATTAAGGCTGGTTAGCAGCACGGCTCTGGCTGTGGAAAGTTGTATGGTACGCAGGAAGACAGTGGGAATTGTACGAAAAAATACAGAAATTACCGGCTGAGGCTATTCAGATTCGATACTTTTCAGCTCCTCACGGGCTTTGGCTGCCTCGGGGGAGTCCGGGAACCTCGTTATGAGGGTTCTGAAGAAAAATTTCGCCCCGTCCTTTCTGCCGATCCTGACGAGCGAAAGGCCCTGTTTGAGGTAGGCATCGGCCACGCGGCTGTCGTTTGGGTAAGTATCTATAAATACCTGGTAGGCGAGGATGGCGTTTAAAAACTGGCCCTGGTTGTAGAGCTTTCCGGCTTTGAGATAAAGGTCTTTTTCGGCCTGCAAGGCGGTCGGCGCCGGCGGACCCACCGCTCCCTCTTCGGAGACTGATGCAGAAGGCTCGTTGGCGGACGACTCGGCCTCGAGCTCGTCGAGCTTCAAATATATGTCGGAATAGTTCTGCTCAAGGTTCCGAATCCGGGCGCTCTGTATTTCGAGCTTACGCTGGACGTCCGTGAGGGTGTCCGACATGCGGCCTACTTCGGCCTCGAGGTTCTCCTGCCTTTCGCTAAGCTCCTGTATGGTTCCGGGGGAAGTTATGCACCCGGTAAGGAAACACGACAATGCAAGAAGCGCCGTATATCGGAGATATTTCATTCTGAGCTTTTCCCCTCGCGGATTGCCCTTTATTCCGGAAACCCGGAGAAGAAATTATTTAATATAAAGCATGGGTTGTCAAAGTTTTTCGTCCGCCCGGACCAAAACGGCGCGCGCCGATTAAAAAAGGGCCGGCACGGATTTTATGTCCATGCCGGCCCCGTTCCGGGCGATTTTATTCGCCTCAGAGGATGAAAGTGTGAGAGTCTGTGTTAAGCGTTTTTGTCTACTTTCTTAAGGGAGACCACGGTTCCGCCGTCGATCTCGGCCTTGACGAAATCCCCAACCGCAACGCCATCGGCTACCTGCTCGTCCTCGAGCTTGAGGTCGTGCGTCATACCGTTTTCGTCTTTAATGGTAAGGGAATCGTTGCCCGATGCGATTTCCGTTATCTCGCCCCTTATTTCCTGCTCTTCGTTTAAAGCGGGATCGTCCTGGGCCGGGTTCTGAGCGGAGTCGCTCTGGAAGTCGCGCGCCGTTTCAGCATACGGAGCCGCATCGCTCTCGGGCTGGTTCATCGAACGGCTGTCGGGGCTGTTCATATCGTTCCGGCTCTGCATTGCGGAGCTGTCCGAATTAGAAAAGTCCTGGCCCCCGGCGTCCGACCTCTCGCTGCTTGCCGGTATGGTCAGCTTCTGTCCTACCTCGAGCTGGTCGGGGTTGCTTAGATCGTTCGCCCTCGCGATAATCTGCCACTGGTCGGCCGATCCGAGATGCTCCTCGGCTATGCTCGCGAGCGTATCGCCTTCCTGAACGGTGTATTCGCTGCTCTCGCCGGAGAAGTCAGAATCCGTCCTCGGCTGCGTCATTTCCTGGTCGGGGGAGTTCTGCTTGTACTTGCCCTCGGCGTGAACCGCGGTTACACCGCCGAGCGTAAGTCCCGTCAATAATAGTGAAGTTACTAGTAAATGTCTCATAGTAAATGCCTCCTGTGCATTGGTTTTGACTTCGATAAGGTGCAAGGGGCGTGCCAGTTATGTGGTACCATTGCAAAGATTCAATATTCATAGTTGGTTGCTAATGTTTTATACTGTTTACTGATATATGTGGGGTTGGGTTTTAGTAATCAAATAAACAATCGGCAGTGTACCGATTCGTACACTTAGTATCTGATGATAATTCGCAGAAAAACGCGTCTCTTCCGGGGTATATCGACACCTGCGAATGAAAGAAGGGGCAGCGGAAATTTTGTGCTTCACTATATATAGAGGAGTTACGGGGAATTGAATTTAAGTACTCAGATAAGACTCGGTTTCGCGCTGATGCTTACGCTTATGCTTATAGCCGGAGGGCTGTCCCTTTATAACGCGCATAAGCTGAACGAGGCGGCGGAGAATCTCGAAGGCCGCTATTCCACACTTTACAAACTCTTTACGAGTCCGTCCTCGGATCTGGATTCGGAGGCCGGGTTCGGAAAGGAGATGGTGGAGCAGGCCGTTACTATAGTAGGCGAGCAGGTTAAATACAACTACACCTTCCTCCTCGTTATAGTAGGGGCGGCGCTTCTTTTCGGCGGCATGATAGCGGTCCTTTTCCCGTGGAAGATCACAAGGCCCGTCGAAAGGCTCGTTAAAGCCACGCAAACGGTGAAAACGGGGGATTACTCGTACAGGATAACGGGGCTCGAAGGGACGGGGGAGATATCGAAGCTCGCCGGCTCATTTAACGACATGCTGAGGAATATAGAGGACACGCATAACAGTAACCTCGAGCTTCTGGAGCAAACGAAGAGGTTTAACGAAACGCTAAGAGAAAAGATAGATGAGGCGACGCTAGCGATAAGGGAGCAGCAAAACGAGCTGATACGCGCCGAGAGGCTGGCGATAGTAGGCGAGTTCGCGACAAGGATAGCCCACGAGATAAAGAACCCGCTTTCCGGAATTACCGTCGCGCTCGAAATAATGAGGGGGAAGGCGGGGAGCGAGGAGCAGGAGCATTCCATAACGGAGGTTCTTAAAGAGGTCCGGAGGCTGGACGGCATACTGAGGGATCTTCTGCAGCTCTCGGTGCCGAAGAAGATGGACCTCCGGGAGATCGACCCCAACGAGGTCGTGGAAAGGTCTGTTATTCTGGTAAGGCCGCGCGCCGAGAAAAAGGGCGTATTGTTAAACGTAAAGCATGGAGACGCCGCGCCGTGCCGCCTCGACTACGA
>JBFWTW010000144.1:0-7793 GCA_050247635.1 Candidatus Dadabacteria bacterium | reverse complement strand
GAACGATCTTTATGAGCCTGCGCACGAAGGAAGGTTTGTCGGCCTCCACGAGCTTGTCCACCTCGAAATAGGCGACGAGGCTCCCGGAGTTGGTGTATTTCTTGAGGAAGTAGAACGACCAGATGACGAAAAATATGAATATCGATATGTTGAGGCCGCCGAGAATGAGCGCAATGGGGTTGTGCGTGAGCGAGTAGTAGCCTATGGGGACGCCGAGGAGGAACGAAAGCACAGTGGCCTGGTCGGATATCGTATCCACCCACTGCCCCTTTTTTGTCTCCATGAGTTTTACGCGCGCGACCTCGCCGTCGCATCTGTCGAGGATCGTCGCGGCCTGCATGCAGAGCGCGCCTACGACCGGGTGCCCAATGGCGTAGAACACGCCGCACATCGCGCCGATGACGTTTATAAGGACGCTTATCATGTTGGGCGTGAGAGGGGTTTTGACGAGGAGCCTGCTCGTGGGGAGGGATATCTTGCTGTTGACGGCCCTCGAAAGCCAGCCCGTCGCCGTTTTGCCGACGTAGCCGAATATGAGGTCCTCGGCCTTTTTGGCGGCGTCCCTGTCGGAGGAGAGCCTCCCCCAGTAGCTGTCCTCGAACTTCCGGAACTTGACCTTTTCTCGGCTGATGTGCTCTTTAACGAAGGCGCCCACGGACATGGAGTCCATGATGGATTTTTCCAGCAGCTTGCCCTGGGCCATGAACGCGCCCACCGCGCGCCCGCCCCGGGGGTAGAGGTCGGTGACCTCGTCGCCGCTCGTCTTTATCCACGCGTCCTTCGATTCGTCCACGAGCACCGATATCTCACCCGGCGCGGGTTCTTCCTCCATAAAATTGGAGAGCGCCTTCGGTGTGGTGATGAGATTCGATTGTATGATGAGAGAAGGGTCGTCGCCGAGCGTGATCCCGGTCCCGAGTGTGTGCCAGCTTATGCTGCTGTCGATACGTTTGTCACCGGCGAGGAGCCCCTTGAGCGGGGTATCGGTTCTGTCGGTGATGATGGTGAAAAACCTGATGCCGGCCCTTTGTGCGGTTATGACCAGCCGCTTTATTTGTGGCAGAGAGCCAAACTCCGTCTCTCCGCAAGCGCTCAGATTTTCTCCTTCTATACCGGTGCCGGCGGCTACGAGTATTGCATGGTCCATTGTGTCAGCTTGTTTCTACAACTCTGAGGACCCTTTCCTGATAGGATTTCTTGATGAATTTGTTTGAGTTGAACCTGGCTTTGAAGAGATCGCTCGGGTAATCGACGTCCATCCAGAAAAGATCGTTTATATCGAGGGATTTAACCTTATATCCCTTTTTGATGAGCCTGTGTATGGCCGATATGTACCATTTGTTTTCGGCCCCGACAGTCCTCATTTCTTCTTCTATGGCCCTTTTCATGAGCTCGACACCGGTGTCCCTGAATACCCTTACGCCTACGGATTCTGCGGACGCGCGGTTTGTGAGCGTTTTGCTTATATCTACGATTTTTGTCTCTTTTATGACGACCTTCATGTCCTCGTCTTCGTAGCTGGACTTGCGCTTGATGGGAAGACAGATCTTTTCGTCACGCATGCGGAGAGCCTGCTCCAGAACGTCTATCTCGAAGACGTCGTCCCCGTTCATGACTACTATATCGTCGTCCATCTCGCCGCGCGCTATCCACAAAGAGATAAGGCTGTTGGTGGTCTGGTAAAAAGGGTTGTAGAGGGTCTTTATCCTCATGCCCAACCCATCGTAATTCCTTAAGAAATTTTCGACTTTTTCGAATCCGAACCCCACGACTATGACGACCTCGTCAATGCCGCAATCCCTGATGTGATTTATCTGGTGCTCAAGGATGGTTTCGCCGCCGATATCAAGGAGGCACTTCGGAATGTATTTTGTATAGGGATAAAGCCTTTTGCCTCTACCGGCTGCAAGTATGACGGCTTTCATAGTATGTTCTCCACTTCAGAAGGCTCGAATTTGATGTCAGCTAGAAGTGATTATGGAAGGATGCGCCGAATACAGCACGTATCCTTTCTCCTCCTTTATAGCTAACATTTATAACCTCCATAACAGCGTCTGTCAATATTTTTGATGTAATTTATACGGTTAAGCTTCAGGTCTATGTAAATTTTTTTGATTCTGACATATCAGTGCTTATACGACATTCCCGGACCAAGGGATTCAAAATAGTCCCAAAAAGGTTGTAGATGCCTGTTTTGCCGGGATTTCTTCGCAAGTGCTCAGCTCCTGGCCACCTGGAGCCTGTCTACAGCGGGCTTTATCTTCGTGATTTTATTCCCGCCGTCAACGTAAACGAGCTTGGGGCTGTGCACCATGCACTCGGCCTCGTTGTAGGCCGAAAAGCTCGCGACGATCAGTATGTCGCCTTTTTTCGCCAGATGGGCCGCCGCGCCGTTAACGCATATGTCGCCCGAGCCGCGCCCGCCCTCTATGACGTATGTTACGAACCTGTGGCCGTTCGTGACGTTGAATATGTGGACCTGCTCATATTCGTTCATGTCGGCCGCGTCCATGAGATCCCTGTCTATCGTGATGCTGCCCTCGTACTCAAGGTCGGCCTCCATTACCGTGACCCTGTGGATCTTGGACTTCAAAAGCGTTCTCTGCATTACAATAACCTCCCCTATGGAAATTAAAGCTCTATGTTGTCTATAAGCCGCGCGCGGCCTACCTTCACGGCAAGCGCGGCGACGTCGCCCGGAGAAGCGAGCATCACCTCTTCGAGCGTGTCTCCGTTTCTTATTTCCAGATAATCTATCTCGCCGGCGGAAGAGTCCGAAAGAATACGCTTTCCGGATTCGAGGAGGACGGATGCCTTCCTCTCGCCGCCGTCGAATTTCCTTTTTATTTCCCCGAGCGCCTTCGAGAGCGCTACGGCCCTTGTCCTCTGTTCTTCCGAGAGGTAGGCGTTCCTGGAGCTCATCGCGAGGCCCGAGGCTTCCCTTACAATAGGCATGCCGACTATCTGGACGTCGAGATCGAGGTCGCGCACCATCCTTTTAATAACCTGGAGCTGCTGATAGTCCTTTCTTCCGAATAGCGCGACGTCGGGCCTTACTATATTAAAGAGCTTCAGCACTACCGTGGCGACGCCCCTGAAGTGCCCGGGGCGCGAGGCCCCGCAAAGCGGCTTTTCGAGCTCCGTCACCTCGACGTACGTCTGGAACCCCGGCGGGTATATCTCTTCCGGGCCGGGGAAGAACGCGATGTCCACCCCCGCACGGCTCATCTTGCCGAGGTCGCCCTCGGTGTCTCTCGTGTATTTTTTGTAATCTTCGCCGGGGCCGAACTGGGTGGGGTTTACGAAGACGCTCGCGACGAGCACGTCCGCGCGCTTTTTGCCCTCGGCCATTAGGGTGAGGTGCCCCTCGTGGAGGGCGCCCATCGTCGGTACGAAGGAAATGGTCTTCCCCTCCCTTTTAAGACTCACGGAAAGGGCTTTCATTTCGGCAACGCCTTTAACTACATTCATTCGAATGCTCTCAGTCATAAGAGTGTTCGTTTGACGGGAATATCCCTCTTCTAACCTCGTCTATGAATTTACGCGTGGAGCTGTCCACGGTTTCTCTCAGATTTGCGTACTTTTTCACGAATTTCGGCAGCGGCTCTGGCGACAGACCGAGAAGGTCGTTTATGACGAGCACCTGCCCGTCGCATCCCGGCCCCGCCCCAATGCCTATGGTCGGCACCTTAACGGCGTCCGTTATCTCCTTGGCGACCGACTGCGGCACGGTTTCCATCAGTATGCAGAAAGCCCCAGCGCTTTCGAGGGCCTTTGCGAGCTGGACGAGCTTCTTGCCCTCGGCCTCGCCGCGCCCCTGGACGACGTATCCGCCCATTTCGAGGACTGCCTGGGGCCGGAGGCCTATGTGCCCGACGACGGGGATGCCCGCGCTGTGGACTGCGTAGACCGTATCGAGGAGGTCTTCGGTCACCTCGAACTTCACCGACTCGGCGGCGGATTCCTTGATGAACCTGCCCGCGTTACGCACCGCCTCTTCCCTGGACGTCTGGAACGACATGAAGGGCATATCGGCGCAGAGGTGGGCGGTAGTGATCCCGCGGGACACTATCTTCGTATGGTAGAGCATTTCGTCCATCGTCACGGGGAGCGTCGTCGAATGTCCCTGGACAACGTTGGCGACAGAATCGCCCACCAGAATCATGTCGACACCGGCTTCGTCGAGCATACGGGCGGTGGACGCGTCGTAGGCCGTCACCATGACGATCTTGACGCCGTCTTCCTTCATCCGCCTGAACATTGGAACCGTTTTTTTTCTCATGATCCCTGCCTGAAATAAAAAAAGCCGGACAGAGAGCGAAATACGTCTCCACCGGCTTTCGTAGTAGTCATCTTATTGTAGGGTACGGACATCGTTCCGTCCCGGGTATCTCTTTTCAAATTCTCCTCCGTCCCGGTCCCGAAATCAGGATCCAGGCGGCCCAGCGTTCGCTTTCGCGTAGGGCATTCAATGCGAGAGCCCTATTAAAATAAAGAAATAATCCGAATTGTCAAATGTTTTCCCGTTCGACTCTTCGTGTATGCTTACATCTATTAGCTTACGCTACGCCGGCGAAAACCCCAAGCAGGGGTGCGCTGCCCGGCGCGCCGGCGGCTGCCCGCACGGCAATTTCTATTAAATAAGGAGCATTGTTCATGAATCTCGACATTTATCACGTGGATGCCTTTACCGATAAGCCCTTTTCCGGGAACCCGGCTGCTGTGTGCATTATGACCTCGCCGGCGGACGAGGAATGGATGCAGGGCGTCGCGGCGGAGATGAACCTTTCGGAGACGGCGTTTCTATATAAGGAAGACGGCGGGTTTCGCCTGAGGTGGTTTACGCCGACGACGGAGGTAAAGCTCTGCGGGCATGCGACGCTGGCGAGCGCGCACGTGCTCTGGGAGATGGGATACCTGAGCCCGAACGAGATTGTCGTTTTCCACACCCTGAGCGGGGACCTCACGGCCCGAAAGGACAGCGGGCTTTTGTCGATAGACCTCCCCGCCGATCCGCCCGCCGAAGCGGACGCCCCGAAGGCGCTCGTGGACGCGTTCGGCTTCGAGCCGCTTTACTGCGGCAAGGGGGTTTTCGGATACATAGTCGAGGCCCCGTCGGAGGACGCCGTACGTGAGATGAGACCGGACTTCCCGCTCCTCAGGACGATTCCGGTGACGGGGATGATGGTGACGAGCGTCGCGTCGTCGCCCGGGTACGATTACATCGCCCGCGCGTTCGCCCCGGGCTCGGGCATAGACGAGGACCCCGTCACGGGCGCGGCGCATTGCTGCATGGGCGTATACTGGACGAAGAAGCTCGGGAGGCCCGAGCTTACGGCATACCAGGCGTCGCCGCGCGGGGGGATAGTGAACGTCCGCATAGAGGGCGAGAGGGCGTTTCTTATAGGGACCGCTGTGACAGTCCTGAAAGGGCAGCTCTATGTGTGACGGCGTAGCGGGAAGCTGAAAAAGTCGCGCGGAGGGGGGCATTCTCCGATTTCTGCCTCGCCCGCGCTTGAAAAACCTGAAATGTTATTCATAATTTACACTCCGAATAAAAGGGCGGCGTAGCCAAGTGGTAAGGCAGCGGTCTGCAAAACCGCAATGCCCCGGTTCGAATCCGGGCGCCGCCTCCAAATTCCCCCTCGAAAGTAAATTCACCCATTGAGCAAAACCCCTCGCTGGTTTAACCTCTGGATAGAGGCACGGAGGGCGCGGCTGTATTCGTCCGAAGCGCCTTACGGCTGGAGGATAAGAGGAAGGGGGATATGCCCGGCGCGCGCGTGGGCGGCCGGGGATCGCATTGGCTTTGAACAGGCATTCCGGGCCCGAAGGGGGCCTGCTTCAAAAGGGCGGGGGATATTTCCAGGTGCCCGACCTTGTATTCGACCTGGACCTTACGGCGAACGAAAAGCTCGTCCTCATATATTTCATGCGCCGCGCCGACAGGCAGGGGCGGTCGTTTCCGTCCGTCGATAGGATCTGCAGGGACTGCGGGTTCGGATCGAGGAATACCGCTCGGAAGGCAATGAATACCCTGATTAATGCAGGGCTGATTCGAAGGGTGCCGGTTCCGGGGCGCTCGTATAACTTTTACATTTCGAAGGAGCTTCGACGTGTCATCAAGGACGCTAAATCCCGATACGGAAAAAACGAGATTGCTTCGCCTGCGGCTCACAATGACGGCACCGGCGGCGACGCGTCATTGCGAGGGAGCGTGCGCGACCGCGGCAATCTCACGGATATAAGCACCGATGCCGAAGCGTCTTTAAACCACCTGACCGATTTGTCACACATGATGACGGAAGCGTCAGCTACCCGGTCAGAATATGACCCCGCCCGGTCAAATGCTGACCCTCCGGGGGGTCAAAATATGACCCCTAAGGAATACACAGTTGAAGGAAACTCCAATAAGGAAGACGCAGAGTCATTAAAAGAAGACGCACGCGAAAAGACAAAGCGCGTGCTTGAAGAAGCTTGCGCTTCTTCGTCTTCCGATCCTCGATTAGATGATGATGAAGTGACTATGCTCGACGTGGCGAATCACATGGACGCCCTTACGCTTGCAGAGCGGAGGAGATTCGACACCGAGGCGCTCAAGCTCCGAAACCCCGGCGAGCCCGATCCGAGAGAGAACCTGTGGCAGAAGAGGGTCTTGCGCGTGAGGCATTTGAGGAGGCTCAGGGGGAGGGGAGGGTGAGAGGGATTTTGCTCTTTTGAGGCAAAATCGGATGCTCCACTAGAGAAATTATCTCGCTCATACAGTCAACTGTCAGAAACGAACTACTTCTGTTTTGTGTGTCCGTATCCTGATTTAGGTACGCGCTCGACCACGTGTGTGGATTTTTGTCGGCGTGCTTTCTCTACAGTTGTGAATCTCCCTGTTTTTGCACTGCGGCCCCGTAAAGTAGTTTTCGGTTTGTTGCTCATAACAAGTACCTCCGCAAATCGTTTTAACCTATATTAACTCCCAATTGAAAAGGTGTCAATTTTTACGGAGTTGTAATACTTACAGATTTATGGTAAATTAAATTATGCATGAAATACAAGAAAGACTCCTTGCGCTTTCAAAAATCGAGAACTTGGCACAGCTCAGTCTAAGAGAAATGGCTAAAAAAATTGAAATGCCTAATGAATCTCCTCAGAAAATAAAACATCACCTGCAGCAATTACAGAAAAAGGGGTTCCTAACGATAGATAGAGCAAAGGGGGTGATGGAACGTACAAATACTGAACCAGGTTGGGCAAGAGGTTTGCTTGAGAAAACAAATCACCTTTTCTCTATCCCAATTGTAGGTACTGCAAATTGTGGTCCGGCAACTATTTACGCTGAACAAAATTTTCAAGGTTTTCTGCGGGTATCTAGCAAGCTAATCAAACGGGCCAAGCCGACAGGGCTATATGCCGTTAAAACTGATGGTACTTCTATGAATCGAGCAGAAATTAATGGGAGGATTATTGAAGACGGAGATTATGTAATTGTAGATAGCAACGATAGGACGGTGACAACAGGAGATGTTGTCTTGGCAATACTTGATAATAAGGCGACTATTAAACGATATATACACGATCGAGCAAATGAACAAATAGTACTAAAGGCTGATTCATCATATGATTATGAACCTATTTATTTGCATGCGAGTGATAATGTTCTTATAAATGGGAAGATAATTGCGGTAATAAAGAAACCACCAAAATTTTAAAAATTGAATACGAATGAATAGGAAATAAAATCATGCCAAGACGCAACATTAGAAGAATACCACCAATGCTAATTGAAAAAATTAGCAGCT
>JBFWTW010000143.1:0-7824 GCA_050247635.1 Candidatus Dadabacteria bacterium | reverse complement strand
GGACGGTCGTTTTCGCCGCCCCGAAACCGGGACGCGCTACGAAGACTCCCCGAGAATAGCTATCGGGCGCACCCATCCGGCGCTAGCCCCCTTGACCTTTATGGGCGGGCAGGCCACCTTGAATCCGAAGGGCGGCAGCAAATCGAGGTTAGTAAGCTTTTCGATCTGGCAGTATTCCTTTTCTATTCCGGCGAAGTGAGCGCCCCATAGTACACCCGCGTCGCCCGTACGTTTGAATTCCTCCGTCATGACCTTAAACGGCCTGTCCCATCCGGCTGAATCCGTCCCCATGACTTTGATGCCCTGATTACATAGCCAGAGCGTGGATTCTCTTCCTAGGCCGGGGAATGTGCTCCAATACTCCGGCGTGCCCCATAGCCTGTCGGCGCCCGTCATGACGAGCACGATGTCGAAGGGCTTCAGCTCGTAATCGATTTTGTCGAGCGCGGCCTCGAGGTCGCCTGTCGAGATCAGCTCGCCAGGCTTTTTATGACGCATGTCTATGACGACGCCGTCGCCGTAGAACCATTCGACCGGCATCTCGTCTATTGTGCGCGCCTCTTTGCCCTCGGATACCGGATGGTAGTGCCAGGGGGCGTCCATGTGCGTGCCGACGTGCGTGCCGAGCGTGACGTATTCGTTCGCCCAGCCGAGGCCGCCGGGGAGGTCCTGCTCCTCGCACTCGAAGCGCATGGCGACGTATTCCGCCGTGTCCTCGTGGCGCTCGTATTTTATTTCGAGCTTCTGGTGCTCGGGGCCGGGCGCGGGCTCGATTTTTATCGATAGGTCGATTATTCGTTTTCCTTCAGCCATGGGGGCTATTATATTTAAATTCCGCGTGGAATAAAAGCCGCCGTGGAGGCGGCCGGCATCTCATCCCCGTATGTACATCAAACGTTCGCCGTCCCTACGGCGCGTCGTAAACTGCTGCAATAACTAGAATTAATTAATTTATATGCCTACTCCAAAATGAGGACTGTTTATAGTAAGATAATCGAATCAAGGGGTGGAGTGAGCAATACCGCGGCGAGGGGCGTAAGCCTTCACACGTGTCGTGGTAGTGACGGGCGGACGGACGGTATCTTGTGGCGGCCCGGGTTTTAGATGAGTGAATCGAAAAATATCCGGAGGGGCGGGACCGATGAAAGACAACCAATTAACGAAATCCGAATGGCTTAAGCACGGAAAGGAGGCGCGCAAAAAAAGCCCGCGCTCTTCGCTGGCGGAATGGAGCCCGGCTCTGCGGAAGGTAGACATAATCAGTCTCCTCGAAGAATCCAACCACGACAGAATACCGGGGCTCATCGCCATACGTTACGGCAGGATGGCGCAGACCCCATTCACCTTCTTCCGGGGCACGGCGGTTATCCAGGCCCGGGATCTCATGGCGGCCCCGAGCTCGGGGATAGTCCTTCAGGCATGCGGGGATTGCCACCTGATGAACTTCGGCGGATTCGCGACGCCGGAGCGTAACATCGTGTTCGACATTAACGACTTCGACGAGACGTTTCCGGCCCCGTTCGAGTGGGACATAAAGCGGCTGGCGGTGAGCATAGCGCTATGCGCGAGGGAGCTGGACTTCTCGAAGAAAGACTCCGTAAAGGCTGTAGAGACGGCAGTCGATTCGTACACGAAACGGCTTTCGGAATATGCGGACATGAAGCAGATGGAGATATGGGGCTCGACGATAACCGTGGATGATTTGTTGGAAGCGTTCAAGGATAACAAGGATATGTTACGGAGGATAAAGAGGAAAAAGGAGCAGGCGCAGTCCAGGACTTCGGAGGCCCTTTTTCCCAAGCTGACTTCCGTTGTGGACGGCCACGCGAGGATCGTCGATAACCCTCCTTACATTTTTCATTTTAAAGAGAATGTCCCAGAGTTCGAGAAGCTGGTGAACAGGTTCAGGAAGCATTACGCGAAGACGCTGCGATCGGACCGAAAGCATTTGTACGAATCTTATACGCCGCAGGATATAGTCGTGAAGGTCGTCGGCATCGGCAGCGTCGGCACGCGGTGTATCGTAGAGCTCCTGATGGCGGGCGAGGGCGACCCCCTGTTTTTGCAGGCCAAGGAAGCGAGAAGGTCTGTACTGGAACCGCCGGGCGGGAAGAGCGCTTACAAGAGCCAGGGGCAGCGCGTCGTCGAGGGCCAGCGTCTCCTCCAGGCGACGGGGGACATCTTCCTCGGATGGGCCAGCATCGACAAAGGGCACGATTATTACGTGAGGCAGCTGAGGGATATGAAGGTGTCGGCGGAGCCCGAGACGTTCTTCCCGGAAACCCTTGTGGACTATGCAGCTATGTGCGGGTGGGTGCTGGCGAGGGCGCAGGCGAAGGCCGGGAACGAGCACCTTATCCAGGGCTACATCGGGTCGTCGGATAGATTCGGAGAAGCGATAGCTGAGTACGCCGAAGCCTATGCCGACCAGGTGGAAGAGGATTTCGCCGCGTTCAAGAAGGCCATCGCCACCGGGAGGCTGCATACGGACGTGGACGAAACCAGCGAATTCAGCTTTCTCCTGTAGATGCAAGGGCGGAGATTATTTGCCGCTTCTTTCTCCGCCCCAGGTTCATGTTTCCTCCGCCGCATCATCCTCCAGCGGCAACGGCGGAGCGTCAGTCAACTTTCTTTATAGCCGGCGGCTGCCACGAGCCGTCGATAATACCTTCCTTCCCCCAGTAGGCGCGGATGTAGAGTGAGAAATGCCCCTCGGGCGCGGGGAGCCAGTTGGATTCCTTATCCGCACCCGGCGACTTGGCCCCGGCGTAGAGGGTGAGCGAGCCGTCTTCGTTTCGCTTGAGGTTCTGGTTCTTAGTTCCCAGTGAATATCTATTCAGATCGTTCGGGTGGAAAAGGTGCTTGTCATTGTAAAGCGTGAGCGACCAGAAGCCGTTGACAGGGGGGTCCTGCCCGGGGGCGAAGGTGATCTCGTAATTTCCGGAGCCTTCGAGATCCGCGCCGGACGAGTCGTAGTCGGTGTAGAAGTACTGGGTTTCGCTAGGCCTGTTGTCGAACATGTTCGACTTGGCGGTGCCGGTGCGGTTGAAATAATCAAGTCCGAACTCGGCGTTATTTTTCGAGCGGTTCCAGCCGTTGCCGGCGGGGACACCGTTGTGCTTCCATTCGAAGAACGGTTTGATTACCTCGCCTTCGGTTTCGACGGCCGTTTCAACGAGGGCCTCCTTGATTGCCGGGTCGTTGGCCGCTGCATGGAGCAGGAGGCGAAACTGCGCGTAGAGGGCTTCTTCGCCCGGCAGCGGCGGCACCGTATCGAGGACTTCCCCGAATTGATCGAAGAACTTTTCAGGCACTACCCATTTGGTTTCTCCACCACCATCGGAGGCCGGCCCCGGAATGTCCGGCAGCTCGCTCCAATCCACTGTCCTCATTTTTCCGTCGAACTCTTCCAGCGGGTAGACGACGATCTGGTCTATTACAGGCTGTATGGCTTCGCGGTCCTCGGGAGTATCGTTCATGAAGACGCGCGGGATGACGTTGGCGAGCGCCGTCGGAGAGTGTACAACGCCCTTTATGCCCTCGGGCGTTTCGCCTTCCCAGCCTGGTCCTACAACGAGATAGTGGCCGGGTTCCGTGCCGTAGGGTTTGCCGAGCTCGCCGAACTGGTCCGTGCGCGCGTCGTACATGGCATAGACCCAGAAACGCTCGCCGAAGTCGGGCACCTGGACTACGACCGGCTCTTCGTCGAGCGAGAAGAATCCGAGCCCGTATACAACGTCCTGATTAGGGCAGGTGACGAACGTCTCCGCAGGATCGATGTAGTTGCTCAGCATCGCGATGTGGCCGCGCGGGGCTACCGGCAGTATGCCGTTTATGAGACCGGGCTTGGGGGCCTGGGTAATCCCGGTGTAACGGTTGAGCATGTTGACCATCGGCCAGCCCCATATGTAGGCTGTCTTCCCCATGGCTTTCGCGTAGGCGGGGAACATTACTATGCCCTCGGCGGGCATGGTCACATGGCTCGTGTCGGTATCGGAAGAATCCTGCGAGATGGCCGATTGTCCGGCGAGCGTCACGAATAACAACGCTGCTAAAAGCAAGGTGGTGATTCTCATCTTTAACCCCCTGTGTCTAGTTATTATTACTTCTTCGTTACTTCGGCGTTGTTTAATATCGTCTCGAAATCCGGCTCGACCATGTCGCTCTTTCCTCAATCGCTGCATCGTTGGAAATAATCTACTATTAAAATATTGCGCTCGTTATCAGCCTGGGAATGACGGGGGTTATGGTGAGCCGGATGTTCCACCTCTGTCCGAGCACGTCCTCGTGCACGACGCTGTAGCTGCCTTCGAGCTGGAATTTCACCGGGAGCTTGCCGAGCTTTACCGTCTTAGCCACGCCGAGCCCGATCGGGAGGTTCACCTTGTTATCGTCGTCGGCCTTCCAGTTGATCGTTATGTTCGGCGCCCCCGTGCCTACCTGCCAAGCCCCGGGAAGAAGGCGCCATACGAAGTACTGAATGTTCATCATGCTCGTGTCGGGCCTGTTGTCCTTTCCGGCAAACGACCACCACTGCTGGGGGAAGGCGCCGAAGATCCAGTCCTTCGAAAGATAAAGACCCACGGCCGCCGGGCCTACCTGCCATTTCTGCTGACCCAAATTCTGCTTTGTAGCCGTGGGGAATATCCACGTGGGGCCTATTCCCCAGAGAAAGCCCGAGGGCTTGTTCGGGGATATGAGGTTTACCATCGCTATGTCGCCGAGACCTGATCTTCCGTGGAACCCGCTCTCGGGGTTGTATACTGGCTGGCCTATGAGGAGCGGGAAAACGGAACGGGTTATGAGGTTCCAGTTATCCGTGAGCGGAATCGGCATAACGGGCTGGAAGTTGAGGTTGTATCTAAATCTCGTTTTGTCCGAGGGCTCGCCCTCGAGGAAGGTGAAGTTGTTCTGGAATACGATGCTCCATACGGAAGAAACGGGGTTTGCGAGCTGTGCGCCGACTTCGGCGAGGGATTCGCCGCCCTGGGACTGCTGTCCGCCGGCCGGGCTTTGGGCGTGCGAGCTCGTAAGAGCCGTAAAGCCAATAAGCAGCCCTATGAAAATATAAAGAACCTTGCGCATAAAGACTCTCCTTTGTAAGCGGCGGGGGAGGGCGGACCCTCCCCCTCGCGTGGTAATCGGTTTATGCCCGGCCGGGTTATTCGGGCTTGTTCGGCGTTACGATGTTGAACCAGAAATCGAAGGAGTCGAGCATTGAAACGAGATCGTCGAGCTTGGCCTGGTCGCCCGAGACCTTGATGTCCCCCGATTTTATTTTGTCGTCGATGGTGCCCTGCCCGAGGAGGACGTTATTCAGGGTTTCGCGGGTCATGGTGACGGTGGCGTCTGCGTTGTCGGCCTGCTTGTCCTTACTGTAATGAATCGCGCTGTTTTCGACGCCGAGAATGTATTTTTCGTTCGTGTCGGTGAAGTCGAAGTTGAGCGTTATCGTCTTCCCGTCGGCTTTAGGGCCGTTCAGCCTCATGCCCACCCAGTCGAACAGAAGGTCGAGGCTCATGGCGCGCACCGTGTCGGGGCTGGCCGTGTTGGGGGCGCTGAGCCTCTTTACCCCTTCGCGGAGCTCCTTGGCGCCGCTCAGGTAGAAGTTGCGCCACGGGCCGGATTCGGCCTGGTAGCCCATCTGCTCGAGGGCGTCGGCCTGGAGGTTCCTGGCCGCCTGGTTGCCGGGGTCGGCGAATACTACGTGGTTTACGACCTCGGCTACCCAGCGGTACTCGCCCTTGTCGTAGTACTCCTTCGCCTTGGCCAGCACTGCGTCGGGGCCGCCCATGAATTCGACGTAGCGCTTGCTCGCCTCTACGGGCGGGAGCACGTGAAGCGTAGCAGGGTTGCCGTCGAACCAGCCGAGGTAGTTCACGTACGTCGATTTGACGTCGTGGTTGACGGAGCCGTAGTAGCCTCTGTCGGACCATACGGTCGCGAGGCTCTCGGGGAGCTCTATCATGTCGCCTATTTCGACCATCTTGTAGCCGTGGTTCAGCAGGCGGAGCGGCTGGTCGTTAATATATCTTTAGAGGTCGCGCTGTTTCTTGAGGTGCCCCACGACCTCGGCGTTGCCCCATACGGGCCAGTGATGCGGCGCGTAGAGGACCTCGACCTCGCCTCCCCATTTATCTATTGCGTCATTGAGGTATTTGGACCATGCAAGCGGGTCGCGAATCTTGGCCCCCCGGAGCGAATAGGTGTTGTGGAGGGTGTGGGTCGCGTCCTCTGCCGTGCAGAGGGCCTTCATCGAAGGTATGTAGAAGAACATTTCCGACGGTGCTTCGGAATTGGGTGCCATCCAGAACTGGACGTCGAGCCCGGCTATGTTGTGCGTCTCGCCGTCGTTCTTGATAATATCCGTGGGCGGGATAAGGGTTACTGTGCCGAAAGACGTCGTGACGCCGAGGCCTGCCCCGACCTGCCCCTTGGGTTCCTGCGGGAGGAGGTTGCCGTACATGTAGCTGGCCCTTCGGCTCATCGCGTTTCCGGCCATGACGTTCTCGGCCACGGCGTGGTCCAGAAATCCTGCGGGCGCGTATATCTTTACCTTGCCCGACTTTACATCTTCCTCGGAGACTACGCCCTTAACGCCGCCGTAGTGGTCTACGTGGCTATGGGAATATATGACCGCGACGACCGGCTTCTTGGGACGGTGCTGGTAGTAGAGGTCGAGCGAGGCCTTGGCGGTTTCGGCCGATATCAGAGGATCCATGACTATGATGCCGTCGTTGCCTTCGATGAAGGTGATGTTGGAGAGGTCCGCGGTTCTTACCTGATATATGCCGGGAACGACTTCGAACAGGCCGCCCTGCAGAATGAGCTGGGACTGCCTCCAGAGGCTGGGGTTGACGGAATCCGGCGCGGGCTCGCCGTCCTTTATGAACGCGAACTTGGAGAGGTCCCAGACAGGCTGGCCCTTTTCGTTCTTTATTACCCCGTTATCGGGCAGGGGCGCGATGAAACCTTTTTTCGCGGCCTCGAAGCTCGCGTTATCGGAGAAAGGCAGCTGGTCCAGCAGCTTCGCATTGGCTGCCTTGGTGGCCTCCGTTGCGTCTTTCGGTGCTTCCTGCGCGATTGCAAAAGTTGCGGATGCAACTATAAACGCCAGAAGCGTAAAGAATAAAACGGGTATAACGTGTGTGGACCTGGGCATATGTTGTCTCCTTTACGTCGAATTTCAAATCCCCTTTTCACCTGACAATAACACAAGACGTCAATTGGTTAAATAGTAAGTATCGATTGAAAATTAACACGGAAGTATATATTATCTTTGTTTCAAGGGGCTTATGAGCACTATTTCGATGATTCGGAAGACCGCATTATCTGGGAACTGACCAGCCTATATGGAAAAACTGCCTCTTCTAGTTAACTTCGCGATTGTAATGTTTCTCCTTCTCATCCTCCCCAGGATCGCTACCAAGGCGAAGCTGCCGGGGGTGATAGGGTTTCTGCTCGCAGGGCTTCTGCTCGGCCCGCACGGTTTCGGATTCCTTACCCAGGACGGCCCCGTTATAGGCTTCTTCTCTTCTATCGGCAAGCTGCTCCTCATGTTCTTTGTCGGTTTCGAGATCGACCTCGTGGAATTTAACCGCGCCAAACACAAGTCGCTCCTGTTCGGGGTGCTGACGTTCTGCTTCCCGCTCCTTGCCGGATTCTGGGTGGCCCATCTCCTGGGCTATGGGGTTAATGCTTCCGTGCTCATAGGATCGCTGATGGCGTCCCACACTCTCCTTGCCTTCCCGATTATACAGAGCCTCGGGATCGTGAACCGGGATTCGGTCGTCGTCACGGTCGGCGCGACCCTCTTTACCGATA
>JBFWTW010000142.1:0-7869 GCA_050247635.1 Candidatus Dadabacteria bacterium | reverse complement strand
TTTACTATTTATTTTATAGTCCAGCTAGAAATATAATCTTCAGTATCTCGGATGCCGTCAGGGCCTATGGATATAACTTCAAACCCTCCTTCCAGCGTTTGATCAGGACCTAAATAGATATACTGGTTTCCCCATTGATCTAGTGGAATTTCATAACCTTCTAAATAAGCCTCTGCAGAGTAACAGCACGGTGCTTGCCCCACACTGGGTTTTTCTATTAAAGCATCCAGCCCCTGCTGTGTTTCAGGATAAAAACCATTATCCAGCTTAAAGAGTTTGAGAGCAGACACAAAGTTTTTTATTTGGATCTCTGTTGCTTCATGCTTTGCTTCGCTGTATCTATTTACAACCCGATCTCCTACCATCCATGCTGTTCCAAAGCATGCCCCAGGAATGATGACAAACACAATCAACACTAAAGCTATAAGTGTTAATATAACTTTAATTACAACTCCGGAAACACTGGTTCGCTTAGGTACATTGATCGGGTTGCCGCATGAAGGGCAAGAAATAGCATTGGGGCTAATCTCTTTTCCGCAATCAGAACATTTAATCAGAGCCATTTGTTACCTCCAGTAGATACGTTCAGAAGTAATGATTTAAGAAGGACATTGTTTCGTTATAAATAGTAGTTGTCTAGTTTAAATTGGGATACTTCAAAACTCAAGGAAAAACTTGTTCATCGTAGAGTTTTTGCGCATATCTGTTCAGCATAGGGCTATGACCAGCTCTTTAGGAATTTATGTTTTTATAAATACCTTAATGTAACCACTTGATATTATTACATAAATGCTTGACATTCCGGGTAAGGGGTGCTAGGATGAAGTTACAGACAAAATGAAGGAGGTGGTCCTTATGTTCGACGTTTTTAAAGATGACTTTTCGTTGACAGAAATTCTCCCCGGGAAGGGCTTAGAGGCTGTCTATTTAGACGACAGTGGGTGTGAATCCACAGCTCGTGTGGTTCTCCGGTTAGTGCTTATCAATGCTCGAGGCGAGGTTGTGATACTCACCGCCGATGAATATTACGATGGAGTGGCGCTTTGCGAGGATCATGAAAATTTTCTAGGAGTTCGACAGGAAAAATACTTAATGTAGCGGGTCGGAGGGGATAATAATACTCCCCTCTGTTTACTCGCGCTTTATACTTCCGTCGGATTGCAGAGTATCTCGGAACCATTCAGACTTTTTGGCTAGGCATTTAGCAACATCCTCTTGGCTCAAATGTTCAATCGAGATTTTCCCGGCGGGGGCTTCACGGATACGCTTCATGTATATTCCGTTCTCTGTGTCCCAGGAATTCGCGCATGCCTCCGCCTCGTCAAACAGGAGCTTAATCTTTCTTGTGCCTGGCGGGGGCTCGAAGCGCTCAAAGGCACCTTTTTGAGAGCTCGAATAAAAATCACCTACAATAAAGCCATCATCATCAATAACCGTCCACTGAAATATCATTTATTTAACCCTCGATTGAACACTAAGGCTCCGGTTACGTAATCCTTGCCCCATGCCTCCACTGGTATCGTTGCGATACTCGATTTTATAGGAGTAAGTACCTGGTCCCACAATCTCGGTAAATGTCATGGATGGGTGAGCATCATCATTAGCGATGTTGTCATATAAATATCGTTGTGAACCGTTCCGGGTGATCCTGAGCCTGTTGCCCCCAAAACCCGTATATTCGCGCTCTCCGCTAAATCTGATTTTGATATATGAGGTTTGAGTCAGAGTTATTGGAGCTGCAGATATTACCTCCATCCACGTGCCTATTGTATAGGGATCGGGTACCGAAGAGACACCGCTAACAACGGACATATCGTAGGTAGCGTTATCTTCTAAATCCCCCCTGATAATTTCCTTTGTAGTAGCTCCCGCGCGGGATGTAAAAGCGGATTCCTTGCCATTGAATTTGACGGTTTTCACCTGAGCGTATCGCGTAATATTATTGGTTAAAACGCCTGTCTGAGCCTTATACGGCTTACTGTTTACGGTAGTACCGCTCGAGGGCTGCTCTATAAATTCCGTGTGTATATGACTGCCCCCCGAGGACGCTATATACACCTCTAACCAATACCCCCTGATTGTGGTTCCGCTCACACGGTTAAACGACCACGTAAGGTCAGCGTGCCCGGCGCTGCCTATAAGCCCGGAGGGAGGGGAGGGGGTTGTCCCGTCACCGCCCGCAACCTGATTTATCAGACTCGAGCCCTCGCCCTTTTCGGTACCCGCCTCGTTTACAGGCTCGACTAGGTAATCGTAAGGGACGCCCGGCTGGAGTACCCCGCCGCCGACCTTAAACGAGCTCACCCCTTTACCTACCTCGAAAAAGTCCTCCACGTCGCCGCCGGTTTGATTAATACTGATAACCGCCTCGGAGTAATTTTCTTCCGGCACCGTCCAGCGCAGTATCGCATACGGGTAAGGAATCCCGGCAACAACCTCAATGCCTTGCTCGAGGGTAAGCCCTGTCACCTGAGCGGGAGGGGTGCTCGAAAAATCCGTCGCTATCGCTTCGGTTAAATCCGTGGGGAGCGTGCCCACCTGCTCGTACACAAAGCGCGCCTGATTGTCCGGGTTCAAAGTGAGCTTATAGGCTCCATTACCGCGCTCGATCTCCCTTATTTCCCAATCCCCGTCAATTCCGTACTGCGGCAGGTCGAGCGTGATTACGTCCCGAATATTAAGCCCTTCGCCGTCCTCATTTACCGTAATCGTGAGGGTTTCAGAAGCCGAGATAAGCCGCGCTATTTTGTAATACAGCTCCCGGTTTGCGCTTTCATGCGCATACGCCCAGGGCAGGGTGAGAGTTTCATCATGCCCCCTTGAATGTACGTCCCCGCGCTGCTCTCCTAACCATACGCCGCTTTCTTTGTTGTTCTCCCTGTAAACCACTGTGAGAGCCTTTATCTTGTCCCTCGTAAGCCCGTAATCAACCCCGCCGCTATCAACTGCAATGATATTATCAGGGAGGTCTGTACCAAGGCGGAAAGTATCGACGCTCGAGCTCGGCGCATCCGCGTCGATTTTAACGACGCCGCCCTCCTTTCTTAACCTCATTTCGCGATATTCGAGGAGCGAGGTAAGAACCTCCGTCGCGTCGACGCGCTCCTTAACCCCCCCTTCGGTATCGAGGGCGGTGATACCCGCATCGACGGCAAGAGCGTCAAAAGTAGTACCATCTACTGTGTAACCGAAACCCCACGTATTATTGCTCAGGATACTTTGTATAGCGCGCACGCGGTTCTTTTCGCCCTGTAGCCCGTCGAGGTCGACGTAAATCTCTGGGAGGCTCCCGCGCTTCGTCATATTGATTTTAAAGCGGAGTACGCCGAAACCCCCGTAAGGGGTTGATTGAGAGCCGTCAAGGAACCTCCACGGCTTTATACGATAGTTTTTCCCTGAAGGGGATACAGCCCATGCGGAATCGGGCGTAACCCGGTTCGTTGCTCCGTCGTAGGTGGATACGTACTTTTCATCTAACACCGCGCCGTCGAGCGGATCGGTGAGCTGTACAAACCAGAATCTGTAATACTCATTGCGCCGAGCCTCCTGGGATTCGAGCGTAATAGCAGATCCACTCACACCCTGTACGGCTCCCTCGTAATCCTCGAAAACAACGTTGCCATTATATGCCGCGGTAGCCTCTTTCAGATTCCCGCTTATGCCTTCCGCTTCGCCTATCAGGTAATCAAACTCGCTGTTTACAATATCGTTTTTAATGAGGAGGCAGGGCACCTTTATGTTTCTTCCGAAGTAAGGCACTATGGGCTTTCCCGCGTCCTTATCGGGTAAATCCGGGAAAAGATCGAGCGAGGTTAAGCGCCGGGGGAATCGGGCTTGCTCGAGCTCCGCCTCCTGATCTGAAACCTGAGCCTCTATTTCGATTCCCCTTATGTACCGGGTAACCACCCCGGCTATCTCCTCTTTGAGCGCCGCAAATACGCGCTCGATCCGGGCGTAATATCCTTCGAGGTTGCCCTTGTTTTTAAAGAGCCCGTCGTAATTGTTAAATCTGATATTGGTTTCGGAGAGCCCGGATATAAGGTTTTCCTGATCTAGTAAGCCGCGCGTGAAAGTAGGAGGCTCCACTAGCCGGTTTTCAAATAAATGGTTTTCAGGTGTCACCCCGGTTATAGGCTTATTGCTGAGCGTAACGAGGTATTTCACCGTGCCGTCGACGCGGGCATCAACCCACTCAAGCGCCATACGAAATATCGATGTAATCTCCGTTGCAACCTCACCGGCGTTACTCGAGGCTCCTTCGAGCACCTTTTTAATTTTCTTTACTACACTCCCGGAATTCGAGCTCACACCAGATAAAGACAGGAGCCTTAAAGTTTGAGTTGCTACATTACCGGCGCTCGTACTAGCCCCCGTAAGGAGCTGCGAGATTACCGAAAAGATATGGGTCGATACCTCCCCGCTGTTTACGCTTACCCCTGAAAGAGCCTTAACAATCGTCCTCTGTGTACTCACACCCCCTGAGCTACCGCTTGCCCCGGAGAGGGCTTTTTGAATCAATACAAACGGCTCCACTCCGAGAGAAAGATAATGGAAACTATTGTTGGCGAATTGCCGTTGATATTTAAAGTCCGTGTTTGTATCCGGGGCGTTCATAAGGACGTTATTATCCTCTGAACCATCCCCGTTCGTATCATGAGCTAATACCCGGGCATTTTGCGCTTGCGGAATACCGTTAAACGAGCTACATCCTCCCGCCGACGCCGCGAACCCCACGCCCGTACAGGTGTTCCGAGTCCCGATTACCTGCGGGTCTCCGTACCCAACAGACAAAGCCTCGTCCCCCGTGCCCGAGGAGGCTCCCGTTAAACTCACCCCTCGCCCGGAAAACAATACAGCACGCGGGGACTGGTCTACGAGGTTAACGCTGTTTGGCGACGAAGTCGCAGTCTGCTCCCCTACTTTCGCTTTTAGTCCCGCCCCTCCCAAGTGGATATATCCGAAGTAGTACGCGCTCGCCTGTACGATCGACCAGTTTAAGCGAAACGTCGAAGCCCCGCCCGGATTATGAATCAAAGCTCCGCCCCTAAAAGAAGTACCTCCAGTTGAATTTACACCGTGTATTGCATACAGGCTCTGCCCCCATGCAACAGTGTTAGCGGCATCTTGTACAAATAAAGAACGGGAATATGTACCGTTCTCACCACCAAACCCTATCCCATACCCAAGATGAGACAGCGTGCTATTGAGCGACGTAATCCCGCCGCCATTCCATGTTATTAACGCTTTTCCGTTCGCAACGCCCGTATAATCCTGATTCCCCGTGGAGGTCGGGACTGTCCCGGTATCCACTCTGGCGTTAAAATCGTCGCCGCCTATCAAGAGGTAATACATCCGCGTCGGATTCCCGCTTGCAACTGTGAAATTCAGAGTAAAGCTAGACGAATTCCAAGAGGAAAGGGACGCACGTTTTACAATATTCCCGTTTGACGGGTTCATTTGAAACAGGCACGCGGAGTTAATAAGAAGCCTTTTTGCCGTATAGGTCGAACCACCGTCCACCACCGCGCCGACTCCGCACCACTGCCGCGTCCCGTCCGCCGCCCCGAAAGCCATTGAACCTTCATTGACAAGGTGGTTGTTGTAATTAGAATCGCCAAACAACTGGCTCGGCGTGAGTAAGATTAGGAGCTTGGGCGTAACCCCTAAGTTATGGTTTACAACCAGACTCCCCACCGACGTGCGGCAAGTAAAAGCTCCGATGTCAAAAGACGGCACTAATTAACCTCCGGCGTTTAGAGGAGAAGATCTGAAAATTCAATGCGGCTCCACATCTCTCATTTTCGTTTGCTCTAGCACAAAGCCCAAAAGCCCGTCAAAATCGTAATAGGTGCTAAACAAAACGGTAGGTTGCTTTTTGAACTCCTCCGGAATGTTGTTGAGCCTAAATTCTCCGACATGTTTGACATATTCTGGTTTAAAGGGCTGAGGACCATCAGGAACTGAAAAGACCTGCGCAATACCGGAGTTTGTCTTAATATCGTTCCAAACCCGGTATAGATAACCGAGGTTTATCCCTTCGTTAGTAAGAATCGTATAGCGTCGAACTTGCTGCATGGTTTCTATCTCCTGTTTCAACTGCGGTGGGGGCTATTCGTTTTGGAGGTTACATGGCACTTCCGGCAACCCCCCTTCGGGTTCGACGTACTCGATAATAACCCTACGCACGCCACCGTCCCCTGCATCGGGTAGCGCTCCGGGCTTATACCAGCCAAGGTCCTTACCCCACCTATCTAGAATCTCGGTCGCTACCTTCTGTTTAATCCTTTCGTCTTTAAATCCTTTTTCAAAGACCTTGAGCTTAACGCCGAGAGCTATATCCGCGAGGCGGGCTTGATCTTCCTTCACTGAATCAACGAGCTCTGGGTATTTTCGAAACCAGCGGTAAATGGTCTGCCTACTCACTCCACACCGCATAGCTATTAGGGTCACTGAGCCGCCTGAATCCCGAATAGCCCTGCGTATCTTTCTTTTAGAAAGACGGTTTTTAATGTCGCCCATCGCCTATCCTCTCTGTAAGTTTTGTAATTCGTGTAACATTCGTAACCCGCTCTACGAGCTTTGTGAGCCCTTTCATGCCCATATTCCTTGAATTATCGCAAGAGGCACGTGTTCTCTTTGGTTCACTTCCCATTGCCGCCTTGGGGCTCGTTTCCGCGCCGAATACAGCCCTTTAAAGGTTATTTGGGGCCTTTATTACGCTTCCCCTGAGTGTGGAGCCGGCGAGACTTCAATCTCTACGAATCCACTCAGATTTTTCTGCCTGTCGAGGGAGTCTCGTTCGAGTAAAGAACGCCTAAGCTCGTCACGAGCCGCTACAGCCTCGCTGTCTCCTTCGAGTATTTCTTTTCGAACAAATATCTTCACATGTCCTCCGCTTTCTTTGGTTTTGAAGGGGTGCAGCCTACTAAATTCGAGCCCGAAAACGTTCTCGTAGCCGCGCAAATCTGCGCTAACGTCTCTGGATCGGGATCCATTTCGATTAAGCACCTGAATTCCTGTACGGTGAAGACAAGAGCCTCCGGGGCGTCCTTTCGTAGCTGGTTAACCATTTTCTGGTTGCCACATAACCAGACGCTACAGCCCAAGAATTCCGAGCGAATCTCGACTGCGAGATTGCGCCTCTCAAGCTCAGAAAACCTCATACCGGGAATGCCTTCGACCGTTGATGGGGTTTCTTTTCGTTTAAGCTTGGCCTGCATCTCTTCAAATTTGTCTAACGCGTCTTTCATTTCTTACCCCCCTCCCAAGGTTTGCTATCCTTCGCTCTTTAGCGACCCTTGTCTCATTTTCTGTTTTACCTTTACGTATTAAGGGTTAATAAGCCCCTTGCGGCTACACTTATTAGCCCTTAATAACCCTTTTTACGTACTGCGTTTCACGAAGAGCCAACGTTCAACCGACCTCCCTTCGGTCTTTATTGTTTCCGCCCTAACAACCCCTGCCCCCCGGAGTTCGTCCAACGCCTCCTGTATTCGAGAGGCTGGATAGTTGCTTTTTAGAAATCTGTATATCTCCGTCCGCGTCATACCCTGGGGACGTTTCTCTAAGCCTCCTAAAATCCTATTCGCGAGCGGGTCGCTTGTGGAGTTCTGGAAGATGTACCTGACCGAAGCCTCGCAATACCTCCATACAGCAAGGGCGGCCCGTAGGTGCTCAGGTTCGATTTCCTTCGATTTATCTAATAAGGCGTAAACACACGCCAGGCGCGTAACCTGAGCTTCAGCACGGGCTGTAATAGCTCCGATAAGGCCCGGCTTTCCATCGGAGAGGTCAGGATATACAGATTCCCAAAGTGGTCTTTTAGCCGCAGCCCATGTTAATTGTCCGGCTTGACTTGCAAATTCGACC
>JBFWTW010000141.1:0-7982 GCA_050247635.1 Candidatus Dadabacteria bacterium | reverse complement strand
CCTTTCTGCTCCTGATCTCGGTAATGGCTTTTCTTGGCCTGCTCTACGGAGAAGGCGCTCTCCTCGGTTTCACGCCGGCCGGGGGCTTTGCGGGATTCGCGCTGGCCGACATACTCCACGGCGTCGCCGGGAACGTCGGCTCGTATTTGATTGTAACCCTATTTCTTGTCGTGAGTTTAATAATAATATCGGGCATAGGACTGTCCGACATAATTGGAGCTGTAAGAGACGCAGCCATGTACGCCGCTGGAATAACATACGCAGGAACGAGATACTTTTTCTACAAGCTCGGGCAAGCCTTGTCAGAGCTAAAAGAGTCTCTCACACGGCCTCGGCCAAAGCCGGCTTCCATGACCGTTCAAAGGAAGGCGAACGGCTCGACGCGGCTGAACGGTAAGCACAAATCCGATGAATCTCCCGGTTTCTTCGACGACTACGTAGGGGACGAGGACGAAGCCTACGCCGATATCGAGGACGTGCCGGAGATAGTGTTCGAGCACCCGAAGCCCAAGGAGCTCGAAGACTTCATGCCCAAAAAAGAAATCGTACACAAGGACTACAAGCTTCCGCCGCTCGACCTCCTCGATCCGAAGGTCGATTCGGGCGTCGTTATCGACAGGGACGCCGTATACGAGAAGGCAAAGCTCATCGAAGAGAAGCTCCGCGATTTTTCCGTTTCAGGGAAGGTGACCGAGATACGGCCCGGCCCTGTGATCACGATGTTCGAATACAAGCCCGCGCCCGGCATAAAGATAAACAGGATAGCGGCCCTGGAAGGCGACCTCGCGATGGGCCTTTCGGCGCTCAGCATAAGAATCATAGCCCCGATACCGGGGAAGGACGTAATAGGCATAGAGGTCCCGAACGCGACGAGGGAGACCGTCGTCCTGAGGGAGCTTCTAGAAGACTCGGAATTCTCGAGGCGTAAGTCCATGCTCACGCTCGCACTCGGGAAGGACATCTCGGGCCTGCCGTTTTACATGGACCTAAGGCGCGCGCCGCATCTCATGATAGCGGGTACGACGGGCTCGGGTAAGAGCGTCCTCTTAAACGCGGTAATAACGAGCATGCTCTACAAGGCGAGCCCTTATGAGCTCAAGTTCATAATGATCGACCCGAAGATGCTGGAGCTATCCGTATACGAAGACATACCGCATCTCCTGCATCCGGTCGTGACCGAGCCGAAGAGGGCTGCTGCTGCTCTAAAGTGGGCCGTCGAGGAAATGGAAAGGAGATACAGGGTTCTTTCCGAAGAAGGCGTCCGGGACATAGAAACGCACAACCGTAACGTCGAAAAGCTCCAGACCGAGGACAAGTGGGAGAAGCTCCTCCCGTATATAGTGATAGTCCTCGACGAGCTGGCCGACCTTATGATGATAGCCCCGAGCGAGATAAAGGAGTCCATCACGCGGCTGTCGCAGAAGGCGCGGGCCGCGGGCATACATCTCATCGTCGCGACGCAGCGCCCGTCGGCAGACATAGTAGCCGGGCTTATAAAGGCGAACTTCCCGGCGAGGATATCGTTCCTCGTGTCGTCGAAGATAGATTCGAGGATCATTCTCGACGCGGGCGGGGCGGAGAGGCTACTCGGGAAGGGCGACATGCTGTTCCTCGAGCCGGGAACTTCGAAGCTCCTTCGCGTACAGGGCGCTCTTATATCCGACGACGAGAGGGAGGCTATCACGGAGCACGTGAAATCCCAGGGGGCGCCGGTTTACAACGAGGAGATTACGTTCATCGAGGCGCGCGAGGATTCGGACGAGCTCGACGCCGAGAAGGACGAGCTTTACTTCGAGGCCCTTCGCACTATCGCCGAGACGGGGCAGGCTTCGATATCGATGCTCCAGCGCAAGCTCAAAATCGGGTACAACAGGGCGGCGCGCATAGTGGAGATAATGGAGAAGGAAGGCGTCGTCGGCCCGCAGGAGGTCGCCGGCAAGCCGAGAGAGGTTTTCATAGATCCAAGTCAGCTGGACGAGAGGCGCACGAATTGAAAAAAATGAAACTGATAAAATTCATACTGGCCGCGGCGTTTATTCTTTCCATGCCGCACGCGGCCCTTGCCGACGACGGGCTCGAGTCCGTCGTGGACAAGGTTCAGAAAAAGTACGAGCAGATAAGCGATTTCCACGCGGATTTCTCGCAGGAGGCCGAAGTGAAGGCCCTTAACAAGGTCCAGAAGGCCCAAGGCGAGGTCTGGTTCAAGAAACCGGGCAAGATGAGGTGGAACTACCACACCCCGGCAGAAGACGAGATCGTGTCCGACGGCAATACCCTCTGGTATTACAGCCAGGAGGAAAAGCAGGTTGTCGAATCCCCGCTGAGCAAAGTCTCGGACACTGAAACTACGTCCACACTGCTTTCGGGGCTCGGCAAGATAAAGGAGCTATTCGACGTCAGCTTCGCAAAAGCCGAGGGGCTCGACGTGGCCGGGAGCTATTTACTCGACCTCAAGCCGAAAGCCGATGAAGAGGGTTATAATAAGGTCACGATCGCCGTGGATAAAAACACGATGCTCGTAAATACGATGTATCTCTACGACCCGTATGGCAACCTGACGACGGTGAATCTGACGGATATATCCGTTGACAAGGGCGTTCCGGATTCGCTCTTCGTATTTAATGTGCCGGATGGGGTAGAGGTCATAAAGCCCCCCTCTATCGGTCAGTGACGGGGCGGCCTGGGAGGTGAGCGATGAGGCTCCGCATTCTTAATCTGTTCCTTCTGACAGCGTTTGTGTTCAGCCTTGCCATGCCCTTGGCCTCAGAGGCCTACACCGTAAACCAGGCGCAGGAGAGCTTCGCCGCCGAGGTCAAGTCGCTTCCTAACGTTATACAGGCGTCGTGGCAGTCGCCGCTCGATCTGTGGGTTTACGCGGACGGCGTCGATGCCGCAGAAGCCAAATCCATCGCCGAGCAGGTGGTCATACTCGCCCAGACGAACCTCGGGCAGAGCCTATGCGTACACGTCCACAACGGCGACTATAACCCGCTTGCGACCAAGTGCTGGTCGTCGCTCTAAGAAACCTGTCGGATGATATCTAAAAGTAGAAATGCCCGGCGTAGCTGCGCCCGGACTCATAGCTGCAGAGTTTATTCTCTTCGCTGATCAGGTGTTCGGGAATCTGCGGGTTCTTACCGGTCTATTTCGCCGAGGACGATATCGAGGCTGCCGATGGCGGCTATGACGTCGGCGATGAGGCTGCCCTTAACCATCTGCGACAGGGCCTGCATGTTGACGAAGGAAGGTCCCCTGACCCTCATTCTGTAGGGCTTTCCGGAGCCGTCGCTGATAAGGTAGTACGAGAGCTCGCCCTTCGGGTTTTCGACGGCGTGCTGCACCTCGCCCGGCTCGGGCTTGAATCCTTCGTATACGAGGACGAAATGCCTGATGAGGGATTCCATCCGGGTATATGTGAGCTTTTTTTCCGGGAGAACGACGTCCGGAAGGTCGGCGGCGTACGGGCCGTCGGGAAGGTTGTCGATGGCCTGCTGTATGATGCGGAGGCTCTGGTTCATTTCCTCGAACCGGCAGAGGTAGCGCGAGTATGCGTCGCCCTCTGTCGCCACGGGGATGTCGAAATCGTAATTTTCGTATCCGAGGTAGGGATTGGCTTTCCT
This sequence comes from Candidatus Dadabacteria bacterium, assembly GCA_050247635.1. GTDB lineage: Bacteria > Desulfobacterota_D > UBA1144 > Nemesobacterales > UBA2774 > JADLGH01. The sequence continues at coordinate 4,362 of JBFWTW010000141.1, read as the reverse complement.
GATGTCGTAGGGGATGCCGCTCCCGCGGAGGGCAGGGCCGGTGAGCCCGAGGTCTATGGCGTCCTCGGGGCTGATGTAGGCGACGCCCTTCGTCCTCTCGATCCATATTTTGTTTCTTGTGAGGAGCTTGTCCACCTCGACGAGCGTTTTCGGGAATATCTTGAGGAAGTTCCTTATCTTCTCCTCGAAATCGTCCGGGAGGTCGAGCGGAAGCCCGCCCACCCTCGGGTAGGAGGTCGTGAGCCTGGCGCCGCATACTGTTTCGAGTATTTCGTAAATCCTTTCCCTTTCCTTAAAGCAGTAGAGGAAAGCGCTCATAGCGCCAAGGTCGAGCGCGTTGGTGCCTATGCCGACCAGGTGGGACTCTATGCGGCCGAGCTCGAACATTATCACCTCGGCCGTCTTGGCCCTCTCGGGGATCGCGTCCTGTACGCCGAGGAGCTTTTCAACGGCGAGCACGAACCCTATGTTGTTGCATATGGAGGCCAGGTAATCCATCCTGTCCGTGTAAGGAAGGCACTGCTGGTAGGTGATGTGCTCGCAGAGCTTTTCTATCCCCCTGTGGAGATAGCCGATGTGCGGGACGGCCTTTACGATAACCTCGCCGTCCAGGTGCAGCACCACCCTTAACACACCGTGCGTCGCAGGGTGCTGAGGGCCCATGTTGAGCATCATGGTCTCGGATTTAAGCCCGGTTATCGGGTCAACCACCGATTCTTCGGTTACGAATTCGACCCTTTCCATCAGTCGTTACCCTCTTCGAGAGCCCTCTGGAAAGACCTCTTCGAGGCCTCCCTGTCCCTGACGTCGAAATCCTTTCGGAGCGGGAAGGGCTCGTAATCTTCTGGCATCAGTATGCGTCTTAGGTCGGGATGGCCGTTGAACACTATGCCGAACATGTCATAAACCTCTCTTTCGAGCCAGTCGGCGCCGCCCCAAACGGGCACTACCGAATCTATCTCGGGCGAGTCCGAGTCTTCGACCCCTGCCTTGAGCCTTATTCTTACGTTCTCGTCGTACTCCGCGCCGAACCTGTGCACGTGATAAACGACCTCGTAGCGCGGGCTCTTGACCGTCAGGTAATCGACGGCCGTAAGGTCGGCCAGGAACGCGAATCCGTGCGATTCCTTGAGCCGCGTGCAGATCGCCTTAATGCGGTCCTTGTCCACGACGAGGGAGGTCTCGCCCCTCCATTCCAGCTTTTCTGTGACGCTGCCGGGGAATTCCTGGTTGAGTGCGGATATTATGGAGTCAATATCGAGGCTCATAAAATAGGGGCCCCTTCGAGCTCAATCTTTTTCTGTATTTTCATAACTGCATCTATAACGGCCTCGGGCCTCGGGGGGCACCCGCCGATGTAAACGTCAACGGGCAGGAATTCGTCGATGCCCTGCACCACTGCGTAGCTGTCGAACGGCCCGCCGCCGCACGTGCACGACCCCATCGCTATCACCCACTTGGGCTCGGGCATCTGGTCGTATATGCGCCTGCATACGGAGGCCATTTTATATGTGATGGTGCCGGATACGAGCATGAGGTCGGCCTGCCTCGGCGAGAACCTCGCGACCTCGGCCCCGAAGCGGGAGAGGTCGTACCTGGATGCGAACACCGCCATCATCTCGATAGCGCAGCACGCCGTTCCGAACGGCATCGGCCACAGGCTGTTCTTCCTTCCCCAGTTGGCGAAGGCCTCTATCGTCGTCGTGAGAAACCCCTCTCCGCCGAGAGCGGGGTCTGCGTTTACTCCCATTCGAGGGCTCCCTTTTTAACGATATAAAAGTATCCCCCAAGAACGACGAGGAGGAAAACCAGTACTTCTATGAATGCGAGCATCCCGAGGTCTTTGTACACGACCGCCCATGCGAAGAGGAACACGGCCTCTATGTCGAACAGTATGAACAATGCGCCAACGAGATAATACTTGATCGAGAACCTCCCGCGCGTGTCGCCCGTAGGCGGGATCCCGGACTCGTACGGGGCCAGCTTTCTCTTCGAGCTACGCTTCGGGCCGAGCATGGCGGACAGCCCCAGCATTGTGGCGGCGAGTAATATAGCGAGTATGAGAATTAATAAAACGGGAACGTAATCGTTAAGCACAGAATTAGATTAAGTGGTAACGGGGAATTGTCAAGAATTCGGACGCTATGTATTACAGCCCCGTGGGGAGTTGTGAGCGCCGGGTGAATTCGAGGCATTCTGTGTTAGAATAGAAGGCAAAAAAATGGCTGGAGGGACCATGATGAAGAGACTGATTTCATCTTTCGCGATTGCACTCTTATTCACGGCCTCGGCGTACGCCGACGTCGTTTTCGAGATCGAGCAGAAAGAGCTCAACCCCGAATCCACGGGGCAGATAAAGGGCAAGGTCAAGGGCAACGACCTCAGGATGGATATGTACGAAGACGGCGGGAAGCTCGACGGCTCGATGATCTACAGGGGCGCGAGCAAAGAAATGATAATGATCGACCACGACGACAAGTCGTTCGTAGTTCTGGACGAGGCCACGATGTCGGCGCTTTCGGCCAAGCTCAGCCAGGCAATGAAGCAGATGGAGGCGCAGCTTCAGAACCTTCCGCCGGAACAGAGGGAGCAGATGAAGCAGATGATGGGCATGGGCGGGAGCAGCGATTACGTCGAGCCGGTTCTCAAGAAAACGGGCTCGGGCGAGGTGAACGGAGTCGCGTGCCAGAAATACGACGTCTTCCAGGGCTCCGAAAAGGTCAGGGAATACTGCGTCACCCAGTGGGGGAACATCGAAGGCGGGCAGGAGATGATGAATCTCATGATGCAGATGGCCGATTCCATGGAGAATATGATGAAATCGTTCTCCATCCCCGGAAACCCCATGGGCTCGCAGGTCGAGTTCGAGGAGAACGTCTTCTCGAGGCTGAGGGAGCTTAACGGTTTCCCGATCGAAACCGTGGACTTCGACGACGGCGAGAAGGAATCCATATCGACTTTCTCTTCTTCGAAAAAGACGCCCGTCGATGCTTCGGAGTTCGTGCCTCCTTCGGATTACAAGAAGCAGAGCATGGACCTTCAGTAAAAACAGGGCACATCACCGTGTTGGAGAAATGAAATGACCGATTCGTCTTCAGGCGCTTTACGGGTTTCCGCCTTTCTCCTCTTGTTCGGACTTGTTTATCTTTACGCCGGAGCCGCTCTTTCCGACAACACCCCATGTAAGCTCATGGATAAGGAGTGTTTTACCGAAAGCGGCTATCCGGCATGCACGGACAAAAGGGCGATTCAAAAATACTACGAGTTCGTCGAGGGCGGCAGCGACGCCCTGGCGCAAAGCCTCCTCCAGGGGGAGGGCTGCATACAGCTCATGGGGAACGAGAAGGTATATATGATGGACAAGAGCGGTGACTACGTGAAGTTCGCGTTCAGGGGCAAGGAAGGGCAGTACTGGGCGAAGGGCGAGGCGATATATGCGAAGTGACAGGGCGGAAACGCCCGCCGGGTATTCCTGTGCCGGGGACATACCTTGAAGCTAAGACTCAACAAGTACCTATCCATGTGCGGGGTCGCGTCGCGCCGGAAGGCGGACGAGATGATAGCCTCGGGGGGCGTCAGGATTAACGGCGTCGTCGAAAAGGAGCTCGGCCGAACGATAGACCCCGAGAGGGACAGGGTCGAGGTCGGCGGCCTGACTGTAACCCCGGAGACGCACAGGTATCTCGTCCTCAACAAGCCGAGGCTATTCGTTACGGCGATAGGCGAGGGGCAGGACGACAAGAAAACGATAGACGAGCTGATAAGCGACGTGCCCGAGAGGGTTTATCCAGTGGGCAGGCTCGATTACGACGTCGAGGGGCTCATAATCCTCACGAACGACGGCGAGCTCGCGAACAGGATCCTCCACCCGCGCTACGAGCTTCTGAAGGTTTACAGGGCGGTTGTGCGCGGGGACGCCCCTGAAAATGTCGCCCGGGCGATGATGGAGGGGGCCGAGCTCGATGACGGGCCGGCGAAGCCCGATTTCGTGAAAATTGTCGAAAGAAAAAAGGGCTTTACGACATTCGAGATAGCCTTTCACGAGGGCAGGAATCACCTTGTAAAGAGGTTCTTCGAGGCATTCGGACACACAATCTGGCGACTCAAGCGCATAGCGGTCGGCCCCGTGGAGCTGAGCGGGCTTCAGCTGGGGAAGTGGCGAAACATGCGCGAGCGCGAGCTAAGGGCGCTCAGGGAAGCAGCCGGCAGGAAGAAGTGAGCTTCTTTTATCTTTAATCTATATTATGGTACATTCTCTAAATGTGCGGACGCGCCTGTGTCCGCCGGAACCTAATATGCCCATAGCCTGACCTTAAATTACTCACTTATCCGAGAGGAAATCCAGGACACATGCTAATAACA
>JBFWTW010000140.1:0-8006 GCA_050247635.1 Candidatus Dadabacteria bacterium | reverse complement strand
TGGACATTTCCAGGACTTGATTACTCAATTACAGTTGGCAAAGGTCGTGTGAAACAAAAAGATTTACAATTCAGTCAATTGATTGTATCCAGAAGACAGGATTCATTAGTATTGAATTCTGACGCAACTATACAAGACATGAAAAAAGAATTTGCAGAAGCACTTCAGATTCTTTATAACTCTATGCCATCAGATCATAAGCTCAGACCACATTTTTACAAACAATAAATTCGGAGAGTTCTGAATTTTGAAGGCTCTAAAAGTGCACAATACAAGTACTAAGAGATAATAAGAATCCAAGAGTAGATAGAGCACTTCATGGCTATCTATGTTTAATTTACTCGGATGAGAGGAACTATGCCCTCTCCCTCCCCCCTCAATACTCCTCCGGATCGAGCTTAAGCGCCTCGTTGAACCTGTTCACCATGTTGTAAAGCGCGGCGATCATCGTAACCTCCACGATCTGCGATTCGCTGAAATACTTTCCCAGCTCGGTGAACACGCCCTCGGGGATGTCGCCCGGATTGAGCGTGAGGGCTTCGGCGTACCGGAGCGCGGCCTTCTCTTCGGGGCCGATGTCCGCCGACGCCGGGGAGTCCATCTCGGCTATCTCCTCGGCTGTAAAGCCCATCTTCGTGCTTATCTGCTCGTGGGCGTGGCAGCAATATGCCGAGCGGTTCAGCTTCGAGACGCGGAGGATAATCTTTTCCTTGAGCTTCGCGTCCACCTCGTCCGGCGCCTGGACAGCCGCGACGAACGGCCCTATCGCGGCGAGAATCGAGGGCTTGTGCGCGAGGGCCTTGTAGATGTTCGTAACCTTCCCCCTCTTCCGCCTCATGCGCTCGAAAGCCTCTTTCACCACGGGATTATCCGAGGTCTCTTCCTCTATGTACCGCACTCTTGCCATGTCTCACCCCCCTGTTGGGTCTCTATATCATGAATGTAATTCTCCGCGCGAGGCAGGGCAAGGCTTAACATTAGTGTTAAGCCGCTGTAAGAGCGGGATCAATCCCTCGGCGAGCCTTTGAGGAGCGCGGCGAAGACTAGCTTTTCGTCCCCCGCCCGGACGGAGTGCTTCTCGCCCTGCTCGTACTTTACACACGAGCCTGCCCCGAGCTCGCTTGCGTTGTCTTCACCGCCGGTGAAAGTTCCCCTCCCCTCGAGGATGATTATGTACACGGGCGACGACGGCGCGCTGTGTTCCTTTATGCTCTGGCCCGGGAGCAGGCTGAACCTTATCAGCCGCGTATCCCTGTCGGCGAGTATGGTCTCCGCATGGGGATGCTCCTCTTTAAATTCCACGTCCTTTAAAAGATCGAAACTGATCAATTCTGCTGCCTCCTTGAGTGTGTTGGGCTTTCACTGTTCATAGTACCCGGAGGAGCGCGGACGCACTAAGCGCCTTCACCCGAGCGTCTCTTCGATAACAGACGAAAGCTCGACAAGAGCCTTGCCGCAATCGCCCGTGAAAGACGATCCGTGCATCACTGCCATCGTTTTCGCATCGAGGGCAGCCAGCTTATCGAATATGCCCTTCATCTGCGGCGTGTAGGGGATGTAGTAGGCGAAGGGGCTCTGTTGCATGTTGAGTAGCGAGTCCTTGGCCCTTCCGACTATGTCCGACCCGGTGAGCGGCTCGACCTCGCCGAAGTGCGTGAAGAGGTCCGAGCAGAAGAGCGTCCCCTCCGTCTCCTCGAACAGCACCCCCGCATCCCAGCCGTGCGGGATGTGCGCCGTCGGGCAGAACCTGTACGTCTTGCTGCCGGTCGTGAGCGTTTCGCCGTCGTTCATGCCCCTGGCCGGGCGAATGGCGAAATCGTTCACGCTGAGCATGGCGCCGAGGCTGGTGCAAAGGGGCTCGGCCCGGGGCGCGAGCTCGAGCCATTTGTTGAGCGAGCCGCATTCGTCCGACTCGAAATGGCTGAAACCCACCCATTTGAGTGTGGACGGGTCGATCAACTTCGAAACCCCATCCAGAATATCGCCGAACATCGCGTTCAGCCCGGCGTGAAACAGAAGCGGCTCGTCGTCCTTCACGAGAAAGTGGTTAAACTGGAGCCCTATATCCTCGTAAACCACACATATGCGGTAAACACCGTCCGCGATTTCGTCTATTCTCGGCATGATATCCCCTCATGTTATTTATTTTCGCTATTGAAGACACTGCGGAAGGAAGCTCAGCACGCCCCCGTATTCATCACCGGCGGTTGACCAGATGGAAGAGCAGTTCGCTGTGTTGCACTTCCCGCCGAGCGTCGATTGCACCTTCCCGTGGAAGAGGCTGCACCTGCATACAGCCGTGGGCACGTTCTGCTTTATGCCAAGGTCGTCGGTGAGCTCGACAGTCTCCCCCGTCAGCCTGCATTCGGCGTCCATGCAGTCGGCCTGCCGGCCGTCGGGCTCGCCGCACGTGAGCGCCCCGAAGCCATACTCGAGGCCCAGCACCTCGGAATAGGTCGAATACACGACGTCGCCGTCCGGCCTGACGTCGCTGCAGGGGGCGGAGTAGGAGCAAGACCTGCCATCGAAGACGTAGCAGTACCCGCAGCTCCCGTCGTCCGAGTCGCAGTGGCCGCATTCTATGGTGTCGCCGTCTATGGTGTCCGGGTCGCAGCTCGCTGCTATGCACAGGGCGTATTTCTGGTTGCAGACTTCGCCGTTGGGAGAGTCGAGGCAGCGTTTTTCGAACGCGTCCTTGCCGCCGTTTGAATCGCAGCCCGAGGCGAAGAACAATAGAGGGGCGAGAATAAGGAAAGCGAGAATCGGTCCTGCCGCCCGGCGTTTATCCGGCATGAGTCACCTCCCCCGGGGCCCCGTGTTCTGGTACGCGCGAAGCCTCTTAAATCGAAGAATAATCTATTACCGGCGAAATTGGAAGGCGGGGATTTCGTTATCGAGGTATAATCAATTATAGTTATTAACAGAGAGTCGGGGAAAGGAGGACGATCACCCATGGTAGACATCGAAAAAGCACTTTTAAACCCCTCGGCCGTGTTCAGCGTCCCCGAAGACGTGCTCTCGGCGGAGGGCCTCACGCGCGAGCAGAAGATAGAGATATTGAAGAGGTGGGAATATGACGCGAGAGAGCTCGACGTCGCCACCGAAGAGAACATGCCGGGCTCTAACTCGAGCTGCCTCGACGGCATATTAAAAGCCCTCGACGAGCTCGGATACGACCCCGATCTCGACAAGGATCCCCCGACAAAACAGGGCGGCTCCTGACACCGCCCCGGATGCGGCCATACTTAAGCATTCGGCCTTATTTTATTTCATTATTCGCAGAAAGTAGGATAGACTTTTTCTCAGGATAAATGCGACACCGGCCACAAGGAAGGCCGGAAGCCCCCGACCGGTAAAAAATAACCCTGAACCTAATCCGTTTATAGCGGTACTTACGTATATGAGTAATGAACGCGAGAGCGGGGTTTTGTTATTTCCGAAGGACCGGACGGCGGGAAAATGATATTCATTGCGGAGCAGCAAACACAGGATTCGGACGACACGAGCACGTTTATGGCCGCTAAAAAAACGTACATAGACCCTTTTGCGGAAGACGACCATGAAGGTATTGCACAGGCTGCGCTCGATTCGTTCGAAGAGCAGATTGCAATAATCGACAAAACCGGAAGAATCGTGGCCATCAACACAGCCTGGGAGAACTACCCCGACAGGCAGCCCGCGGGCGTCCTCGACAGGCCCCCGATCGGGACCAACTACCTCGCACGGCTTAGAAGACACAACGCCGGCGGCGGAAAAGTTTCGGCCGTAATCAGGAATATCCAAAGCCTTATGAAGAGTCATAAGGGGAAATTCACCGTCGAGATCCCGAGCCACACAGGAAGCAAAAAGAGATGGCTCCAGCTCTCCGTAACCCGGCTCCTTAGCGGCGGCGAGCCGGCGGGGGCCGTGCTGGCCTATTCGGACATCACCGCAAGGAAGCTGGCCGAGCTGGCCGCACGGAAGCATTCCATGACAGACCAGATGACCGGCATCCTCAACCGCAGAGCCGGGCTCGAGGCGCTGCGGAAGCAGATAAAGCTGTGCGAGCGCCACGGGAGGAGCTTTACCGCCTGTTATATCGACCTCGACAACCTTAAGCTCGTCAACGACAGCTACGGGCACAAGGAAGGCGACAGGGTGATCACTGCCCTCGTCAAGCTCGTAGGCGGCGTGCTGAGGGAATCGGACGTTATGTGCAGGCTAGGCGGAGACGAGCTGCTTCTTATACTCCACGAGACAACGCTCGAAGGAAGCGGCATCGTCCTTAAGAGAATCCACTCGGCGGTCGATGCGCGAAACGCCCGGGGCAAGAAGCCCTACAGCATCGAATTCAGCTACGGGCTTGCCGAATATACGCCCGGCTGCAAGCGCACGGCCGAGGACCTCGTCGATATGGCCGACAGGGACATGTACAGGATGAAGCTCGTCAGGAAAACGGTCGCCCTTTCGAGATAGGCCTCTCCTTCTGACCAAATCCGCACAATATCCTGTTATTACAGTCTATTAAATTACAAACCCGAGCACTGCGGCCGCACGATCCCGCATAATTGTATTAATAAATTTCGATGAACCGGCCGTATAATTATGTCGTTGGAGAGGCTGCGCGTTTTCCTTCCCGCGGCTTCCGAGTGTATCCGCACTCAGACCATCGATTCAAGCGTCGGAGTCCGGTCGAGACACAGCCGCTCCTGGCGCAGCACGAAAGGAGATATATCATCGGCAGGCCCGACAATCCCGAATGGGAGATACATCCCGAGGCGAAGGCGCGTATACGTGAGGAGGTTTTCCGCCTCTTCGACGATCTCGTCAACGAGCTCTACGTATTCGACCAGGGCAAATCGCTTCTTTACGCCAACAATACGGCCCTCGAAAATCTCGGCTACGAGCTCGAAGAGGTTAAGGGGTTCGCTCCGTCCGACATAAAAAGGGGCCTTTCGCCGGAGTATCTCGAATCGCTGTTTTCAAGGCTCATCGAAAGCCCGGAGAGCTCGATGCGGTTCCCGACCTTTCATCACAGAAAGGACGGCTCGCACTACCCTGTAGAGGTAGAGATGAAGCTCTCGAGCCTCGCAGGGGATCCTGTTTTCATAGTGTCCGGTTTCGACATTACCGGAAGAACGCTGACAGAGGAGCGGCTCCAGAAAACCCTCGAAGATTTGTCCAGGCTCAACAGCCACGAGACGGTCATAAACCAGGTGACACAGGCGGTACACAAATCGATAGACCTCGACGAGGTCATCGACAACGCCGTCGAGGCGCTTTCCCGGAACATGGAGACCGTAGAGGCCGTCTGCATATATCTAAGGGAAGGCGACGAGGCGGTGATGAAGGCTTACAGGGGATATCCCGAATGGTTTATTAAACGGGTCAGCAGGATTCCGCGCCCGAAGGGATTTACGTGGAAGACGATGCTGGAAGGGAAGATGATCTATGTCCCCGACACTGAGAACGACACCGTGATGGGGCCTGCAGGAAGGGAGCTGGGAACGAGGAGCTACCTCTCAATACCCCTTAAAGCCGAAGGGGAATCCGTCGGGGTGATAAATATAAATTCGAGGGAGCGATACGCCTTCGGGGCGGGCGAGCTGAGGGTGTTCGAGATCGTATCGAGGCAGATAGAGATAGCGATAAACAACGCCCGGCATGCGGAATCGATTCTCGAGTCGGAGAGGAATCTCGCGGACAAGGTCGAGCACATATCGAAAAAGGAGCAGTACGAGAAGATAATCAACATCGTCACCCAAAGCGTCTACAGATCCATAGACTTCAAAGAGATAATGCACAACGCCGTCAGCGTGATGGGGGAGAATATCGCGCATGCCGACATGGTGCAGATATTTATAGTGGACGGCGGCGATGCGGTTCTGCAATCCTACTGGGGGCACCCGGACTGGCTCGCCGAGAAGTTAGCGAGAATCCCCTACCCGAGGGGACTTACGTGGAGGACGATAATCGAGGACTCGACGCGGGTCGTCCCTGACACGGACACGGACACGGCCATAGGGCCCGCCGGGAGAGAAGCCGGCATAAAAAGCTACGTCTCGATGCCGCTCAGGATGGGAGCCAGGACCATAGGATGCATCGGCATAAATTCGTTTACCAAGAACGTCTTTTTCGAAGACGAGGTAAACCTGCTCGAAATCATAAAAACGCAGCTGGAAACGGCCATGCTCAATGCACGGCACGTGGAGGCGCTCAAGTATTCCGAGGAGCGCTACCAGACACTGACCGAAGTATCGCCGATCGGCATATTCCAGTCGGACGCCGACGGCAACGGCGTATACGTCAATAACAGGCTCTGCGAGATCACCGGTATCACCAGGGAAGAAGCCTACAGCGAGGGCTGGCATGACGGGCTTCATCCGGATGACCGTGACCACGTAGTGTCGAAATGGCGGGAAGCGGTAAGCGCAGGCAAAGAATTTAAGGAAGAGTACAGGTTCGTCAGAAAGGATGGGGTTACGGTGTGGGTAATCGCTGATGCGAGGCCCGTGAGGGGGGCCTCGGGGGAGATGTCAGGGTTAATAGGAACACTTACCGACATAACGGAGCGCAAACAGTCCGAAGAGAAAATACGCTTTCAGGCCTCGCTCCTGGACCAGGTAAGGAATACGGTTATAGCCACGAACCTCGAAGGCATGATCATATACTGGAACAAGTTCGCCGAAGAGCTTATTTACTGGGAAGAGAGCGAGGTGCTCGGCCGTAACATAAGGGAGATATCGCTCCCGAACCTGGACGACGAAAATGCCGCTGATATCATGAGGCAGCTCCAGACGACAGGGCACTGGGAAGGCGAGCTGATTACGAAGAGGAAGGACGGGACGACGTTCCCGACGCATATCGTAAGCACGGAGATAAAAAACGACGGCGGCGAGATCATAGGCTACGTCGGTGTCGGGACGGACATAACCGAGAAAAAGAGCCTCGAGGCAAGGCTCCTCCGGACCCAGAGGCTAGAGAGCATAGGCATGCTCGCGGGGGGCATAGCGCACGACCTCAACAACATCCTGCAGCCGATAATGATGTCGATAGGCCTCCTTAAATCCGAGAGAAGCGAGGCAGAGACCGAAAGGATACTGGGCGTCCTCGACGCCAACGCACGGCGGGGGGCCGACCTCATCCGTCAGGTGCTCTCTTTTGCCCGGGGCATACACTCCGAGAAACAGACTCTTATCATGAAATACCTGCTCGACGACATCGTGTCTATTATCCACGAAACGTTCCCGAAGAATATAGAAGTATCGTTTAACACTTTCCCCAACCTGTGGAACATTTCGGGGAACTATACACAGATGCATCAGGTGGCACTTAACATCTGCCTCAACGCGAGGGACGCCATGCCCGAAGGCGGACGGCTTTCGCTGACCGCGGAGAACGTGCGCAGAAAAGGCGGCCCCAACAAGAGGATGCACGGGCTCCCGCCGGGCAATTACATCCTGGTGAAGATAGAAGACACGGGGTTCGGAATGGAGCCCGAGGTTATCGACAAGATATTCGACCCGTTCTTCACGACGAAGGGGCCGGACAAGGGGACCGGGCTCGGCCTTGCGACGGCGTACGGCATAGTGAACGAGCACGGCGGGGCCATTCACGTCGAGAGCGAGGCCGGCAAGGGTAGCGCGTTCTACATCTACCTTCCCGCGATCAAGTTCGACGAGGAGGAAGCCGAGGACGCCGGCACAGAGCAGGATTCCGCCAACGGCAAGGGCGAGACGGTTCTGGTGGTGGACGACGAGAAGGCCATACTCGACATTACGAGCTCGGTGCTCGAGGAGTTCGGGTACGACGTCCTCACGGCGGAAAACGGAGAGAAGGCCCTCGAAATCGTCGAGGCAGGCAAGGAGCGCATCGACGCCGCGATTGTGGACATGATGATGCCCGTCATGAACGGGACACAGGTTGTAAAGGCGCTCAAGGAGAAGCTCCCCGATCTCAAGATTATTTCCGTCAGCGGCTACCAGAAGGAGCACGAGCTCATAGGCGTCGAGGACAACCTCATCGAC
>JBFWTW010000139.1:0-8012 GCA_050247635.1 Candidatus Dadabacteria bacterium | reverse complement strand
ATATATCTAATAGATTCTACCGCCGAAATATCCTCTCGATATGTTCTTCAATTCCTTTTCGGTCCCGGGTTTGTGACGGAAGAGCCGGAGCGATTCGGCAGCGGCTGTTTTAAGGAGGGAGAGTGAGTGTTTCCTGTCGGGGTTCTCCTCCGCGAAACGGGTTGCCTCCGAAATATCCGGGTCGGGCCTCAATAGTCCCGCGGCAAGAGAGTACGGCCCCTCGGGTACGGACAGTCCCGAGGCAGTGAGGAGGGAGAGAAGCCGGAGCGCCTCGGCGTACGCGCCCTCGTAGAGCACGAGGAGCCGGAGCTTCTCTTCTCGGTCCATATCTTTCACACGCCTACCGCGCCTGAGCGAGTCTATCGCGGAGAGACGCCTCGAAAGATGCGCCGTCCAGAGGTTGTAAGCCGACTCAGATGCGCCGCCCGCCCGGCCTGCCCTGTGCGCCTCGGTGAGCACTCGTAGAAGCGCTTCGGCCTCGCGGAGCGTTTCGGCGGCGGATGAAAGGCCCGACACGCCCTGCGTGGTGTCCCCTGAAAGCCGGGCGGTCTCCCCTCGCGCCAGCCGGACCTGGTAATCGACGAGCATCTCGTGAAACTCCTCGGGCTTGTCGCGCTCGAGCCCGGCGATGAGATCGTCTATGAAGGCTTCCCTTTCCTCGTCGGTGTGCCTGGCGTCCTCGCCAGAGGCGCGCGCGACGCCCTTGCCTATCTGTTCTGTGACGAACGGGTCCGATGAAAGATAGGCGAGGAAGAGCGCGATGCCCGCGTTGTCTCCGTCGCCGAGGCGTGAAAAAACGGCGGCGATCTTGTCGCGGACTTCGGCGTCGCCGATATTCCGCGAAAGATAGAGCGCTGCGAAGTAGTGATATGCGTGGGCGCCCGCGAATTCGCAGGCCGCGCCTGTTTCTCGCAGTGTCTTCGATTTTAGGAAAGCGTCGATCATATCTTCGGGCGCGGCGTCGGGCGCGTGCCGCCTGATGAGCCCGGCGAGCTCCTCTTTATCCGCCGCTCGTCCGCCTCCCGCGAGTCTCGAATAGGCGAGCGCCGACAGCACGGCGCTGTAGATGTCGAACTCGGCCCCCGTGCTGCCCTCCCTGAGCGGCTTCGTGACGGCGTATTCGTAGTAGTGCCCGTAGGAGCTTCCGGCCTGGCCGCTTTCCCCGACCGCGACGGAGCTTTCGAGTATGGTGAGTATGAAGACGGGGTATGCCGGGACGATGTTCTTCCCGAGGACTGCGTCCACCACGCCGCGGGCCTTTTCGGCGAGCGAGGCGGCTTCGTCGGGGCCGCCCGTTCGGAGGCCGACCCATTTGCGTATGAGCTCGTCCCTTTGCCCGCTGCCCATTTCGTCTATAAAGAAGGTGTTGGCATATGCGGGAAAGTGGATCGAGGACGTGAGCAGCACGAGGGCGAATTCGTCCGACACGCCGGGCGCGAGTACTTCTGGCCCTTCCCAGCCTGTACGGTCGAAGTTGTCGAAGAGGAGGATTCGTTTTTTTACGCCGGGACCGTTTACCACTGCCGCGCTTTCGGGCGTGTACTGCGCCTCGGCGGCCGTGCGTGCGGCCCCCGGCACGTCCCCGGGCCCGGCGGCTGGGGACTCCCTGCCGTCGAGGTAGACGGGGAAGCAGCCTTCGCCAAGGGCCTTTAGGGCCAGGGATTTCAGGAGAGACGTTTTGCCCGAATCCTCGGGGCCCATGACGACCAGCGGAGACCATGCGTATACCGGGTTCAGCAGCAACGAAGAGCTTATTGTCCCCGCGCCGCTTCCGAAGGGCTCGACCTCTGGATAGACGAATATCTCGGGGAGCGTTACCGCGCCCCCGCCGGGGCGTCCGATCCTGATCCCCGGGTCGTCGAGGAAGTTAATAAACCGGCTGCTGAACTCGATTTTAGGCGATGACACTTATGGTTCTCCGGGGGGCTCGATTTTACATCGGTCCGCGCGGCTCCGGGGCCTCGCGGGGCACACCAGAGCCGGAAAATTTATTATACAGGCCGGGCGAGTAGGTGCGCAAGCACGCTGTGCGTGCGGACAATCGGCATAGCGCGACCGGATATTATGGCGGACGCCGAGCGTACGTTGCAGTCAGGCACATTGATAGCGGCATCGAAAAATATGCGCTGTGCGTGCGGACAATCGGCATAGCGTGGCCGGATATGATGACGTACGGCGAGCGTACCTTGCGGCCAGGCACATTGATAGCGACGTCGAAAATCGCACGCTGCGAGACTCTCGCTATTTTCAATCCGGCGGAGCGGGTATATAATGAGTAGGAGACGCGGCGCGATACGCGCGTGCTTTTATTATGAAAAGCGGGCCCGGAAGGCTCGCCGGAGGATGCGATGAAGACCATACTATTCGCGGCACTTATACTTGCGGCGGCGTCCGTGACGGCCGGGGCATGGGAGAGCGTCAGGAATCTCATATACATCGAGCCGGCCGGCGTCGAGAACGAAATCCAGAACTACGACTCCGTCGAGTACATCACGGGCAAGAGCCAGAGGCACTACAGGCAGGCGTGGACCCTTCCTTACAACGAGGATATGTACGTCGGCCAGTGCATGAACGCGCTCAAGGACCAGGCGGCGCTAATCGGCGGGAATTCCGTCCTGAACATGACCTGGACCCTAAGGCGCGAGTACCCCGAAAACTGGTACACGGTCGTGTGCCAGGGGCTTGCGGCCTGGAAGTATTAGGCCCGAATCCAGCGTAAAAATCGATTTACACGGGGCAATTGCCGCGGGGATCTGCACCCGGCGATAGCGGGAGAGCTGCGCGCGTCCGAGAACGGACTTTCGCATAAATGGGAAAGTATATATAATTATCGCTTTGGCCGGAGACTACTCCGCGCTGAAACGGGGGGGCAGCCAGGTTACCGTGACAGTTACAGCGGGTTAGCCGTCCTGCCGCGTTCAGCCGGTACTCAAGGAGGGCAGACTTTGGACAACGGAGATTCGAAGCCGCTTACGGAGCTCTTCGGGAGCGATACACAGGGGAGGCTTATTTTCGATCTCGTGAGGGCCATCGTGTCCGACCGTATAAAGATCACGGCGCTCGAAGACGTAATCGTAGCCAGGGGAATTTTAAGCAGGGAAGATCTCGACGCGCGGTACAAGGAACTTTTGAGCTCTACTTTGGACGATGTGATAAACGACGTTCTCCGCGAATTCGGAAAGGTGGGATAGCCGTCCGCGAAATTAACGTTTCGCCCGGAGCCGGGCGGATGTTATTCTGATAACGTTCCACATTACACGACACATGTGACAGACGCGCAGGGCGCGGAAAGAAAGCCGGCGTGACTTTACGGCGGCCAGGGGAAATCGTTTAAACGGAGAAATAATATGAGGACGGTCTTACTGATATTGGCGGTGATTCTGGCGGCGGGCGTTTCGGCCTGTAAACAGTCGGGGGACACCGCTGGCGGGAGCGGCGACTTCCGGGATGCGAAGTGGGGGATGACGAAGGATGAGGTGAAGGCCTCTGAGAAGCTGCCGCTTTCCGATGAATTGCCGGAGGCCATAACGTATATCAGCGAGCTGGGCGGGAAGCCCGCGATAATAGGGTACGTCTTCAACAAAGATGGGAAGCTCATAAGGGCCGGGTATTTGGTGGAGGACGAGCAGATTCCGCCCCAGGATTACGTGGCTGCGTTCGACAAAGCCAAAAAGGATATGGGGGTCAGGCTCGGAATGCCCTCGACCGACCGAATGCTATGGGAGAGCGGGGTTCAGGATGTGACGGACCCTGAACAGTTCGGCGAGGCGACGTGCGAGGGCAAGATGAGATATATCGCAGGGTGGGCCAACGAGAGGACCGCGATTAACCTTACGCTCAGCGGGTACGAGGGAAAGTGCAGGCTGGCGGCGATGTACGACAGCATAGACTTTTACGTCCTGCCGGCCATTCTGGAAAGGAGCGCCAACAAGTCCGCCCAGCCGACGCCGGGGCCGGACGCCGAGTGAGCGCCCGTAGACCGGCCGCATGTGCGCCAAAAGATTGAATTCCTGTGCGGCAGCCTATATAATCACTATTCACGGCGGCATACCCGCAGCTTTTTCGGGCGGGAATCCGGGCCGCCCGATGGCGGGAGAGCGGCGATGGGGAGCCTGCCGAAAGCGCCGATGATCCAGTATAAAGTTGAAAATATCACCCTCACCGACGACGAAAAGTCGTTCCTTATAGATCTGACCATAGAGCTCGAGGATTACGAGTCGGACCCCGTTTTTATATCGCTGTCGTTTCCGCTGGCGAACGATTCGGGGGACGTCGAGGACATAAAGGACAAGGCCGTCCTTCACGCCAAGGGCCTTTTGAAGAAAGTGCTCCTCGAAGACGCGCAGAGGGATTTGTTTTAAAGCGCACCGCTTTTGTTCCGGTCTCGAAATTCGCCCTGCTCCGGCGTGCTTCTAACTTAAATTGATTTCTTCAGCTATTGAAGATTTTCCCTGAATTCTCCAGGTACTTTTTATCTTTCATTATCCCTTTCGCCGGCCGGTTATCGAGCTGATTTTTATAATCATTTTCTAATCAATAAGTATCACAATTAAGAAGTAGTGTTAACCATTCCGTAACTTTCACGCTCAAAGAATGCCACATAAGTGTAATGATACGAGCAAGGTACGAGTAATAGTTGACATTATGCTTTAACATCGCTATGTTTAGGAACCCGATTGCGGGATAAATATGACAATGAGAAGCGAAAGAGAATATTTAGAGGAAGGGATATCATGTATTTGTTCAGGTTCTGTATGGCAGCGGTATTCGCGGCCTGCCTCGGGGCTGCCGCACACGCCGAGGAGATATCTTTATGTGTTCAGAATGATTTTCTGCAGATAGTTACGTTCAAGGGACCGGACACGGAGTGCAATGAATCCGAGAATAGTCTCGTGCTCAATACACAGGGGACGCAAGGGCCGAAAGGCGAGACGGGACCGCCCGGGCCTCCAGGTCCGCAAGGCGAGACGGGCCCTGCCGGCTCTCCGGGGCCCAACGGAGAACCCGGCCCGCAGGGACCTCAGGGTGTGCAGGGCGAGCAGGGATCTCCCGGCCCTCAGGGTGAAAGCGGCGCTGCCGGACCACAAGGCCCGCAGGGCGTTCCGGGGGAGGCAGGTCCGTCGGGCGCAGATGGAATGAGCGCATTCGTGAATACCACACCCGAGCCTCCGGGCGCGAACTGCCCGGACGGTGGCATAAAGGTGGAGTCCGGCGAGGGCGATGTAATAACGAATACAAGCTACGTGTGTGACGGAGTTGCCGGCTCACAGGGTGAAGCCGGCCCCGGGGGCCCCGAAGGTCCGCAGGGTATTCAGGGACTTCAGGGAGACGCCGGTCCCGTGGGTCCTCCAGGAGAGCAGGGTCCAGCGGGTTCACAAGGTGAAGCCGGCGCTGCAGGCTCACAGGGCGAAACAGGCCCGGCCGGACCTACCGGTCCTCAAGGTATCCAGGGCATAGCGGGACCGGAAGGCGCCAGCGGCGCTGCCGGACCACAAGGCCCGCAGGGCATTCCGGGGGAGCCGGGTCCGTCGGGCGCAGATGGAATGAGCGCTTTCGTGAGCACATCCCCGGAACGCCCCGGTGAGAATTGCAAGGAGGGCGGCATAAAGATAGAAACGGGTCAGAACGAAAAACTGCTCGACACAACATACGCATGCAACGGGGCACAGGGCGCGGAAGGCAAGCAAGGGCCCCAGGGCGAACAGGGCGCACCCGGCCCTCAGGGTCCGGCGGGCGCGGCGGGGCAGCAGGGGCCCGAAGGCAAGCAAGGCCCCCCCGGATCGGAAGGCCCCACAGGCCGGACGGGCCAGGAAGGCCCGGCGGGTCCAATGGGCGACGAAGGACCGTCCGGCCCGGCCGGCATCACCATACTCGCCGGCGGCACGACGAACAATGTGTCGAACAATGCGACCAGGTACGTGGACGCGTTCGCCGTGGCCGCGGTGAGCAACACAGAGGCGAACGTTTTACACAGGATTCCCGTCGCCGGGTCGGTGACGAATTTTAACGCCGTTCTCGCCGGAACTACGACGGGCAGTTATGTATTCACTGTGCGCGTCAACTCGGCGGCGCCGGCGGCTCCTCTGACGTGCACTATCAGCGGATCGGCCTCGTGCACCGATTCCGAGAATTGCACCGACGTCGCGGCGGGCGATACCGTGACGATACAGAGCGTTACGGCCGGCGTGAATCCGCGCATTGTCGGAACGACCATGGTGTTCAGGGCCGGGACAAAGTGCCCGTAGCGGCGTAATACGTCGTTACGGCATGGGATTCTCTTTTATGGATTTTCCCGGGCTTACGAATGGGTTGTGCGGGAGCTTCTTGTAGCGCAGTTGATAGGGGTTGACGGGTATGGTGTCGCGCGAGAGGTTCCGGAGCGTTATGGCCGTGGTTACGAGCAGATAAAGGACGAGGAAAGAGACGCGGAATATCCGTCCCGCTTTGACGCCGCCCGGGTACGAATCCATGAAAAGCACCTGGGAAACGAGAAACGAGGAGAAGAGGACGGACTGCATCATGTGGAACCCCGAGCTGTAGGCGCTGAACGCGGCGACGGCGAAGACGATGTAGACGGACGAGAGGCAGAAGAGGAGGACGTTCGGGCGGCTCCTGTCGCGGAGGACGGCCCATGCGGAGAGCAGGAGGAAAAGGAACATGCCGGTGCTGAAGAATTTATAGAGCACCTCGTTCGGCAGGGAGTCGAAGAGATTCCTTTTCAGATTCGCGGTTTTGAGCAGCGCCCCCATGCTCGAAAAACCCGTGACCAAATTGAGGCAGAGGAAGGGGAGCGTAAGACCGGCGAGCGCGAGGAGCAGCTGCCTCTTGTCGCGGGTATATATAAAATATGCAATAAAGCCCATCGCGTAAATTCCCGCCGTGTATTTGAAGAGAACCCCGGCGCTCATGACGAGGGCCGCGAGGAATGCCCCCCGGCCGTAGGCGTATAGCGTGACGCCCAGCGTGAAGAATAGCGCGGCCGTCATGTCGTCCTGCTCGCCTGCGGCGACGTTGAGGTTCGTCCCGACATAGAAAGCGAATATGAAAAGCGCCGCGGCAGTGACGCGGTTGGGGAAGTACCTCCGCCCTATCGCGTATTGCAGCCCGAAGAGAAGGGCGAAGGCGGCGAGGTTATAGGCCTTCAGGCCGTAGACGCCGAAGTATTCGTAGAGCTTGTACCAGGCTATAGATCCGACGTAGGTTTTTACGCCGGGGAGGATGAGCTTCACCTGGCTGCCAGGCTTGTCGAAGATGGCTTTTCCGTGCGTGATGGAGAGATTGACGTCATAGTAGACGCGCTCGCCGGAGAAGAGGATGAAGGCGAGCTTGAAGACCAGGGCGAGGAGGAGTATGTATATCGCCAGACGCATGAGGCCGGGCGAGTCCGGGGAATCGTAATTTTTCATTGCCGCAGGTTCCTGAAACTATCTCATATTGTAGATTGCGGCGAGGGATTAAGAAAGAGGGGAGGGATGACTTTAGTGGTAGCATGCTTGGAAGGAATCCATACGGATTCTGGGGTTCTCTAATAATTTAGAATGCCGCGGCGGGGAAGGGTTGGGGCCGGCGGCGTCGGGGAAGACCGGTGCCGGGGGAGCGCCGGAAAATATTTCAGATCGAGGAGGCACATCAATGATGGACCGCATTTCCTATATAACCGTCGCGCCTGAAGCGATGGAGGCTTTCGGCGGCGGGCCGAAGTACCTGGGCACTTCGTCGATAGATCGCAAGCTGAGGTATATGATGGAGCTCAGGGTGTCGCAGATAAACGGATGCGCCTATTGCGTAGACCTTCATTCGAAGCAGCTGAGGAAAGAGGGGGAGACAGAGCAGAGGATCGATTACCTTTCGGTGTGGGACGAGGTGACGTTTTACACCGGCAGGGAGAGGGCGGCCCTCGAGTGGGCAGAGGCCGTTACACGCGTCGAGGCTACGCGCGTACCGGATGATGTATACGAGCGGGTGAGCGGGCATTTCAGCGAGAAGGAGCTCGTCGATCTGACGCTGGTCGT
>JBFWTW010000138.1:0-8080 GCA_050247635.1 Candidatus Dadabacteria bacterium | reverse complement strand
CCCAGCGCAAGTATGTGATACTCGAACCCCTCCCCCGCCGCGGTCCCGGCCCAGTTCATGAAGAACCCGAACTGCGCATGCACCGTGAGCACAGCCCCCAGCATCACGAGCCCGACGCCGAATGCCGAAAACCTGCTTATGAGCCCCAATATCAGGAACAAAGCTCCGAACGACTCCGCCAGTATCACGAGCACCACGACCGGCGCCGGAATCCCCATCCCGGAGAGCCCTGCAACCGTGGCCGAAAACCCGTACCCGCCGAACATCCCGAGCAGCTTTTGCAGCCCGTGGGGAAGTATCACCACCCCGAGCGCCACCCTCGCTATCAAAGCCGCCACATCATTCGTATCCGTCTCGATCAATCTCCGTATCATCTTTTCCTCTCCTGACAATTTGTTTTCGTCTTTTTGGATAACAATCCGCACGTGAAAGATTCCGTCGTAACCACGGACTCCGGAATCCGCGACTGCACTTCGCCACCCAAAATCATCTCCTCCCCCTTGATCAAGGGGGAGGATTAAGGTGGGGGTTACCCCGATTCTGTCATTCCTGCTACCGACTCCGACCGAGCGAGGAATCACCACTCTTCTGTCATTCCTGCGGAGGCAGGAATCCATTCAGTTTTCCGCCAGCAATCCATCAAGCGCTTTTCAGTCATTGCGAGGGAGCGCCTTCCGCGACCGCGGCAATCTTCCTCTAATCCGTCATCCTGCCTGTCCGGCGCTTGTCGGGGCGAAGCCTTTAGTTTCAATGAAGACGGAAGCTCAATTCAGAATCTAATCTATTCTGTTAATCTTTTGCCTTTACATCCCCCCTTAGGAAAAGGGGGGAATATAGGGGGGATTTTATCCTTTCATTATCCCCCCCCTTATCCATGGCCTATTTTTCAAGCTCGAACCCGGCGTCCACCCAGTCCTGCTTCCCACCTGCGTACTCATATACGTTCGTATACCCCAGAGCCTCCAGCTCCTCCACCGCCTTAACGGAGTTCTGGCACGCCTCGTTCGCGCAGTAAACGACTATCCTCGCGTCCTTGTCCGGCAAGACGTCGCCCGCTCTTTCCCTCACCTCTTTATAATCGAGCTGCACAGCGCCCGGCAGATGCCCCTCTTTCCAGTTCCTCTCCGAAAGCGCCTCGACGAGCGTCGCGCCGCCGCCGTTCTCGAGCCCCTTCCTTACCTCTTCTCTCGAAATATTCCTCATGACTGCCTCCCATATGTTTTATTAGTTGCTTTTGCAACTATACCTCTTAGGATGGTTGCAATTGCAACGAGGATTCCGATAATTTTCGCTCATGGGGAAATTTTATTTTTTTGCGCTGGGAAGGCGCCGCTGGGCATTCTCTAAACCGCCCCCATATCTTGAGTGCACGAGTCGAAATCGAGCGGCTTTTCGTTGCAAATGCAACCACGATGTATTATATTGAGGAATATGACCAGATCAGACGACACACGAATCCAGTGGACGGGCGACGAAACGGCCGCATGGACGGGCCTCGTCCGCTCGGGCCAGGGCCTGCTCCAGTCCGTCGAAACCGCGCTCAAGGAAAGCGGCCTCCCGCCGCTTGCATGGTACGACGTCCTCTGGGAGCTCGAAAAGGCCCGCCCTGCGGGCCTACGCCTGAACGACCTCGGCGCGCGCGTACTCCTCGACAAGTACAACGTCACGCGCCTCGTGACCCGGCTCGAGAAGGAAGGTCTCGCCCGGCGTAAGGGCTGCACAGGCGACGGACGCGGCGTCTTCGCCCTCATCACGCCCAAGGGCACGAGGCTCCGGAAGCGCATGTGGCCCGTCTACAGCCGGGCCGTCCGCGAAGGCTTCTTCTCCAGGCTGAGCCCCCGCGAAACAGCCTCTCTTCGGAAGCTCCTCGGCCGCGTTTCCGGCGAGAACGGCAAATCGATGGCAAAATCCGATTGAGTTAGGCCCGCGCCCGCAGTATACTGAAATCCTGGCGCGGCCACCGGCCGCCGCCCCGAATCAACAGGAGGTATTGACCTTGAAAAGACTAGCAATTATTGCCGCAATAGTATCCGCCCTCTCTGCCCCCGCTTTCGCTCAGGATCAGGCGACGTACAAGATCATGGCCATCCAGGACTCCCTGATGCTCATCGGCCAGAAGCCCTACCTTATGGTCGACAAATGCCCAGACTTCGAGCCCGGCGACATCATCACCTTCTCCGAAGACCCGATCACCTGCCTGACGGTAACGGCCGTCAACATCGAGAATCTCAAGGAATGCCAGCTCAAGTGCATCGACAACACCGGCAAGCCCGACCCGGTAGACAACCCGCCGGCGAGCGGCGACTGACCGGAATTCAGTCGGCGCTGACATTCAACGAAGCAAATGCCTAACCCCGAGCAGCAAAAGGCAGGCCTTTTTTCACGGATCATCGCCCGCATAAGGGCGCGAAGATTCTCCTATCTCGCAAAATCCCTGGTCCTGCTCATTCTTGCCTACCCCTACCTCGAAGCCGATATCATCGACCAGGTCATACTCATGGTCCTGACGATCATCGTCATGATTAGCACCAGCATCGCGGTCAGCAAAAGCCGGCGCGAATACATAATCATGGCCGTCCTATCGCTGCCCTGGCTCCTCAGCCTGATTATCAACCTACCCCTCTTCGAGATCGACGGCACCGTCATCATTCGGAAGGAAATCGTCTTTGCGCTCCTCCTTTTCTCATACGCGACTATAAGCATATTCATCTACCTCTTAAAGTCCCGCGAAGTCACGACCGAAATCCTCTTCGCCGCCGTCTGCTGTTATCTTCTGATAGGTCTGTCATGGTCCGCGCTCTACGTATTCATCGAGATAGTCACGCCGGGCTCGTTTGTCGATACCACCGGGCACCTCGCCATGAACCCGCCGCGCTACCTGTTCTTCAGCTTCGTCACGCTCACGACAGTCGGCTACGGCAACATCATCCCGGCCACAGACCAGGCTCGCTCGGTGGCGATGATGGAAGCCATCGTCGGCCAGCTCTATATCACCATCATGGTCGCCCGCCTCGTAGGCCTCCACATCTCCAAACCCCGCGCCCCTGAATCCTGAACGGCGCGCTAAACGTTCTCGAGTCCGGCGTTACGGCACCAGCCGCGACTCCGCACTTCCGTCATCCTTATAATTTGTCATTCTGAACTCGTTTCAGAATCTCGTTTTTAACTTTGTCATCTCGAACAACAATTTCGAGCAAGCGAGGAATCTACCTTATTGTTGTCATTCCTGCGGAGGCAGGAATCCATTCAGTTATCCATTAGCCATGAATTAAGAGGCCTTGTCATCTCGAACAACGATTCTGAGCGAGCGAGGAATCGGACGCCCTGAGCCGATTGCAAGAAAGCATATCCAGTACTGCTCGGAAATACCTCAAATAAAACAGTGAGAGATCTTTCTTTTCCTTTTCTTTGCAGTCGTCCTGAACTTGATTCAGGATCTGGTTTTTAGTCTTTTAGATTTGTCATTCCTGCAGCGATTTCGAGCGAGTGAGGAATCACCGTATTTCTGTCATTCCTGTGCTTGTCGCGGCGTAGGCTGTGCCGTAGCCGGACAGACAGGAACCCATTCAGTCGTCCATCAGCAATCCATCTAGAGTTTTTCAGTCATTGCGAGGGTGCGAAGCGCCGGCGGCAATCTCGCGCACCACGTGCGCAGGCAATCGAAGTGGCACCGTCGTTGCCATTACCGCCGTCCGCGCTTCCGGTGCCTGCAAACTCCGAACGCGCTACGCTCGCAAAACACACTACGTGTGCCCGTTGCCTTTCTCTCTCACACATTTATATTTTTCTCCCGGAGAACAGCCATGACAGACAAAACACAATCGCTCGCAGCCGACGTCGATCAATACTATTACTATTTGAACCTCATCACCGAAAACGTCCGTAACGGCTACAACCTCATGGTCGCGAAATTCTGCGACCTCTCCCTCCCGCTCATCCCGTCCCTGGTCGAAAAATCGAGGCTCGACTTCGACGAATTCGACATAACGAACCTTCCCGCTATAGAGCTCGGCGCAAAAATCTGGAGCTTCCAGGGCCGCCGCGACAAAATCGACGAGCTCGCCGCCCTCGTCTCCAAATACCCCGAGCTCGCCCCGTGGCAAATCCACATCGACCTCGCCTACGAGCGCCTCCCCGAACACGAATCCTGACGGCGGACCGTGTCCGCTGACAATCGAAGTAGCACTGTCATTCCCGAATGCGCGTATCGGGAATCCAGCCGTTGCTTTTACCTTTCATTCCCCCCTTGGGAAAAGGGGGGTCAGGGGGGATTTACGCACCACGTGCGCGGGAAATCGAAGTAGCACTGTCATTGCCATTACCACCGTCCGCGCTCCCGGTGCCTGCAAACTCCTAACGCGCTACGCTCGTAAAACACACTTTGTATGTCGAAAGAACGTGAGAGATACATCTTTCGCCTTTCCTTTTTAGTCATCCTGAACTACGATTTCGAGCAAGCGAGGAATCGGACGCCACAGGCCGACTGCACGGAAGCTTATATAGTACGGCTCCATAGCGTATCAAATCAAAATATTCAGGATCTAGCTTTTCATCCCCCTTAGAAAAAGGGGGCGGTTCTGAGCGTGCGCAAGAACCGGACGCCTGCGCCTAAATCCTCGGAGCCTCATCCAGTACTGCGCATACCCTGAACCAAAGTGAACATCGGGGGGATTTAATCTTTGGGGCAACAATATGGAACCAAAACCGAAATCCCCCGTCACTACTTGCAAATACACGTACAAAAAAGCGCTCATTTCCTCCATTTTTACCTTTACATCCCCTCCCCTATCATGTTTATTTAATATCAACTAATCCAGTAACGGAGGCACGTTATGAGACTCGAAGGTAAAACCGTCCTTATCACGGGCGGAAACGAAGGCATAGGGAAGGCGACGGCCCTCCTCTTCGCCAAAGAAGGCGCACAGGTAGGCATCACGGGACGCCGCAAAAAGAAGCTCGACGAAGTCGTCAAGGAAAGCGGCGGCGCGATCACTGCCTTCCCCGGCGACGTCTCCAACGAAAGCGACGTCAAAGCCACGGTCAAGGACTTCATCAAAAAGTTCGGGAAAATCGACGTTCTCTTCAACAATGCCGGCATTCTCGAAACCGGCACGGTCGTCTCGACGCCGGTCAAAACCTGGGACAAAATGATGGACATCAACCTCCGCGGCATGTTCCTCATGACAAGATACGTGATCCCCCACATGATCAAAAACGGCGGCGGCTCCATCATCAACAACGGCTCGGTGCTCAGCTACATCGGCGCGGCCAACACGATAGCCTACAACACCACCAAAGGCGCGGTGCTCCAGTTCACCCGCAGCCTCGCCATGGACCATGCGAAAGACAAAATCCGCGTCAACACGGTCTGCCCCGGCTTCATCAAAACCAAGATGAACGAAGACTTTCTCGGCAACCCGCCCGAGGCGCAGAAGAAGCTCGACGACATCGCCGCCCAGCTGGTCCCCATGGGCTACCGCGGCGACACGGACGACATCGCCTACGCCGTGCTCTTCATGGCCAGCGACGAATCCAAATACATGACCGGCGCCAGCCTGACAATCGACGGCGGCTGGACCACCTACTAAAAATCACAACGCCTTATTCCTCCCCTCTCCCCTCCGCGGGAGAGGGCAAGGGTGAGGTTGCACCAAAGAACCTGCCATTCCAAACGAGTCCGAGCGAGCGAGGGATCACCACACTTCTGTCATTCCTGCTGAGGCAGGAATCCATTCAGTTCCCCCCCCAGCAATCAATCAAGAGTTTTTCAGTCATTGCGAGGGAGCGCCTTCCGCGACCGCGGCAATCTTCTTTTAATCTGTCATCCTTAAAGTCTGTCATTCCCAAATGCTTTAATTGGGAATCCATTTCCGTAAGCCATCCATCAAGAATCTTTCCCCTCCCCTTTCCCAAGGGGGCTTGTCACGGCGTAGCCAGAGGCGAAGCCGGAAGGGTTCGGGTAAGGGTTACCTTATTCCCACCGTCCGCGCTTCACGTGCCTATAGTCTCCGATCCCGCTACGCCATAAACGACACTACGTGCGCACCACGTGCGCAGGCGATCGAAGTAGCGGCCTCCTGCCATTGCCACCTTCCGCGCTTCAGTTGCTCAAATCTCCGAACCCGCTACGTCGTAAAACACACGTAGGTGTGTGCTTTGCCTTTCCGTCCACATACTTTATCCTTTTCCAATCACGAAAAAGACAAAAAGGAGCGCACAGCCGCACATGAAACGCCTTATAATTACAGCATTGTTATTCCTGCTTATCGCGCCCTGGGGCGCCATAGCGCAGAACGCGGGGCCCGAAGCCGGGGCCCTCTCGCTCGACGAAGTCCTCACGAAATACTACGAAGCTATCGGCGGGCTTGGCAACTGGGAAAAGGTCGATACCATGGTCATGGAAGGCAACATACACACGCAGGAGCTCAAGATACCGACGGCGGCCGAATACATGCGTCCGGATAAGTGCCGCGTCGAATACACCATCCGTGGCGAGGTCGTCGTCCAGGCCTACGATGGCCGGTCCGCGTGGGAAAAGAACCCGCACTCAGGCACGCCCGGGGCGGTAAAGCTCGACAAAGGCCGGACAGACTACCTCGCCGACAAATGCGACATCGAGGGCCCGCTCGTCGGCTATAAAACCAAGAATCTCAAGGTCTCGCTCGACGGCCGCGAGGAGGTCGGCAAACTGAACACGTACAAGATCAGGGTCGATTATCCCTCGGGCAACGTCCAGTACTACTTCCTCGACCCCGAAACCTTCCGCCCCGTCCAGGCCATCGGCGTCTTCAACGTCGGCGGCAAAAGCTCCGCGGTGAAAACCCGCTTCGACGACTACAGGAGCGTTTCGGGCCTCTACGTCCCCTTTCGCCTGCTCTTCTCGAAGCAAGACGGCGCTCCGACGGAAGAGCTCCGCGTGGACTCTGTCGTCGTCAACTCAGGCGTCGCCGAAAAAATATTCTCGATGCCCGCGAAGTAGCCCGGCCGACATATGAAAAATAGATCCGAGCTCATCGTCCCGGCACTCGTCATCGTCCTGCTCGCGGGGGTCGCCCTCTGGGCGGTCTTCTCATACGCCGATGATTACCTCGACTACGAGCGCCTCTACGAAGAAGGCCGCGAGGGCATCGCTGTCGTCGTTACAAAAGGCATAGAGCGGGACGACGGCCAGCTCTCGAGGACGAGCGTCACGGACCCGTCCGACATACACCGCGTCATCGTCGCGGTCGATACGCCGAGGGCCCCCGACGAAAAGCCGCCCTACTGCTCCTTCACCGTTTCGAAGCTCACATACGACGTCCTCGTCCGCCGCGACAAGCTCGTCGTGTCGTACCTGCCGTCCGACCCGTCCGTCTGCACGCTCCCCGACAGCCTCTCCGCAAGCCGCACGATCCTCATGTCGATGATGGCCGTCGCGGGCACGCTTCTCCTGCTCGCAGGAGGATTCACGGTCCACGTCTACAGGTCGTTCCGAAATCCCGATCCCGGAAACCCGGTCGCGCTCACCACTGATTTAGACCTTCCGCCGGGCGAGCCTCGCTGCCCCCGCTGCGGCGCCGAAATGACGGAAGGCTACATCCCCACCTCGGCGGGAATACCGTGGCGCGACAGAAACGACCCCGTCGGAATGCCCACGATCGCCAGCGGCCTTCCCGGCACGAAGGCGCTCCTCAAACGCCCGCGCCTCCACGCCTACCGCTGCCCCAAGTGCGATATAGTGACGTTCAAGTACGGCGCGGACTCAGGCGGCAAAGCGAACTAAACACATCGCCATACTACAGCGCGCTTCGATTCCACATTCCTGAACTACAATTTCGACCATGAAAGGTAAAACAAGGGGGGATTTCGTCTTCTAATCTGTCATTCCTGCGGAGGCGGGAATCCATTCAGTTTTCCGCCAGCAATCCATCAAGAATCTTTCCCCTCCCCCTATTCGTAGGGGGAGGGTCAGGGTGGGGGTTTCCTTTATCCCGTCATTGCGAGGGAGCGCCTACCGCGACCGCTGCAATCTTCTTTTATCCATCACCCTGCCTGTCCGGCGAAGCTTTCAGCGAAGACGGAAACTACGATTTCGAGCAAG
>JBFWTW010000137.1:0-8110 GCA_050247635.1 Candidatus Dadabacteria bacterium | reverse complement strand
GTCCTTTAACTATGGTTGCGAGCTACATAACCAGGTTCGGAGATTATTTCATATCACTCATCGAGCAGATGGGCGAGATAGCCATTTTCTTTTACAGCGCCGTGGCCGCGTCCGTGACGCGCCCCTTTAACTTCCGTCTCCTGATGGAGCAGATAGACGAAATCGGCTTCAAGTCCATTCCTATAGTAATAGCCTCGGCGATGGCCATAGGCATGGTCATGGTGGTCCAGCTCGCCTGGGGCTTCGCGTGGTTCGGGGCGAAAGGCATCGTCGGCCCTGTGGTCTCCCTTTCCTTCGTAAGGGAGCTCGGCCCGGTGGTCGCGTCCCTTCTCGTCGGGGGCAGGGTAGGCGCCGGCATAACTGCTGAAATAGGCTCGATGAAGGTGACCGAGCAGATAGACGCCATAAGAACCCTCGGCGCCGACCCGGTCCGGAAGCTCGTTGTCCCGCGTCTCATAGCCTCCGTTATAGCATTCCCGTTCCTCACGATCATAGCCGACTTCACGGGTATCTTCGGCGCGCTCCTAATGTCCATGATCGACCTCGACGTTCAGCCGAGGCTCTTCATTTCGAGCATCCTCGAATGGGTGACGATAAACGACTTCATAAGCGGGATCTCGAAGACCTTCTTCTTCGGGATTATTGTCGCGATAACCGGCTGCTACATCGGCATGCGCGCCGAGGGCGGCACACAAGGCGTCGGCAGGGCGACGACCCAAACCGTGGTCGTATCGCTCCTTCTCATCATCATCGGCGACTTCTTCCTTACGAAGCTCTTCCTTCTTCTCTAACGGTGTACAGTTTTGTGGTTTGAAAGTTCCTGCCGGTCGGCAGGTGTTTATGTTCTATTTTCCGGAGCCGAGTTTTATCCTTAGCGCTTCTTCGTATTCCATATACTTCCTGTAAGCCTTATCGGCGTCGCTAGTCCTTCCCTCGCTTTTTGCAGCGGCGTACTCATTCTTCCAGTACTCCCTGCTCCGCCTGAGCGAATCCGCCGTGCTTTGGCCTGCGAGCCTGTAAGCGCTGTCGTTCCCCGCTCCGCGATTCACGGTTCCGTATGTCTGCCCCCATATGGCGCTCTTGTGCGGGCCTTCGGGAATCGTCTCCTCGGGCCGTGTGGGCTTTAAGCTCGCGTACTCCCGCCTTTCGGTTTCGGTCTCCGCAGGGGTTTGGTAAAAGGTTTCGTCCGGCATGTCGGTTTTCGAATCCGACGTATAGGTGACCGGTACTGTATCGAAGATCGAGGAGAGTATGCCGTTATCGACGAGGTAAATTGCCCCGGCCGCCGATCCGAATATAGTAAGAAGTGTTATGCTTAATATTTTGCCTATAGTCTCCATTGCCTACCTCTCAAGTGTTTTCCAAACCCCATGAAAGGCTTAACCGCCCCTAACCATCCTCCTTATACGGCCGTACGGGCCGTTCAAAGATATTCTACCCTATTTTAGACATTTAGAGACATAAATTGACTCGCCCTCGCGTCCTCAGGGACAATTAATTTAATAAATAACCAGTCTATGACAAATACTAGCCAGTATTACGAAGATTGTCAACACGAGCAAATAATTACCATTATATGCCTAAATTTGCCAAGGCTTTGCGAATTTGTGCGTTTCTTCACGCCCGGCCAGTGTGAAGTTATACTACCTTCAGGGGTAAACAACCGTCCATGAACAAGAACCTTGCCGAAGGAATACTCTTTACGGACCAGTACCAGCTCACGATGGCCCAGCTTTACTACAGGTTCGGCCTCCAGGATATGCACGCACAGTTCGATCATTTCTTCAGAAGCTACCCTGACTACGGGACCCACAAATCCGGCTACTGTGTGAACGCCGGGCTCGAATGGCTCCTCGACTGGATGAGGGAGTCCCGCTTCGGCGAAAACGAGATCGCATACCTCAGGTCCCGGAAGGGAAGCTCCGGCTCCCCTATGTTCAGCGGCGACTTCCTCACGTGGCTCGATAAGAACGGCAGCTTCGAGGGCATTACGCTCCAGTCGGTTCCGGAGGGCAGGGTGGTCCACCCGAACATCCCTATTACGGTAATCCAGGGCCCCCTCCCCATGGCGCAGATACTCGAATCGCCCCTTCTCAACAAGCTCAACTACCAGATACTCATCGCGACAAAAGCAGCGAGGATAAAAGAAGCCGCACGCGGCCGCCCGATACTCGAGTTCGGCATGCGCCGCGGGCACGACAAGGGCGTAAACGCCGGCGTCCGGGCCGCGCTCATAGGCGGGGCGGATTTCTCCTCCGGCGTCGGCATATCCGCAGTCCTCGGCTTTCCGCCCAGGGGCACCCACGCGCACAGCATGGTGCAGGTCTTTATGGCCCTCGGCGAGGGCGAGCTCGGGGCGTTCAGGGCCTACGCCGAGGTCTATCCTGACGACTGCCTCCTCCTCGTCGATACTATCAACACCCTCGAAAGCGGCGTCCCTAACGCGATAAAGGTCTTCGAGGAGCTAAGGCGCAAGGGCCACAGGCCCGTCGGCATAAGGCTCGATTCGGGCGACCTCGCCTTCCTCTCGATCCAGGCCGCGCGAATGCTTAACGAGGCCGGCTTTCCGGATACGAGCATCGTCCTGTCGAACGAGCTCGACGAGCTCGTCATATGGCAGATAATAACGCAGATCGAAGAAGAGGCCCCGCGTTACGGCGTCGATCCCGACAGCCTCATAAAAAGGCTCGTCTACGGCGTCGGCACGAGGCTCATAACATCCAGGGGCGACTCCGCCCTGGACGGCGTATACAAGCTCGTCTCGGTGAAGGAAGACGGCAAATGGGTGCCCGCGATAAAGATTTCCGAAACCCCGAAGAAAACCCTCAACCCGGGCAACAAGCTGGCCTGGCGCATCTACGATAAAAGAGGCAAGGCCACGGCCGACCTCCTCACGGTGGACGGGGAAGACGTCCGCGGCAAGGATGTTTTAAAGCTCCGCCACCCGTCCGACATCTCCAAGCTCAGGATTATGAAGGGGGAGGATATAAGCGCGATAGAGCCGCTTCTCGTCACTGTGCTCGACGAAGGGAAGCTCGTCTGCGACCTCCCTTCGATAGAAGATATGCGCGCGCTCAGGATCTCCGACATCGAGCGGCTCGACCCCGGAGTAAGGCGTATAATGAACCCCCACTTCTACCACGTCTCACTCTCGGAAAAGCTCTGGAGCCTCAAGCACGATCTCATCCATTCGGTAGAAAGCGGCGGGGGTAAAAGTATCCCATAGGTGCCAGCTTGTAATTCGTACAGCGCCAGCAGCCGTGCGACTTTTTTTAGGAACAATTATTAAGTAGGTGAGACCTGCGTGTAAACGCAGCCACGGATCTATTTCGCCGCTCTTTTCTCGGCGATCCGGCCGTCCCCGTTCTTTTTGGTCGGTGCGGCCGCGGGTTTCTTCTCCCGCTTTTTGCCGCGGGCCGTGTCGTATCCCTTTATTTCGAGCTTAAGAATATCCGGCCTCGAGAAATGCCCGACCCCGTCTATGACGGCCTTCGCCCTTATGATAAGGCTCGGGTCTATCTCCGCGTAAACGATGTCTTCCTTCCCGTATACAGGCCCGGCGAGGTAATCCCCCCTCGGGCTTATGATCCCTGTGCCGCCAGGGAAGTCCCAGAGCGTATGCTTCTTAAGCGGGAAGCTGTCCGGCACCATGTCTTCCGTTATGTATGCCGCCGCGGCGATGACGAATACCTGTCCCTCGAACGCATACTCGCGGCTCGCGAAATCCATCGTCGGCTTCACGAACCCGTGCCCGGCCCAGAGCCCCGCGTGTATCTGCTCGCCCTTTAAGAACATCGCGGCCTTGGCCAGCGTCATGTGGTGCTCGTAGCAGAAAAATCCACCGAGCTTCCCGATCTCCGTGTCGAACACCCCTATGTCCTCGGCCCCCCCCATGCCCCATATGCACTTCTCGCTGTCTATCGACATCAGCTTCCTGTGCCTGCCGAGTATAGTGCCGTTCTTGTCTATATATAATATTGTATTGTAAAGGGTGCCCCCCTCTTTCTCGTTCACCCCTATAACGACGTACGCGCCGGCTTTCTTCGCCGCCTTGCAAAGCTTCTCCGTGTCGGCGTCGGGTATCTCGACGGAATTTTTGTGGAGCTCTATGTACGCATCCAGGATATGCTTACGGCCCTCGACCGACCCTATGTCCTTCGGCCAGTAGGGGTAGGTCGGAATAATGGCTTCCGGGAACACTATCAGGCTCGCCCCCTTCTCGCCGGCCTCTTCTATGAGGCTGATTACTTTCCCGATTGTCTCGGCCTTGTTAAGGAATACCGGGGCCATCTGAACGGCCGCCGCCGTGAATTTTTCATTTTCGTTATTCATAGTAGTGCCTCCCGACTGTCCCGATGCGCGGGAACTCATTTTATCGCCTGCAAGGTCCATTATCGCACGATTGCAAACGAAGTGTCAATCAATTAACAAGTATACACACTCGATGCGGAGCGGGCTTCTCTCTACTGGGAAGGTCAGAAAGGGGTTGCCTTAAAGGATTGTCGTTCCCGAATGTATTAACAAGGAGTCCATCTAGGATGAATAGAACGGGAAAAAACTATAGCACCTCTTCCCTCAACACCCTCATCGTCCCGAGCACCCCCTCGAACTCCCCGCTCAGCACATAAAGTATAAGGTGGTCTACCCCCGCCTCCCTGTATGCCTCGATGCCGTCCCTAATCTTTCCGAGCTTGCCGCGAAGCGTCTCCTCGGGCCCGAATTCCCTTCCCTCGTTTATCTCGACGTTTCTCCTCAAGGATATTACGAAGCTCTCCCTCTTTTCATCAGGAAGGAGGCTCCTCACCTCACGCGCCTTGGCCGCGAGCTCCTCCGGCGCGAGCCCGACCGGGTGCCATCCGTCCCCGTGCGTGACGGCCCTCTCTATAGACCTCCGGCTCTCGCCACCCACCCATACCGGGGGGTGAGGCTTGCGCACGGGCTTGGGCTCGAACCTTATCCCCGTAAAAGAGAAGTACTCCCCCTCGTACGACGGGCTGTCGCTCGTCCAGAGCTCTTTCATTATCTCTATGTATTCGTCGGTCATTCGTCCCCGCCGGGCGTAATCGACGCCCAGGGCCTCGAACTCTCCTTTGAGCCACCCCGAGCCTACGCCGAGCACAACCCTCCCGCCCGAAAGGGCGTCGAGGCTCGATACGGACTTTGCGAGAACAAGCGGGTTTCTGTATGGAAGGACTATAACGCTCGTCCCGAGCTCTATACGGCTCGTGGCGGACGCTATGAACGCGAGGCTGATGAGCGGGTCGAAGAAAACGTCCCCGAAGACGTTGTGGGAATCCGGCACGACAACGTGGTCGCTTACCCAAACGGAGTCGTACCCGAGCGCCTCGGCGGCGAGGGCGGCATCCAGGATCTCTTCCCTGCCCGCATATTTCCCGAATATGGGAAGGGCTATTCCGATTTTCATGGCTGGATGGAAGGCCCGTCCGCAGAATCCTGCGGACAGGCGCTTAATCCGTTTTCAACCCTTTTTGGCAAGTATAATGCTCTCTTCTTCCAGATAGCTCTTGAAGCTGAGCACCTTATTCACATACCCGGTCGGAATGTCGTTCGCACTGACTCTCTTCTCGAAATTCGTGGGGCCGTGGTTGTACGCGTTAAGCGCGCTCTCCACGTTCTCGTACCTGTCCTCGAGAGACGACAGGTAGCTGATCCCGAGCTTTACATTAACGAACGGATCGTAAAGAGACTTCCTTCCCCCGTACGATATGCCCATCTCCTTTGCGATATACTCCCCGGTTCCGGGCATAACCTGCATCAGCCCTATGGCGCCCCTTTTCGATACGGCGACCGGTGAAAATTCGCTTTCGACCTTTATCACCGCCAGTATGAGATAGGGGTCGAGGTCGTGGCTACTGCATTCCTCGACGATTATCTTCGCCAGCTTCCTGGCGTTCATCGTCGACATTCCTTCAGAGAACCTGAGCACGAAAAGGAATACTTCGGCCTCTTCGGGCGTCATGTCCTCTATGTCCGGCACGGCCGGAACATCGGCGGCCGGTTCGTGGTTCAGCGCGTTTTTAATATTCTCCGTATTTCCGGGATTGGTCAGAAGACCGGCATGCGCCGGCTTGTCGGATATCGCGAAATCTTTCGATTTCATGAAGAACAACATTCCAAAACAGAACAGAAAAACGAAAAGTGAAACCTTTACGGCACCCACAACGAAAAGCATCGTGAAGTCGTAAACAGTTTTTAACATGATTGTCACCCCATTATTAACAAGAAGCAAAAGGAAGCAGAACTGCGGCAGGCGGACTACACTATCTGGATTTGACCGGCTTCACCATTTTTTCTGACTTCTCTCTAATACAGCTTTCCGGCTCACCCGATCCGCTAAAATCGTATTCGGATATCGTGCACTCGTGCACCGGACTTCCTGTTATTATCTGATAGTCATAAAAATCTTTGACCTTAAATACACGTACTTCGGATTTGTATGTCACTAATTATTCCCGCTAACTTTAAAGTTGTCTATAAAAATTTGACCCGGGCTAATACTAACAGGTCAAAGCCGCATGTCAAGGAACTTCTTCGCAGGCGCGATGTCGCAATTGGCTGTAATTGTTAATGTTTTAAAATCCCGGACTCGATTTGATAACGCATTTGCTAAGATTCCTCGCTCTTTCCCAAGGCGAAAGGCGCGCTGTTTGTTCCTATGCTTTGGGCGCTTCCGGATTCGCCCGGAGACATGTTTTCTCTTTTAATTCGGGTATATTTTCAGACTGCGGACGGGCGCGGAAAACGTTCATTTTTCCCGTTCTTGACCGTCAAATCTTTTCGTGTTAGCTTTTAGGGCGCATTATGAAAAGGACTTATCAACCACACGTAAAAAAGAGACTAAGGACGCACGGCTTCCGCGAAAGGATAAGCACCAAGGCGGGCAGGCGTACTCTCAAGAGGCGGATAGCTAAGGGCCGGCACAGTCTGACTGTGCAGCGCTGGAAGAAATGAGCTTTGACTTGAGTTTTTCTTTCCCAAAAGACTTAAAAATCCGAAGGACGTCTCAGTACGAAGAGATTTTTGGGAAGAGCAGAAAGCTCAACGGAGAGCATTTCCGAATGCTATACGTCCGGAATCTCCTTGGATACCCGAGGCTCGGAATGGTTGTTGCCAAAAAGAGCATTCCGGGCTCCGTCGGGAGGAACCGCGTCAAGAGGGTGCTCCGCGAGGTCTTCAGGCGGAACAAATCCCTTTTCGGCTCAATGGATTTGGTCATAGTAGCCAAAAAGGGTAGCGAGGAGCTCGATTATACTCAGGCTAAGGGAGAGATCGAGGCGATAATCGGGTCCAGATTCTCATGACATCCAAACTTTTCGCATACCCTGCACTTCTTCTGATAAGGACTTACAAATATTTCATATCGCCGCTGCTGCCTCCTTCGTGCAGGTTCTATCCCAGCTGTTCCTGCTATGCGGAGGATGCGCTCCGGAAGTATGGATTCATCAAAGGATCGTGGCTTGCGGTAAAAAGGGTGTGTAAATGCCATCCGTTTTCGGCTGGCGGGTACGATCCGGTCAGGTAAAGGACTATTTAATGGGCGAGAACAAGTCTAATTTCGTAATCTTCCTTATATTATCCGTGGCGATTATCTTCGGTTATTCGTATTTTTTTATAAAGCCCCAGCCTCCGAAGCCCGAGGTGCAGGCGCAGAGCAGCGGGGCGTCTCCGACGCCGGGCGGAGCTCCCACGCCTCAGGCGGACGTATTCGACGGGAGTGTGCCGGCGCAGTCCGTTCAGCTAGAGCCGGTCGGCAGGCTGATTACGATAGACACCCCCCTTTACACCGGGACGATAGACACATCCGGCGCACGCATATTCAAATGGGATCTCAAGAAATATAAAGACAGCACGAACCCCGACTCAGGTCCCGTAGACCTCTTCAAGGGCTCGCCGCTCGGGTTCAGCACGCTTCTCAGGCTAGACGGCTACAACATCCCCGAGTACATTCCGTTCGAGTTCAGCGGCCCGGACAAGATCAGCGTTAACGACGGCAAAAAGGAAATCACGTTTTCCTGGGCTTCCCCCGAGGGTATCGTCGTAAAGAAGGTCTACGAAATAGACGCCGCCTCATACACCCTTAAACAAAGAT
>JBFWTW010000136.1:0-8153 GCA_050247635.1 Candidatus Dadabacteria bacterium | reverse complement strand
CGTCGCCCGTAGAAGAAAGCGACACTTCCGAGCCGTAAAAATCGTCGGCTATATACAACTCTACTCGAGTCGAGCTGCCGCCATCCTGGTCGATGCCGAGTGTAAACTCACCTTCCGAACCGCCATCGACGCCGGCGGATACAACTGTGTAGTCGTTGGGCCATCCCGAAGTCGTGTCGAGCTTTATCCATCCCCCGATAGCCCAGTCGCCGTTGGGCAGCGTCGTGGCGGCGCCGTCCGCCACCGAGACATAGTCGGTGCCGTCATAGAGCCATGCCGGATAGGCGCTACATGGCCCGAGTATAAAGAGCAGGCATGTCAGGATCGGTTTAAGGCGTCTCACGTATCTGCCCCCCTATCAAAACAGCGTTGCCGTTCGAAGCCCCGCCCGTGTCGCTTGTTGCATCCCGGCAAAGCCTGAACCTGCAAAGCTCATTGGCAGCGCACGAATCCATCTGGGCGCCGTCTGTAAATGTTATGGAAACCTTCGCCGGTATTCCAGAGGTAGCGTTGTTATTGTTATTGTCCGCGCTTATGGCCGTCGCGAAGGAGTCCGAGTCGATATCCTGCGTGGTCGCTATCCTCTCCCACGAGCCGTCCCAGTCCGTATCGTTCGACGTTTCCGTAGACACTAACCACACGTCCACCGTAACCCCGTTTCCGCCGTAGATGTTCGGCATTACGAAACTCCAGGCGGCGCAAACGTTCCCGTCGAAGCTAAGGCCCGGATGCCCGTTCCGGGAATACATAGTGGCGAAATTCGACGCCGGCGGCTCATTCGCCTGCGGCCTGATCTGAAAAAGCGTCTTCCGAAACGCCGGCACATTCT
Source organism: Candidatus Dadabacteria bacterium (assembly GCA_050247635.1). Lineage (GTDB taxonomy): Bacteria > Desulfobacterota_D > UBA1144 > Nemesobacterales > UBA2774 > JADLGH01. The sequence goes on along the minus strand of JBFWTW010000136.1, from coordinate 7,324 downwards.
TCAGATTCTCGAAAGGTATCAGGCTGTCCTCGCCGTTCGGCCCACCCTCCGGCTCGCTGACGAGGGCGTCGAGCGCGTCCTCTACGTTTAGCACCCCCGCCGGATATCCGTCGTTCGTATCGTCGTACGTGACGAGCGCGGCCCCGAGCGAAAGCCCAACCTCGGCCTCTCCCCCGCCCTCGTCTGTCACTGTAAACCCCTTCGACTGGTCGAACGATATGGTCGAAGCGTCGCTCACGGACGGGCTCCCGTCGGACTCGCCGACAGTCACTGTCCCTCCTCCGCCGCCCCCGCCCCCGGACGCACCCGCCGGGTCCCTGTTAATCACGTCCTGCTGTATGTCCGCACGCGCGGCGATCCCCGCCGCGCACAACAGCGCGCATAGTATTATCGCTTTTCTCATCGATTCCCCTCTCTGGTTGTCTAAAAGGAGCCCGCGCTAGTCGAGCTTAAGGTAGGTAGATATGTGAAAGCTCCCCTGCGCGTTCGATCCGTTCACGTAGGTCACCCTCGCGCACTTGCAGTTGAGCTCCGCAACATACTGGTTGTTCGCCGACCCGGCCGTGTAGCTCCAGGATGACACGTACTGGAACGCGGGCTCCGCCGCCGTGTCGCAATCCTCGTCGCACGACTGCTCTATCTTCACCCCGTCCTCGGCGCTGTCCTCGTCCGCAACGACGGTCACGGCCGCGTATTTGTAACTCTCTGCAAGGAACGCATCGGTCGAGTACGTCCCCGCCGACCCGAGCGCCGCCGCGCTCGTGTCCATCATTATCCTGTCCGAATCCGCCTCGGCGCCCGCCGCGAAAGCCAGCACGCCCAGAACGCACAGTATCAATTTTTTCATGTTCCCAACTCCCCTCCGGTCACAGTTTCGTAATCGTATAAGATCTCGAGCGTCATCGAAAACGCCCCGTACGGCGCGAGCCTCCCCCTGTCGGTCGTAAGCGCGGTGAGGCCGTTCAGTATTCCGACGCACGCCCCGCCGTGCATAACCCGCCTCGACGCGAAGAGCATCTTCTTCGTCTCCGCTATCAGCTCGTTAAGCTCCGTGAAATACTCGTCCTCGTCGTACACGTACCCGACGATCTCCGGGCTGTACTTCGCCCGCGTCTTCCCGCCCGGTATCTCGACGTACCCCGTCTCGTTCCCCGTGTTCACTATCACGGCCGGCATCTCCAGGTGGCTTATCCCCTCGATTGCCCCCGACTCCATGTCCACCCCGACGAACTCCCTCGTTACGAGCTGTATCAGCGCCGACTCACGGAGCGAATCCGCAAGCGCCTTGTCTATTTCCTCTCTTATGTTCGTTGCCATTATATTTTCCCCGTGGCCTTCCCGAGCTCGCGCGCGAATATCGCCCCGATCTCGGCCGTCACGCCCGCTGCGTCCCGCCCGAGCCCGAAGAATCTCCGGGCCGGCATCTTCCCGAGCCCCATCTGATGCACTATCGCCTTCCTCGCCTGAACGGGGTCGAATATGCCGACGACGGCCTCCATGTCCGAGACGAGCCGCACCTCGATAGCCCCCAGCATCTCGCCGCTCGCGTCGAGGTCTACCTTTCCGCCCCTGTTTTTATAGGGGGCGAACGGCTTCCCGTCCACGTCCTTCCCCGATTTCGTCCGCGTCTTTATCAGCGACGCGATCAGCCGCCCCGATTCGAGGAGCGCCTTACGCGAGTCAAATCCCTTTTCGAGCCTCGCGCCGAGGCTTTTCAGGAACTCCGAAAGCTCCGACGTGTCGATGGTGATCATCCGCTAGGCCCTCCCGACGTAAAACGACGTCGCTGGTATCCTGTTCTCGTCCCTGTCCACCTGCCCGCTCGCGTCCCAGTCGTAATCTATCCCGGCTGCAAGTACGCGCTCTATCTCCTCGTCGAAACGCTTCGAGAACTCCTCGGCCCTCTTCTCCCAGGCGTCCGCGTTCCGCGTCGCCTTCGAGAGCTTCGGGCACACGTACCCGCCGAGCACCCTGTATACCGCCGCCTTTTTCAGTTGCACTGCAGCGTTCAGCATCAGCTCCGCGTCGAACTCGAGGTCCCTGCCCAGGAACTCAATATTCCTCCCGTACCTCTCCCTCGCGCGCGGCCTGAACCACTTCACCTCGATGATCCTGTCTATGTCGTACGCCGCCTCGTCGTGGTCGGCGCTGAAGCCCGGCGAATCCACCTGCGCCACCTTCACTCCGGTCCTGTGGCTTTTGCGAAGAGGAGTATCCTCGTCGAGCGTAACGACGTTCGACTCGACGCCGTCCACCTTCACGACCTCGACGTTCCCCTTCGAATCGAGCTTCAGATAATCTCCGGCTGCTATGCCCGAGCCGTCGGCGACAGTTACCGAACCCGCGCCGGCATACACCGCGCCGGCAAGAGTCGTGCTCACCCCGCCGTCGATTATCCCCGGCACACCATGGTCAAATATGTCCGGTATAAACTGCTCCACATTCCCATCATTCGAATACGCCATCTCAACCTCCTTTACGACATTCCCCTTTTTCCACTTCCCCGCCCCCCCAAAGGAACGAATGCCAGTACACGTCACCACTACTATTTCCCTCTCCCCAACGGGGGAGAGGGCCAGGGTGAGGGGGCACCTTATGTAATACATCAGAAATCATTTCCCCCCTTAGGAAAAGGGGGGTCAGGGGGGATTTAATCTTTATAATCTGTCATTCCTGCAACAATTTCGAGCGTGCGAGAAATCACCACCCTTCTGTCATTCCCTAACGCTTGTATAGGGAATCCAGCACGCCTCGCGTGCATCAATTCGAGTCGCGGCACTCTGCCGCGACCTCACCTCGTTTTCCTGTCATTTCGACCAACGATTTCGAGCGAGCGAGGAATCGGACGCCCTGGCCTGATTGCAAGAAAGCTCATATGGTACAGCTCGGAAAAACCTCAAATTAAAATAGGGAGAAATCTCTCTTTCTCCTTTGTAGTCATCCTGAACTTGTTTCAGGATCTCGCTTTGGCTTTCTATCTTTTATCCCCCCTTAGGAAAAGGGGGGTCAGGGGGGATTTAAAATCTCTCCCAAACTCCCATCACAACCTCAACGTCACCCTGTCATCCGGCACAAACACATTCTCCAGAACAACAGTCCCCGTAATCGCGGTCGTCCCTCCGGAATCCCCGCCGTCGGTCTCGTAACTCACGGCCAGATACTTCCCGTAGTTGTCCCCCTGCGTGCCAATGTGCACATCTGCCCCGAGCGCGAAAGTTATGCTCTCCGCGCCGGGCTCCGTCTGGTCCGTGAACCCTCCGTCCTCTACGTCCCCGAACCCGGTCTTGTTCGCCGAATCCACGAGCTTCACGCTCAGCGTCGCCCCGTAAAAATCGGACCCCGTCGTATCCAGCGTCGCCTTCACCAGCCTGGTGCTGTCCACCTTCCCGAAATACACCGGCGTCGATACGGCGGCCTCGGCGCTCGCGCCCACATCCTCGAACTCCGCAAACGGCTCGAATCTTATTTCTTTCATTCTCTCACCTCTCCTTTTTTCTTAACCACGGCAAATCCGGCACGACGAACGACTTCCTCACCGGCCGGAAACCCTTTCTCTCCATCCTCCGCGCGTCGTCCTCCCTGACGACGTCCCGCTTCCCAGAAGAAGTCTCCATCTCCACCATCCCTATCTCCTTCCGGAGCGCCTCGTTTTTCTCGTTAGTCCTCTCCGACGCCTCCCTCATGAGCCCCCTTAGCTCGTTGACGTCCTTTCCTGTCGCCCTTACTTCCCACTCCGGCTTTCGCCCCTTTCTCCGAATCGTCCTCTCTTCTATCGCCACTTCCGCGCCCTCCGCGCGGCCCCGGCACAGGCATCCTGACGCCCTCGACCTTCATCCTGTACCTCTTCTGCCGCGTCCCTTTCTTTATGTCGGACGGGTCCACCGCCACGCTCTCCGTGCAGTCCATCCATTCGTCATCCACGGCCCTGTACCCGAGCCCCTGCTTGTACTGGAGCTTGTACATCCAGTTCCGGCAGTGCGTCGCCGATCTCCTCCCGGCGGGATTCTCGAACATCACGGTGTACGGCCCCTCGCCCTTCGTTACGCACTTCCCCCACGCGTCGCATCCCCTGTTCGTCCGCGACGGCTCCGAGCACGTCGGATACCCGACCGCGTACCCCGGATACCCCTCGCCCGGAAGACTCGGATTCCCCGCGCCTTCATACTCTCCCGCTTCCCCCTCCTCCCCGATCACAACATCCTTTATCTCCGCCATTCTCACACTCCACACTCTTTTAAATATTTGGCATTAACATTTGTCATTCCCAACGATTTCGAGCAAGCGAGGAATCGGACGCTGCCACCTCACTGCACAAGCGTTTATCCAGTACCGCTCGAAACCCGCCTATACATCGGGAATCCAGTTTTTGCTTTTCATCCCCCCTTAGAAAAAGGGGGGTACGGGGGGATTTAGTAGTTGCCGTCATCCTGAACTCGATTCAGGATCTCGTCTTTACTCCTGCTAATCCGATCCCGCGCTAGAAATCTCTCTCCCGCCACTCCACTTGCCATCCCGCTACATTCCCGATTATCATTTTCGAATGCTTAAACTCTGCGTCATCTGCCACCACATCGGAAGGCCTTATAACGATTTCAAGATGCAAGACTTTCTCATATTCGGAGTCCAACTGGCCCAATACATATACGCCATGCACCGGAATCTCCGCCCGTCTTGCGAAAACCGAAACACGATGATTCCTGTGGAAAGCCCAAGAGCTCAAAAACTAATCAAGGAATATGTTTTGGTAATTCCCGACATTTCAGAAGTCGAAGAAAGGAAACGTCCCAAATTCCCCTGGGAAACATCCTGACCACATTTCTGTTAGCGAGAGAATTCTCTTATTCTGTCATTCCTGCGCTAAAATAAAAAAGGGCACGGCCCCTCACGAAACCGCGCCCTTCCGTTTCATCCCCCGACCGCTCAGCTCGCGTTCGTCTGGTACTCTACCCCTAGGTCGTCGTTCATTTCGGCCACACCGAAATCCTGTGATGCCACAATCTTTGTGGACAAGGTGTCCGCGTCGAACTCGACGTCTATAGTCGGGGTCTGTTTTCTCGCTATCGCAAATGCCCTGCTCGTATAGATCATGTTCCTCGCCGTCGTCGATACCTGCACGCTCGAGCTGAAGCTGATATTCACGCCGTACGCAAGGTCGATGGATCCCGTCTTCGCCGGCCCGTCGATCTCGCCCCTTACCTGCGCCGAATTTAAATTCGACACGGTGAGCACATGGTCCCACTGCGCCGGATGAAAGACGCCCCATATCGGGGTCATCCCCATCACGACCTTGTTCTTCCCGTACTGTATCAGGTTCCTTATGGCGAGGAGATAATTCGCCTCGGAGAAATCAGAAGACCCGCCGACGCTCCTCGAAAGCCCGGCGTAGAGCCCGGCGATCTGCTCGTCCTCGTACTGCGCGAGCGACTGCCCCAGCTCCACCTGGTACACGTTCCCGAGGCTCGTCACAGACCTCACGTCCGCCTTCCTGTCTATCTGCACGGCGGCGTACGACACGTCCGGCGTTATGTCCACCGAAGTCTCCGTGTTCGCGGTGTACGACACCACACCCGAAAACGCAGCCGCGCTTATCGCGCCGATCTTGGGGATGTGCAATACGTCCCCCGGCCCAGCAAACTGAAATTCCATGATCCTGCCGCTGAATCCCCTGTTGTTGTGGGCGGCGAATTCCACCTCCGCCTCCCATATCTCTGGGATGATAGCAGCCGCTGTCGTAGTTGTTACATTACCCATTCAAAAAACCTCCCGGTTCCGGCCGCGTATACCGCAGCCTCGTTATTATTTTCACTCCACACTCTTTATTAATTCTGCTTCATTATTTTCCCTCACCCTATGAATAGGGGGAGGATTAGGGTGGGGGTTCCCTTATTTCTGTCATTCCTGTAACGATTTCGAGCGAGCGAGGAATCGGACGCCCTTCGCCGACTGCACGAAATTATCTATAGTACTGCTCGAAAGTAACTCAGCACAAAACAACAGGAATCCATTCAGTTCAATCTTGTCATTTCGACCGCAGGGGAGAAATCTATCTTTTGTCTTTGCCTTTACATCCCCCCTTAGGAAAAGGGGGGTTAGGGGGGATTTACACGCCACGCGTGCATGAATTCAGCGTCGTGGCACCGCCGTGACCCCACCCTTCTGTCATATTTATTTTTAGTAGTCATCCTGAACTTGTTTCAGAATCTCATCTTTTGTCACTTCGAGTCCTTATTTCTGTCATTCCCGAATGCTTGTATCGGGAATCCAGTCTTTAATTTCCCCCTTGGGAAAAGGCCTGTCACAGCGAAGTTATGCGAAGCCGGAGGGGACAATTCCGAGCGAGCGAGGAATCACCACACTTCTGTCATTCCTGCGCAGGCAGGAATCCATTCAGTTTCCCACTCGCGATCCATCAAGAATTCTTTATCATTGCGAGGGCGCGCCTTGTGCGACCGCTGCAATCATTCTCTCCTAACCCTCCTTCAAATGCCTCTCGTAAGCCTCCTGCACAACCCCCTCCCCCTTAAGCTCCGCATACCTCTTCGGATCGGTCCGCGCGATCTCCCTTATCTCTTCGAGGCTATACCTCCCCTGCTGGCCGCCCAGCGTCCCGGTCCCCGCGCCCCTCGCCTGCGACGGCCTCACGAGCCCAGGCCTCTCCGACAAGAACCCGTGCATGTACCTCTCGACAGTCATCTCCCTTCCCGTCTCCGGGTCGAGCGCCGCCCCGCCGTCCTTCCCGACGACCTGGAACCCGCCGCCCTCGGCGACCTTCACGCTCCCCTCCGTAAACGTCACGATCATGTCCACGTTCGACGGGTCGGCCCCCGCCTTGAGCGCGGCCTGCGTAAGCTCGGAACGCCTGAGGAGCGCTTCATACCTCCCGCGCCACTCGCGCGTCTCCTCCTCATGCCTTCTCAGCTCATGCTCGAACCGCCTTTCGCACTCCACGGCCTCCTCGTCGGCGCGTACTCCCTCGGCGGCCAAAGCCTCCGCAGCCTCCTCCTTGTCCCTGAGACGCTTCACTAGCTCGCGCACTCCGTCAATGCCATCGGCGCCCGCACTTCGGAGCCCGTCCTCGAACTCCGCCGCAATCCTCCCGCGCTCGCTTTCGAGCCGCGCCTCCAGCTCCGCGTTAAGCTCCGCCTCCGTAAACACCTTCTCTTCCGAATCTCCAGCCGCGCCTCCCTCCTTCACCTCACCGGAATCCGCAGCCTTAGCCCTCTTCGCCATCACCACCTCTCAACCCGTCATCCTGAATTTAATTCAGGATCTCGCTTTTAAAGTTTTTTCTGTCATTCCCAACGATTTCGAGCGAGCGAGGAAT
>JBFWTW010000135.1:0-8273 GCA_050247635.1 Candidatus Dadabacteria bacterium | reverse complement strand
TTTTGTCGAAGAACGACTGCGGTAAACGGAGCGTCCTGGCGAAGACCTCGGTCCTTACCCTGTGCATTATCCTGTGGCCCGAGAAATTGAGAAGATAGGTGAACGCGGAGCTGAATATGAATATTCCTGTGAGGCATAAAAAGAGCACGGCGGCAAGTATGCCGACTTCCCTTATCTCCTCGCTCCTTAGGGTGAGGAGGTCGCCCCGGCCGAGGCCCTTGAGCGCGCCGTAGCTTATGTAATACGCACCGCCGGCCTCGCCGAAAGCCGTTGGGTATCTGCCGATTATCCCGCCGATCTCGGCGCGGTCTTTGGCCGGGAGCTCCTCGGGCTTAACTACGAGGAATTTCTCACTGCCAGCGAGACCGAGCTTTTCGAGGTTACTCCTGTCTTCGTTTCCGAGGGCCGACATATCGACGAGGTAGGAGCCGGCGCCGAGCTTGATGACGAGCGAGGGATCGAGCGCAAGGAGCTTATTTTCGAGCGCCTCGGCCCCGGGCTTTTTGCCTGCGTCGCCTTCGAACGAGGCGGCTCTCCAGGAGGGGTATATGTACTTATCGACTGCAACCTTGGCTATGTAGGGGACGGCGAGCTCAAGAGCGGCCGTCATGAGCATGAGGGCCAGCGACAGGAACAAATATTTCCTGTACGGACCGGAGAATCCGTAAAGCCACTTAATTATCTTGAGGTCGTAAGTTTTCCTGCCCCGTCCGGGCTCTTCGACTTCCGTAACAGCCAATGCTTATTCTCCCGACCGCCTTGCAAATGTTCTGTGCTAAAAGATTAAAGTATAACGAAAAGGATGGGGTGACCGGTCCTGAATCTGCCTCTGCGCGACGCCCCGTTGTGCGGAATCCTGTGCTCCGGTTAGTATTATTCTATTTGCTTCCCCGGAAAAATCAAAAGGCCGGCCCCGCCGGGGATTCGGTGCTTCCGGGATCTTGAACCACTCTGCCGAGGAGGATTTGAAGTGATAAAGCATATAGTAATGTGGAGACTGAAGGAATTCGCCGCGGGTGCATCCAGGGAAGAGAACGCGAAGAAGCTGAAGGAATCGCTAGAAGATTTAAAGGACAAGATAGAGGACATAAAGGCAATCGAGGTCGGGATTAATTTTAACTCCTCCCCAACGGCGTTCGACGTCGTTCTTTACTCGGAGTTTTCGGACATGGAAGGGCTCGATGCGTACCAGAACCATCCCGAGCACCTTAAAATAGTGGATTTCGTCGGGGAGATTCGTTCGGAGAGGGCGGTGGTCGATTACGAGGACTGAGCGGGGGAGGCTTTCGCGAGCTTGCCCTTTCCTCTCGCGTATTTCGTGCGCGAGGTGGAAAACGGACCCAGCGAGAGGTCGGACGTCCTGCCTTCCCTGAAGGTATAAGAACCGAGGACGCCTATCATCGCCGCGTTATCCGTGCAGTAAACGGGGGATGGTATGTAGACGCCTATGCCTTCTTCTCCGAACCTCTCGGAGGCGAGGGCCCGGAGCCTGGAATTACACGCAACCCCTCCCGCCATAACGGCGCTTTTCACGCCGCGCGCCTTGGCCGCCATAAGAGCCTTCTCGACGAGTGTTTCGGCTATCGCCTCCTGGTACCCGGCGCAAATGTCCCTGAGCTCCCTGTCATTCGGCTCGGGGTGCTTTCTCAGATAATACACGAGCGACGTCTTTAGCCCGCTGAAGCTGAAATCGAACGTAGAGGAGGATTTGAACGGCCTCGGGAATTTGACCGCTTCGGGGTCTCCCTCCTTTGCCAGCCTGTCTATCTGAACGCCGCCCGGGTATCCGAGGCCGAGGAGCTTCGCGGCCTTGTCGAACGCCTCGCCTGCCGCATCGTCCCTCGTCTTCCCAAGAATGGTCAAGCCGGTATGGTCGGTGACGTGATAGAGGCTCGTATGTCCGCCCGATACGACTAGCCCGACGAAAGGGAACTCGACGTCGTGCTCTATATGCACGGCGGCGAGGTGCGCTTCCAGATGATTCACACCTATTAGCGGCACGCCGAGGCCGTAGGCGAGAGCCTTGGCCGTCGAAAGCCCGACCATGAGCGCGCCTATGAGTCCGGGGCCGCTCGTGACGGCGACGCCCGTTATGTCGCTCTTCTCGATGCCGGCTTCCGTGAGAGCCTTCTTGATCACGGCGAGTATGAGCTCGACGTGCTTTCTAGACGCTATCTCGGGGACGACCCCGCCGTATTCCTTATGTATGTCGGCCTGGGAAGCGACGATATTGGACAGCACCTTGCGCCCGTCGGTTATGACGGCGGCGGAGGTTTCGTCGCACGAGCTTTCGATTCCGAGGATTATCTCAGGCATGGGTTTATTTTACAGGACGGCCCGGCTTACACAATCCCTTTTCGATTGCGCTTTAGGGTAGTTACTCTTATACTAATCGAAAGGGGCCCCTGCCCGGGGTAAGGTGCGTAAAAGAATTAATAAGGGAGCTTTATCCGATGGGAATAAATACAAAACGGGAAAAAATACCGGGACGCGACGCGATAACCCGGAGCCCGTTCCCCAATTCCAAAAAGATATACGTCAAGGGCAGGCTTCATCCGATAGAAGTCGCCATGCGCGAGATAGAGGTCGGGAGCTCGGCCCCCGGGTTCGGCGATAACGGCTCGCCGCAGCTGAACTCCTCCATTACCGTATACGACACGAGCGGCCCCTACACCGACCCTGAAAAGGAAATAGACGTCCACAAGGGGCTCGAACCCCTAAGGAGCGATTGGATCCTCGGACGCGGGGACGTCGAGGAGCTCCCGGAATTCTCTTCCGGATTCGCACGGGCCTCGGCCGGAAAGTCGGGCGTTCTGGCGATTAGGTTCGGGAACATACGAAAGCCCCTCCGCGCCAAGGCCGGCGCGAACGTGACGCAGATGCACTATGCGCGGAAGGGGATAATAACCCCCGAGATGGAATACATAGCGATACGCGAGAATCAGCGAATAGACGAACTCCGCGGCAGCCTCGGGGATCTCGGGAAATACCACCCGGGCGAGAGCTTCGGGGCGAATATTCCCCGGACGCACATCACCCCCGAATTCGTAAGGGACGAGGTTGCAGAGGGAAGGGCGATAATACCGTCCAACATCAATCATCCCGAGTCCGAGCCGATGATAATCGGGCGGAATTTTCTCGTAAAGATAAACGCCAATATCGGCAACTCCGCCGTCACATCCAGCATCGAGGAAGAGGTCGAAAAGGCCGTCTGGGCGTGCAGGTGGGGGGCCGACACGATAATGGACCTCTCGACCGGGAAGAACATACACGAGACGAGGGAGTGGATAATGCGCAACTCCCCCGTGCCCGTCGGCACGGTTCCGATTTATCAGGCGCTCGAAAAGGTCGACGGCAAGGCCGAGGACCTTACGTGGGGGATATTCCGCGATACGCTCGTCGAGCAGGCCGAGCAGGGAGTAGACTACTTCACGATACACGCGGGCGTTCTCCTCGGATACATACACCTTACAGCCGACAGGGTCACCGGCATCGTTTCGCGCGGCGGCTCGATAATGGCCAAGTGGTGCCTCGCGCATCATAAGGAGAGCTTCCTCTACACGAACTTCGAAGAGATATGCGAGATAATGAAGGCGTACGACATCGCATTCTCGCTCGGTGACGGCCTAAGGCCGGGCTCCATAGCCGACGCAAACGACAGGGCGCAGTTCGCCGAGCTCAAGACCATCGGCGAGCTTACGGAAGTCGCCTGGAGGCACGACGTTCAGGTGATGATAGAAGGCCCCGGCCACGTGCCTATGCACATGATCAAGGAGAACATGGACAAGCAGCTCGAATGGTGCCGGGAGGCGCCGTTCTACACGCTGGGTCCCCTGACCACGGACATAGCCCCCGGATACGACCATATCACCTCCGCCATAGGCGCGGCGATGATAGGATGGTACGGGACTGCGATGCTTTGCTACGTGACGCCGAAGGAGCACCTCGGCCTTCCGAACAGGACGGACGTTAAGGAAGGGGTTATAACCTATAAGATAGCGGCCCACGCCGCAGACCTCGCCAAGGGGCACCCGGCCGCACAGGTGAGGGACAACGCCCTCAGCAAGGCGCGGTTCGAGTTCAGGTGGAACGACCAGTTCAACCTTTCGCTCGACCCAGACACGGCGAAGGAGTTCCACGACGAGACCCTTCCGGCCGAAGGGGCCAAGGTCGCGCACTTCTGCTCGATGTGCGGGCCCAAGTTCTGCTCGATGAAGATAACGCAGGAAGTGAGGGACTACGCCAAATCGAAGGGCCTCACCGAATCGGATGCTGTAAAGACCGGCATGGAGCAGAAGTCCAAGGAATTCGCAAACGCGGGCGGAAAGATTTATGTCCCGGTCGGCGAGTAAAATCTTCCCTAAAACCCCGGAATCCGTTTACACTTTGCGTACAATGCCGGCGCATTATCTGACGTGAGCTTTATCTTCCGCCGAAGAAACCGCCGCCCGGACCGAAACCGCCGCCTAATCCGCCTCTACTAGGTCCGCTGCCGCCCCCGAATCCGCCGCTGCCACCGCCGAAGCCGCCCCCGGGCCGTGACGGACGGGTCGGGCCTCTGCCTCCTCCTCCCGGGGACGCCTGCGCGCGCCCGATGGACTGGGAAGTCCTGTCCGTCAGAATGCACGAGGCTCCGCTCTCGACTATCGCCTGCATATAAATCGTTCTCCCACCGGTGCTGGACGGAAGTGTCGGGCTCAGCGTAGCCTGGCCGACCGAATTCGCTGTCCCGGAAGCTATTATGCTCGCGCGGCTCAAACGTAGAATCTGGCCGTTACATGCGCCGCCTCTTAAAACCGTCGAACCTGACGAAATCAGGGAATAGGCGAAACTTACCCTCGCACCCGGCGGCGCGCCGGTTACTGCTACAGTGTTCCGCGTGCCCGCAGTTCCGGGACTGAGAGCTCCGAGCACAGGATTCCCGGGCTGCGGCGTGGGGGGAGCCGTTGGGGTGGGAGTCGGGCCCGGCCCGGTTCTCTCGACAATTTTGAATATCTCGCCGTCCTTGTCGACTATATATATCTCGCCCCCGTCGTCCTCTCCGAACGAGGTGATGTTGTTTATGGTCCCGCCCGTTTGGGGCTTTAGCTCTGCCGTGCGCTCGGTAAGCTGTGTAGCGCCGCTGCCGTTTCGTTTGAAGGACCATATCCTCCCCGTGCAGAAATCGGCGTAGAAATACGTGCCGTCGAGCTCCGGTATGTCTGTGCCCCTGTATACGTATCCGCCGGTTATGGAGCAGTTCCCGCCGGAGTGGGTGTAGTCGTGGAGGGGTATCGTCAGCCCGGGGGAGTTACACGTGCATCCGGAGAGACCCGTACAGGCCTTACCCTCCATGCAGCGCCAGCCGTAGTTCTCCCCGCCCGAGCTGTCGCCCGACTGCCAGCTAACCTCCTCGCGCGAGCCCTCGCCGACGTCCGCTATGTAGAGGTCGCCGTTCAGTCTGTCGAAGCTGAACCTCCACGGGTTTCTGAACCCGAGGGCCCATATGCTGCCCAGAAACGACGGGTTATTGCTGAAGGGGTTTCCCGGCGCGTCCCTGAAGACGGTGCCGTTCCCGACGTCCATCCTGAGTATTTTGCCGAAGACCACGTTTCCGTCCTGGGCCCTGTTCCCGGGGTCGTTGCCCGAGCCCCCGTCGCCCATGCCTATGTAGAGGTAATCGTCGTTCGGGCTGAAGGCCATCATCCCGCCGTTGTGGTTACTGAACGGCTGGGTTGCCGTCATGAGGACCGTCTCGCTCGCGGCGTCTGCGACGTCGGGATTTCCCGAGACCCTGTAGCGGGCTACGACGGTGTTGCCGCTGTTGTCCGTGTAGTTCACGTAGAAGTAGCCGTTCGAGGAATAGTTCGGGTGGAACGCGAGACCGAGAAGCCCTCTTTCGCCGCTGCTCGACGCCTTGGCCCCGATGTCGAGGAACGGCGTCGGAAGAACGACTCCGTTCTTTATGATCCTGATGCGTCCCGTGTTTTGCTCTACCACGAAGAGGCGCGAGTCGCCGACCGGGGAGGTGAGGTATAGAGGATCGGAGAAGCCTCCCGCGACTTTCACCGTCGTAAGCTCGACGGCGGGCGCTCCGTCCGCAGCGAGAAATGAAAAAGCCAGAAGAAGGAAAAAGACAGCGTATTTCACTGTACCACCCCCCAGTCCGTGTCCGTTTCGAGGGCATAGCAATGCAGGATAAAGATTCGGGGTCCCTCTGTTCGGCAACCGTGTCGCCATGGGCTCGTGGCCTTTAGGCTTCGGCATTGCGCCCCGCCCTTTCGAGCGGTTTGCCTTTTCGGATCAGGACTTTTGTGTATATGCAAAGCATATCACCCGCCTTCGCTGTGGGCAACTGGTTTTAAACTACCTCCGGATGCCCTCGCGCGGTTGTCATTACCGAATATTCGGTAATATTTCTTGGGGGTGTTTATATATCCCGTCCCCGCGCGAAAATGCGGAATTTCGAGGAGGCGATTCCATGAGCGACAAAAAATTCAGAGCACTGGTTGTAGAAGAGGGGGAAGGCGGCAAGTTCACAAGGTCTATCAAGGAGCGGTCGGTCATTGACCTTCCGGAAGGGGAGGTTCTGATACGGGTTCACTATTCCTCGCTTAACTTTAAAGACGCACTTTCAGCGACGGGAAACAAGGGAGTTACGAAGAACTACCCGCATACACCGGGGATTGACGCGGCCGGGGTCGTCGAGGAGAGCTCTTCCCCGCAGGTAAAGCCCGGGGAGGAGGTTCTCGTAACGGGCTACGACCTCGGCGCTAATACCGACGGGGGCTACGGCGAGTACATACGCGTGCCTGCCGGGTGGGTGGTCAGCCTTCCTGAGGGGTTTTCCACGAGGGAAAGCATGATATACGGCACGGCGGGGTTTACGGCCGCGCTCTCCGTATACAAGATGGAAGAATACGGCACCACGCCGGACATGGGCGAAGTCCTCGTCACGGGGGCGACGGGCGGCGTCGGGAGCGTCGCGTGCGCTATACTCGCCAAAGCGGGCTACAGCGTGGTCGCGTCTACCGGCAAGACGGATCAGAAGGAATTTTTGACCGGGCTCGGGGTTAAGGAAATCATAAGCAGGGCGGATTCTGCGGACACATCCGGAAGGCCTCTACTCAAGGGGAGATGGGCCGGCGCCGTCGATACTGTGGGCGGCGATATACTGGCGACCGCTATAAAGTCGGCAAAGCAGCACGGCGTCATAACATGCTGCGGGAACGTGGCCTCGGGCGAGCTCCCGATAAACGTCTACCCGTTCATTCTGAGGGGCGTGTCACTCGTCGGCATAGATTCGGCGTACTGCCCGATGGACGAGAGAAGGAAGGTGTGGTCGAAGCTCGCAGGCGAGTGGAAGATAGACCTTGACGGCATAGCCACCGAGGTTACGCTGGGCGGCCTCGACGAGCAGATAGATCTCATTTTAAAAGGCGGCCAGAAGGGAAGGGTCGTAGTAAGCCTTAACAAATAGTGACGAAATTCAGATGGTTGTGGTGAGCAGTGATTCTCCATTGATCACTGGCTCGCCGGCCGTTTCGCTTTTTACAAAGTTCTAGCTGCCCGGGCACTTTTCTCAAGCGGAATACATGCTCTTCAAACCTGAAGATCGCATCGTAGCACGGCCACTTCTCGATATCGTATATTGTATGAAGCGCCCGGATTTTACCTTAGATGCTTAAATTTTAAGACCACTTGCCTAATTTTTAGGCACGCCTGTGTATGCTGACTTAAGTTGCTTACTGCAAGAGCCCATAACTATTAACAATAATATGCACATCCATCTGGTATACAGCTTGCGAGTAAAAATGACTGATAAACGAGATTGATTCTGGCAAGGGGGGGTCCGGACACGCTCGAGTCATTTCACGTTTAAAACCGCTAACACAAAGGATGATTCTATATGATAAGGACCTGGCTGAAGTATAAACTTCCAGCGCTAGCTGCGCTGTTTTTATTGGCTTTGGTTGTGTTATTTCCCGAGCTGTCGTTCGCTCAGGAAGGGGCTTCGACTCTGGACACCGGAGACACGGCCTGGATGTTGACGTCTTCCGCTCTGGTATTGATGATGACAATACCGGGGCTTTTTCTGTTTTACGGCGGCCTCGTTAGATCCAAGAACGCTCTCGGAACCATGATGCAGAGCTTCTTCCTGGCCGGTCTTATAACCATTCAGTGGGCGGTATCATTTCCCCCTTCTGCTCCGCTTCAAAGCAGGGGATACAGTCATCGATCATCCGGTGGAGATAAAGGAAGGCGAAGAAGACTTCTATGTGAAACTGGAGAAA
>JBFWTW010000134.1:0-8275 GCA_050247635.1 Candidatus Dadabacteria bacterium | reverse complement strand
GGCTTCGCATTGCTACGCCCCGACAAGCGCCGGACAGGCAGGATGACAGATTGTGAAAGACATGGATTCCCGATACAAGCATTCGGGAATGACAAGAGTAGAAGGATTAAATCCCCCCTGACCCCCTTTTACTAAGGGGGGTTAAAAATGTGGGCAAAGAGAGAGTGTTAATGGCGAATAGACGGTTAGCGAAGGGGTTTATGGATGTGGCGGTGGAGTCGGCGACGAGCGAGGCGGCGGAGTTCCCGGCGTCGAATATCGTCGCGCGGGTGTCGCCGCAGAGGGCATGGAGGTCCACAACTGTCGCGGCGCCGCAGAGGGTGGTTATCGACCTCGGCGAGGCGCGGACGGATTTGACGGCGTACCTCGACTGGGTGAATTTCGCGGCGTTCAAGTACCAGGAGTCGGCGGACGGGGCGAGCGGGTGGGCCGACGTGGGCGGCGAGAGGGCCGTGGAGATGGACCCGATGCACGGCGTTTGCAGGCGGGTGGACGAGATCACGCTCACGTCGAAGCGCTACCTCGGTATCTATATCCCGGCGCAGCCGCCCGTGGACGGGGCCGATTACTTCCGGATCGGGACGTTCTGCGTACCGGTAGGCGTCGTCGAGCTCGACGCGGCGACGTGGGTGGAGTATCCGCTGGAGTACGCTATCCCCGACAGCAACGTCGTCGTGAACCAGTATCCGACGGGGCGGAGCGAGCGTATAAAGCTCGGGATCATGCCGCCGATGATGATATCGTTCGCCCTCCGGACGGAGGCGCTTACGAACATGCGTGGGCCGCAGCTCGAAGAGGCAGCGGGGCTTTTGCGCGACACGACGGCGACGCTGTTCCTGGACTTTAACCTCGGGGAGAGCTGGCAGGCGTATCTCGTGAAGAAGACGGGGGAGCTCAGGGCAAGCGTGAGCACGCCGGGGGTGAATACGGCGGATTTCGGGACGGTGCTGTTCGAGGTGGTGGTGTAGGGGAGGGGAGCGTGTAGCCCCCATACTGACCCTTCTTCTTTAAGTGGGAGGGGGAAGATTCTTGGTGGATTACTGGCGGAAGTGAATTCCCGACCCGGCTTCGCCTCTGGCTACGCCGCGGCAGGTAAAGGCATTCGGGAATGATAGAATTGGAGAAGAGAGATTTCTCCCTGCGGTCGAAATGACAAGGGGGGATTGCTTCGTCGCTGCGCTTCTCGCAGTGACAGGTAAAAGACGGATTGCCGCGGTCCCATATAGTGCTCCCTCGCAATGACAAGGAATTCTGGATGGATTGCGGGCGGAAGCAATGAATGGATTCCTGCCTGTCCGGCTACGGCTCAAGCCTTCGCCGCGACAAGCGCAGGAATGACAAATTGAATAGATGAAAAGTTTGAGAATATGAAACCTGCCTTCGGGCAAAAGGAGGACGGAGTTTTATGCCATTAGGGACATACGGAGCAAACAAGATACTGGATCACGTGACGGGGAGGGCGGAGTGGACGATGCCGTCCGTTTACGTATCGATACACGACGGGGACCCGGGACTGGGCGGCGCAGACGAGCATAGCTATTCGGGGTATGTGAGGAAGCAGCCGGCCACGGGATGGAACGCGGCGTCTACAGGCGTGCCCGCGACGAACGACGGGGACATAACGTTCGACGAGGTGCCGGCGGGCGGGATAGCAGTGACGCACGTGGGAATATGGGACGCGGAGACGAGCGGGAATTTCATCTTCGGGTTTTCGATCCCGACGAGGAATTTCCCGGCGGGGACTACGCCGAAGATCCTGGACGAGGCGATAGAGATAATCGCGCAGGATAACTTCTCGGATTATCTGAAGCCGCTGATAGTGAATCACATGCTGGGGGCGTCGTCCTACACGATGCCGTCGAGCGTTTACCTCGCCGTGATAGACGACGGAGGGAGCGAGTTTACGGGCGGCGGATATGCGCGGAGCGAGACTGCGTTCGACCCGGCGGCGTCGAAGGAGATCGCGAACGCCGACGAGGAGGATTACGGCACGGCGAGCGGCGACCTGGGAACGACGGAGGAGTGGCGGCTATACGATGCGTCGAGCTCGGGGAACGTGCTCGTGTTCGGGGAGTGGGACACGCCGGCCGAAGTGCTGAACGGGGACGGGTATAAAGTGGTCGATGGTGGATTGACTATAACGGCGGTCTAACGGAGAGCCATGCCAAGTATTACAGTCAGCGCTTCGAGCGCAACAAATGACAGCTCTGTCGGAACTATATCGTGGAATAATACCTTTTTCGTCCAATCGAGTGACGACACGTACGCAAGTGCGGTTCTTGGTGAAAACGGTATTTCTAATTATTTGCTGGTGCCGCCCAGTAGTTTGGCCGCTATTCCGGTAGGCGCAATCATATTAGGAATAAGGGTTTCAATCGAGCGCTCCGAGTCAGTCGCCTCATTAAATGTTTCTGATAATTCGATAAGGCTGTATAAGAATGGAGTCGGGTACGTAGGTTCCGATAAGGCTCAAGCAGGGGAATGGCCCACAACGGATGGAACTGTTAATTATGGCGGCGCCAGCGATCTGTGGGGGACTACCTGGACTAGAAGTGAAGTCGTATTCAGTTTGCGAGTCGGAATATCAGCCAAATCGGTGAGTGGCGGTGCTGGATCGGCAAGGGTAGACCATGTTCAGTTTACCGTCTGGTATCTGAACGTCCATGAGCTCGGCGGCTCTGCTGAGACTGATATTCAGGGTGCGGGCTCGATGCTGGGTAATTTTGCTTTGCAGGGACAGAGCGAGCTGGATATCCAGGCCTCAGGCGAACTGAACCTCGACCACGAGTTGATTGGCTCGGCCGGATTTGGGGTTAACGCTTCGGGAACTATCGCGGGCGGCCTTGCGGAGCTTGGCGGCGGAGCCGAGATTAGCGTACAGGGCACGGGTGAGATAAGAGGCGTAGCCGCGCTCGAAGGGCAGTCGCAGCTCGCCGTGCAAGGCTCGGGCTCGATAGTCATTTCCGACTACAACTTCAGGTGGTCGATAGATTTCCTCGAGGCGCGGAGCGATCACGGGTATCCGACGATCTACGCCGAGGTGAACAGCTCTGAGATGCCTTCGGGGGCGTTCCCTGAGGGGGCGTTTTTCGAGAGGCGGCTTCTCGAAATGCCGCGCCTGGAGGAGGCCGAGTTCGGCGAGAGGTTCGGGATAACCGGATTTCAACGGGTGTCGCTAGCGCTGGACAACTCGGACGGGCTCATAGGCTCGCTCGACCTTACGGATGCGTACGTGCGGCTATTTTTCGTGAGCGAGGCGGGTGACGTAAGGGAGTGGAAGGGGCGCGTGACGGAGTGGACCCTTTCGCACAGGTGTGTCGTCGGCGTGGAGGACATGGACGCCGTCGCGCTGACCGAGGAGCTCCCGCGAAGGACGCTGAACGATATCGTCGACGCGGAGAAGGAGGCGGATCCGGGTTTCGACGACGTTGTGGTCGCGAACGATCTCGGGAGGCCCGTGCCTGTGATCTTCGGACGGTCCGTAAAAGTGCCGCTCCTTTATATAAAGGCGGACGAGGCGGAGCGCGAGTACGACTACATAATCGGCGAGGGCGAGGGGCTCGGCGGCGGGAACTTCACGGAGGTGTTCACCGTCTACAGGGAGGACCAGGCGCTCGACGATATAGAGGGGGACGCTGCGTCCGGGACTTCGGCTACTCTCACCCTCGAAGCCGGGGACAGGCGGCCGGACGGGTGGTACAGGTATTGGTGGGTGGAGATCACCGCCGGGACGGGAGCCGGGCAGATAAGGCATGTTACGGCGTACGATTCGGCGAATAACAGGATTACCGTAGATTCGGCGTGGAGCCCGACGCCGAATTCGAGCAGCGACTACAGGCTGAGAGAGTGGCGGTTTTACGACGGCTCGCAGGCCTCGCCGTACGACGGACTGGCGTTCGTCCGTTTCAAAAAGCGGCTCGGGACTTCGGGGAGCACAGATGCGGTATACGCCGACGTGAATGGTTTCTCCGCTGAGACGAACGTCGTAAGGGCGGTGGAGAGCGTCCTCTCAAATTCGGTATGGGGGCTCGGGCTCGACATCGATTCGAGCTCTTTCGACACGGCGGCGGCCTTGACCGAGATCGACGACATGCTGTGCGAAGGAGCTATAACAGATAACACAACTATAACGGATATACTTAATGGCTCGGGCGAGTCGCAGGGGCTCCTTTCGTTCAGGGATATGGTGCTGTCGAAGGCGGACGCCGTGACGATAGCGGTGGACAGGCCGAAATCGTCAGC
The DNA here is from genome assembly GCA_050247635.1 of Candidatus Dadabacteria bacterium. Lineage (GTDB taxonomy): Bacteria > Desulfobacterota_D > UBA1144 > Nemesobacterales > UBA2774 > JADLGH01. The sequence goes on along the minus strand of JBFWTW010000134.1, from coordinate 4,033 downwards.
GCATAGCTTCGGACTCGGGGACGAGACGGGATGGAACAACATTCTGACGGGCAGTCCGGAGATCACGCACCAGCATTCTGGCGAGAGGGTGAAGGACCTCAAGGTCAGGTACCGAAAGAATAACAAGGAGTCGGGCCTGTATCTGCACGAGCTCGAAAGGGCGTCCGGTGCAAATGGAGTGGACAGGACGCTCACGCTGCCGTTCGTCCACGACCACGAGACGGCGGACAGGTGGCTAGATTACAGGCGGAAGCGACTCGCCGCAGCGGCGAAGCGGATGGCCATCGAGACGGGGCAGGAGGGCGGCTCCGTCAGGCGAGGGGAGCGCGTGACGGTGAGCGTGCCGACGCTCGGGCTCGAAGGGAGCGCGTGGGAGGTCGCGGCCGCGAGCTCCACGCCAGCCGGGTCGAATTCGCTTACGCTCGTGCCGTATTCCGCCGCACCGTATACGTATGTGGCGGTGACGGACGAGGGCGGGGAGCTTCCGACAGACGAATCGTTCGACATTACGCCGGATTATACGAAGACGATTCCCGACCCTGTGACGAGCGCCGCAGTGACCATGTCGATGGGGATAGTCGGATTCACGGCGCATCCGTTTGCGCTCATCACCTGGACGCCGCCCGAGGACAATTACAGCGGGGCGGTCGTGAGCGTGAAGCTGCACTCTGACGGGGTGGCCGCGTACAGGTCGGCGGGGACTTTCTCGACGTCGGCGCGGATAGAGGGGCTCGTTCCGGGGCAGCTGTATGACTTTCTGATCGAATCTTTGAACGCGACGGGGGAGCTCAAGGGGCTCGGGGTCGTCGCGGATAACTCGGGGAGCGGGTACATAGCCGGAGGAGACTCGACGGCCCCGGGGACTCCCACGGGACTTTCGGGAGACTCCAAGTTCGGCCGCCTTATATGGACCTGGAACAGGAATGCGGAGACGGACGTATCGCATTACGAGGTCGAGATATATACGTCGTCGAGCGGCGGCAGCCCGGTCGTAAAGGACGTAGTGACGCACCTGAACGATTCGAGCTTCACGCCCAGGTACGAGATCGAGATCAACACCGGGAGCCTCACGAGTACAGTTACCAGATGGCTCCGGGTGAGGGCGAAGGACCATTCGGGCAATCCTTCGAGCTCTGGCTCGGGATGGACGAGCAGGGTGAGCGCGGGGACGGGGAGTGTGGGCAGGCTGGACGCAATAAATAATGACTTTAATCGGCAATACAGACAAGAGGTGAATGGCCCGGTCGGTTTGGGTTCGGGCGGGACGACTATTCTGACGCTTTCCAGCGTAACACTTCTGGCCGGGCAGACAGCTTTCATAGATGCACAGTGGATATTGGACACGGCCTCGATATTTGCCGGTGTGGCTCTACAGTGGGAAATCCGCAGAAACGGAAACCGCATTACGCCGACAAACCTGAGAACCAACTCGGTGGGGGCGGATGGATATGCTATCGGCGCTTTTACTTGCGACGATTCTCCGGGCGCAGGGACGTATACATATACCATATGGGTTGCAGGGATAGCGGGCTCCCAGGCGGCAATGTCGATAAGCCTTTCGATTAACGAGCACAGGAGGTAACAATTGCCGAAATATGTGATTGTAAACAGCGAGACGGGACTTATGGATGATGGATGCCCTTATTGCGCCTTCCTGTCCATGTCCGGCGATTTCGATGATGATGAAGTGGGGGTCTTCGAAAACCAGCCAGTGCCGGAGGGACATATCATGATTGAGGTTATGTCCGCCGAGATGGATGACATAAGGAAGGTGAAGTATCAGGTCGTGCGAAATGGGGAAATAGTCATACTCGACGAATCCGAAGTGGTGGATAACGAAGAACGTCTCAGTGCCCCAAAAGAGCCCAAGTATATGATTGATATCGGTAAGGCTACACCGAAACTGAAAAATCGCGCCAAGGTTGAAGATCAGTCAAAACCGATTGAGGCTGAGGGAATCGGCGGGAAGGAGATAATAGGTTACGATGAGAAGCCCATTGGGATAGTAGTTGAAAGGGAATAGAAGGTAATAAATCGGGGGATGAAAAAGAATAGGGGCCGTGGCGCGTAATAAGCAGGATAACATCCTCCTTTACCTCCTTTAAACGCGCCGCGGCCCTCTCTATATAGACAATGAATCTAGCATGTTTGGAGAAATTTACAAGCAATTTTGTAACGAAGATTCTGCCGCAAGCGAACGGCGCATACGTCAGGCAGAACTGGCCAGTCGTGTACATGGCGCTGGGCGAGCGGGGGCTCGATTACGAGAGCATGATATTGATGGCGCTCTCGACTATCGCGGCGGAGGCAGGGGACTTCAATATCTGCGTGAGGGAGTATGTCTCACGGTGGAATACTTCGGATGAGGGAAGGGCCGGCGGGAAGTTCTTCGACCTTTACGACGGGCGCGCTGATCTCGGCAACAGGGGCGAGCCCGACGGTTGGAAGTACAGGGGTGGCGGCGCTGTGCAGCTGACGGGGAGATACAATTACGCGGCCGCGGGGAAGGCGATCGGGATTCCGCTCGAAGAGAAGCCGGAGCTGATAGAGCATCCCGTCGTGTCGGCGCGTGCGCTGGCGTATTATCTGGGCAGCAAGAAAGATGCGATGGACGAGGCGCTTGCGAAAGGGGATTACAAAAAGGCTCGGCGGCTGGTGAACGGAGGGAGCCACGGGCTGGATGCATTTCAGGCGGCATACGCAAGGGGGATGAGACTGAGTGGAAAAGTTTAAGGGAAGCGCTGCGAGTCTTTTGAACACGCAGTATAACAAGGCTGTGTATTCGGGCGTCGTCGGGGCGGCTGTGGATTTTCTATATGGGCTTCTGTCAGAGTTCGGCGTGGACGTGTCGGCGGGGCTCCAGACGAAGACCCTGATCCTGGCGATGGCGCTTACGGCGCTCCTCGTAAAGAACAGGGGGCAGGGGGATAAAGAGGCGGCGAATGCGCCTTAGATGCCGGAAAAATAAAAAGGTTACACATCTAAAAAAGTTTACGAAATTACGTGACCGGCATTTCGAGTGATCGAGTTTAAAAGAAGGCTAAGCGCCTGCCGATACTGAGATTATTAATTAATGTAAACAGAGTGAAAAATCCTGAATCCAAATTAGTTGCAGATGCGACTAAATAGGTAAATACGATTTCAGGAGGCTTTACGATGAGGAAGTTAATATTAGCGGCAGTGTTGACGGCGGGGGCTCTTTTCCCGATCGCGTCACAGGCGGAGGTTAGCGCATTCGGGGTAAACGTGCCGGTTCAGACGCAGGAAGTCACCGACGGCATAAGGGGCGGTACGTTTGCAGAGTTTCCGTATTATCCGATAAACGCGCAGATGCTTTCGGGCACGAAGGCCCCGGCGCAGGCGACTATGGTGAATGGTGATGCTTTCACCGTTCAGGGTATTCATCTGAGCTCGGACCAGGTTATTTAAGTTGGCGGCGGTAATAGAGGTATGGAGAAAGAAAGCCCGGTTCTTGCCGGGCTTTCTTTTTTTGCGCTGCCTGAAGAGTATCAATGCCTCGGCCTTGCCTCGGTGGCGGGCCGGATTAGCTGCAGTATTTCTCCTATAAATCCCCCCTATGCCCCCCCTTTTTCTAAGGGGGGCAAATAATAGAAAGACAAAAGAAAAAAACAAGATCCTGAATAGATCCCGGAGCAAGTCCGGGACATGGTTCAGGATGACGGCTGTGTAGAGTCGCAGCAGTGGCCGCGACAACGGATTTGTGCACACATGATGTGCTGGATTCCCGATACGATCATTCGGGAATGACATAAAGGTGGGGATTCCTCACTCGCCCGGAATCGCCCTCATTTCCCAAAAGAAAAAAGATTGAAGGACAAAAGGCGGACTCGGTCCGCAGAGGAGGATTGTGTATGTGGAAGGAGCTTTTGAGGATAGCGCCGGATTTGATTCCGCTGATCATTCAGACGGTGATGGACGTGGAGCGGGTGCTCACGGGGATAAAGCGGGGCGAGGTGAGGAAGTCCCGTGTGATGAGCATTATCGGGAACATTCTCGATACGAGGGATTATTT
>JBFWTW010000133.1:0-8392 GCA_050247635.1 Candidatus Dadabacteria bacterium | reverse complement strand
TCCGTCATCCTAAGCTACGGTTTCGAGCGAGCGAGGAATCGGACGCCTTCGGCCGATTTTATAAAAGCAAATCCAGTACTGCTTCATAGCACATCAATTCAAAAAATTCAGGATCTTGTCTTTCATTTTTTAGTCTTTCATCTCTTCCCCCTATTCATAGGGGGAAGGTCAGGATGGGGGTTACTTCTAACGTTGTCATTCCCGAATGCTTGTATCGGGAATCCATTTCCACCGGCAATGCATCAAGAGTTTTGTCATTGCGAGGGAGCGCTTTCAGCGACCGCGGCAATCTTCATTTGATTTGTAACGATTCCGGGCATGAGAGGAATCGGGCACCCTCGTTTATCCCCTCGGCGTTCTTCCAGTACCACTCAAAACCGTAATCGAAGTAAACATGGGGGGACTAGCCTTTAATCTCCTCCCCCTGTTACAGGGGGAGGAGCAAGGAGGGCATTACCCTCCGATTCTACTATAATCAATAAGCCCAATACGGACGCGCATACGGCCCGTAGTAATACGGTCCCGGGAAACGGCAATGCCTGAACCCCGTGTAATAATTCCTCCAGCACACCGCGCCGGCCGGTCCTACCCACCAGTCGATAACGACCGACGTGAGCCCGCCTTTTTCCGGCGGCGTACCGTCGAGGATCTTCACGTCATAAGTCAAATCCCCCTTCTCGCTAAGCGACGGGTTCGAAATCTCGACGATCACGTCCGTGCCGCCTTCCTTCTCTCCCAGGACAGAAACGACGGCGTTCGGCGGATCGTTTTTGAAGCTGTCCTTCCCCTCGTCCCAGATCTTAAGGAACTGCGTCACCGGAACATGCCCCGCCATCCTCTCCGGCCTGTCGGAGAAAAATATCATCGACGGCGAAAGCCCGGTCAGCGTCATCTTCCCGTCCGCGAACGTCACTCCTGTCGCGGTCTGGACGAACATAAAATCCGCCCCCTTGAAATCTTCCGAACCGCTCTCGGCGAAAGCCGCAGCCGACATCATCGCCACCACTGCCAATGCAAGGCAAAAACCGCTCAATCTATACATATCATCACCTCCTGATGGATTTGACTGCGAAAAAAACGGGTGAAACAACTCAATCTTTGGCTACTTACATATCATATCAAAATTTTTGGGCTCTTACACCATCAATGCATATGCAATATAACACATGAAAATCGCCGAAAAAAAGAATGCCGAAGTAAAACTCTTTGATCACACTGCAGATAAAGAATGACTAGAATAACGGCGTACAGGAATATGCCCGGCCGGCGGAAGCTATATCATAGCCCCCGCATTAATCAGTCGCCAGGCCGGATTCCGCCTCGGCTCTCGAGGCCTCCTCCATTTCTCCCGCTCCTCTTCCGCGCCAGGTCAGGATCCCCGCGGCAACCGCCGCGACCCCCGCGAGCGCTATAAGCGGCAGCTTGAAGAACACCGCTGCCAGGAGCCCCGCCGCGAAACCCGAAAGCGCCTCCGCGCCGACCTGGAGCGACTGGTTATTCCCGAGAACGCGCCCCTGCTCCCTCTCGCTCACCATCAGCGACAGCATCGCCGCACACGCCGGAAGCGCCACAGCCAGCGCCAGCCCCGCCATGAACAGCGTCACCCAAAGCGCGCTCTCCTGCGGCGGCACCACTATCGCGACCATAAACGCCGCAAACAGCGTCACCGAATAAATCGCGATCGTGCGCGGCTTATACCTCTTGGCCAGAAACCCGGTGATCCACAGATTCGCCAGCACTATGGGCACCGCTACCCACGCGATAAAATCCGACACCTGCTCGACGTCCATCCCGAACTCGTCGACAAGATACATCGGATAGGATCTGAAAAACCCGAACACCGCGAGGTAGACGAGGAAATTCACGAGGAAGATAATCCGTGTCCTCCCGGGGTCCAAAACCCTGACAAGTCCCGTGAACGCCTCCGTATAACTCACGGCCCGGCGCGACTCCAGAGGATGCGTCTCCCTGAACACGATGAACGTGAACGCTAGCGTCGCCGCGAGCAAAAAGAACACCGCCCAATACGGCGTCGCGTAACTGAACCACGGCATGATCGCCGGGTCCGCCAGCTTCCCGCCCAGGAGCGGCCCCACGACATACGCGCTGCTCGCGCTCAGATACACGTACCCGAACAGCCTGCTCCGATTCGCCGCCGAGCTCACGTCCGCAACCGAGCTCTGCGCGATGACGATATTCGCCTCCGCAAGTCCCGTTATAGTCGATATCAGCATCAGAAGCGGCAGGTTCTTTATCTCGATCGAATATGCGAACACCGAGTAACACGCCGTCGTCACGGCAAGCGAAGCCAGCAAGACCGGCCGCCGCCCGAACCTGTCCGAAAGCGCGCCCATTACCGGCGAGCCGAAAAACTGCCCAAGCGGATAAAGCGCCAGCACGACGCCGAGCACAATAGACCTGTCTGCTTTGAAGGGAAGCGACGCCAGCAGGTCCCCGTTGTCGTCGAGGACCATCGGCGTAAGAATGGTGATCATCAGGCTGTAACCGAGAAACCCGATGAAAATTACAATATATACAGGAAGAATTCTAAGTAAATTCGTGCCGTCCGGCTCACTCTGACTCATTGACAGCACATCTTAACAGCCCGCACCCGGTTCCGCAACCACGGCCCTCCACATCTATTTTAGGGGGAGAGGATTAGAGTAAGGTGCTACCTTAATCTGTCATTCCTGCAACGATTTCGAACAAGTGAGGAATCGGGCGCCCTTCGCCAACTGCACGAAAGTGTCTACAGTACAGCTCGAAAGTTACTCAACACAAATTAGCAGGAATCCATTCAGTTAATCCTTCTACCTTCCATGTCTCATGGAATTAGCAGAACGATTCCGAACAGCAAGGGATCACTTCACTTCTGTCATTCCCAACGATTTCGAGCGGGCGAGGAATCGGACGCCGTTGCTTTATCGCGCAAACGCTTATCTAGTACCGCTCGCAACTTACCATCTTTAGTATCAAGCCTTTATCGGGAATCTATTTCCGCCTGCAATCCATCAAGAGTTTTTCAGTCATTGCGAGGAAGCGCTTTCCGCGACCGCGGCAATCTCGCGCACCACGCGCGCGGGAAATCGAAGTAGCGGCGCTATCTCCATCACCGTCAGCCGCGCTTCAGGTGATTTTAGCAACTTCGGTGCTATGTTGAAAAACACACTTTTGTGTGTCGAACGAACGTGAGAGATCCATTCTTTGCCACATCTTTTCATCCCCCCTTAGAAAAAGGGGGGAACATAGGGGGGATTTATCTTTCCTGAGTGAGGAATCACCACATTACACGCTATTCTCCTTGACAATTCCCCGCAGTCACGGCACCCCTCGCCTTTTCGAGATCGGCCTGCGCTTTGTGCGTGTTCGCCCTCGCTTCGTCGGCTGCCTTCTTCGCGGCCTCTTCCTTCGGCGCTACCTTGCCGTAATCTTCGAGCGCCCTCTCGCAAAAACTCCCGCCGCCTCCGGCCTGGCACTTGGCCACAGTATCCGCGAGCGGCTCTTCGGTCCCGGCATATGTGTTGGCGTGAAGCTCCTCGTAATATTTCTCCCACTCCTTAAGCGCCTTGCTCTGCGCCTTCCATGCCTCTTTCACACCCTTTTCGGCCGCGTCCAGCGACGACATCAGCGCCTCGCAGTCCGCGCCCCCCTGCGCGCCCGCCCCGGCCCCCGCCAGCATAAACGCCCCAAGCACCAGCAACACCAAAACGTACCTCGTTCCCATAAAACCCTCCTTGCGGATTTCTCGACGGCGTGGATCCGCCGCATTATTAACACACTTCACCTATCCGTCATTGCGAGTGTGCGAAGCACACGCGGCAATCTCATCCCCCGCACCACGAGCGCAGGATACTGGCAGACCGGTACCCGCACACAAGACCAATCGAGTCATGGACCCCTCTTTACCCCTTGAGTCTCCGCCCCCGGCTTACGGCCCCGTGCAAGGCACGTCCGGCGGCGCGTCCCAACCCATGATATCCGTACATCTTTCGAGATCGGCGCAGCTTATCTTGTCCTGCGTGCTGTCCGGGTTCATAGCCTCCGCAGCCTCTATCCCGACCGGGATGTTGTTGCAAATGCTTGCATCAAACCCGTCATCCTGCTGAGCGTTCTGCGCCGCGCACGCGCCGAGCATAAACGCGCAAACGAGAATCAAAGCGCAAATACCCTTTCCCATTATGCAATCCTCCTTCAGGGATGATATTTCTTACCCAATCGATTATACACCCGCTCATCCCAAGTTGAAACACAACCCGGCGCGGGCCTCGCCCGGCGGACCGTGTCCGCGAACTCTCGAAGTAGCAACGGTATCGGCATTACCGTCCGCCGCGACTCCACCTTTCCGTCATCCTGAATTTAATTCAGAATCTCGTCATTAACGCTGTCATTTCGACCGTAGGGAGAAATCTCTCTTTTCGCCTTTTCATCCACCCTTGGGAAAAGGCATGTCGCGGCGTAGGCAGAGCCGAAGCCGGAGGACGGTTCTGAGCGAGCGCAAGAACCGGACACCCTCGCCTAAAGCCTTGGCGCTTATCCAGTACAGCGCATTACCTTCATCAAAGTAAAACAAGTGGGATTTATTCTTTTAATAATCTGTCATTCCTGTAATAATCTGTCATTCCTGCGGAGGCAGGAATCCATTTAGTTTTCCGCCAACAATCCATCAATAAATCTTTGTCGTTGCGAGGGAGCGTCTTCCGCGACCGGCAACCTCTACTCCTCTCCAATCTTCATACCCGCCTGTGAATACGTCCCTATCTCCTGCCCCGTCGCATTGTCATACACGGTAACGACGTTCGCATTCCTGTCCTCGGTGATGTAATACGACCATATCACGTTAAGGAGCGACGACTGCTCCGACTTCGTCAGCCTGTAAAACGGCTCCATCACATAGACGAACGGCTCCCCGGCCGGGTTCTCGATCCTCTCGGCGATCCCGCCCGAAACCATCTCGTCCATGATGCGCTTACGCTCTTCCTGGAGATGCTTCGTCCGCGCGATCTCGTCCTCGAGCCCGGCCGTCTGCCCCCCGGAATCGCCAGAGCCGGACGCATCCTGCTCAGCCTGCTGCACCTCGCCCGTCAGCTCCGCGTCCTCCGCCGCCTGGTAATTAAACATATATGACGCCATAGCCGCGAGCCCGAGCACAATCAACATACCGTAAATTAATCCTTTCCGTCTCATCTATTCTCCCTTTAAAACAGCACCAGATTGCACGACACCGTCAAATCCCCCAATTCGTCCGAAGTCTGCCTGAAAGAGAGCGTCCCTACAGTCACCCCAGCCACTTCCCTCACGCCGCCCTCGATTCTGTCGAGCGTAGCCTGCTCCAGCGCCAGCGTCTCCAGGTCCACTTCCTTGCACTTCGTCTGCTCCCACTCGAAATCCCCGGCGTCCGACCTCACGCCGAAGCCGTCCGAAAAGAACGCGATCGTGAACACGATGACCCCGCCGTTCTCGCACTGCCACTCCGAATCCTGCGTCTCTTCCGACGTGCCGTTCAGAAACTCGCTAAACCTTATGTCGCACACATCCCCGCTGTTGCACCCGCCCGATCCCGACAGCGCAACGAGCACGATAACGAAAAGTCCAGCCAGCGATATACGAAGTCCCCTCATGCTATCCTCCACGGTTTCCGGCGCCGCGCCGTCCCGCACGGCCCCTGGTAGATAATCAATTATATCGTAGATTACGCAGCCTCGCATAGCGCCGCTTATGGATAAATCCGACGCCGCATTTCCCGCCGCGACACCACACTTCCGTTATCCTTAGAGTTTGTCATCTCGAATGCACGTGAGAGATCCATTTTCCAAGTCTGTCATTCCTTCAACGATTTCGAGCGAGCGAGGAATCGGACGCCACAGGCCGACTGCGCGGAAGCTCATATAGTACGGCTCCATAGCGCATCAAATCAAAATATTCAGGATCTCGTCATTAACGTCGTCATTTCGAATGTATATGAGAAATCTACCTTTCATGTCTGTCATTCCTGCGGAGGCAGGAATCCATTCAGTTGTCCATCAGCAATCCATCCAGAATCTTTCCCCTCTCCTTTCCCAAGGGGGCTTGTCACGGCGTAGCCAGAGGCGAAGCCGGAAGGGTACGGGTGGGGGTTTCCCTTAGCCCGTCATTGCGAGGGAGCGCCTCCCGTGCCCACGGCAATCTAACCCTCCACACCTCCTTATATATAAAGACCCCGAGGGGGAGTCCTTCTCTCCCTCCCCCTCGGAAGCCTCTCCACTCCACTCCCCCATCACGCGCCCGCGCCCCTGATCAAATCCCTGTTTATCAGCTCCGCCCTCGCCATATCCTCCAGCGCCAGCATCACATGATGAAACGCCTGAGAGCATGCGCCCTCCGCCCCGCCCCTCCCGGACTGAAGCTCCAGCAGCTCCTCCGTCGATAGCGAATCCATCCGCGAAAGTAAGCCCCTGAACATCTCGCTCAAAACCCTCAGCTTCACTTCACTCATCTTTTAACCTCCGCCCCTTCCGGGAATCGTGTGATTTTTATGCCCGGCAAAGCCCGCGCCTCATCTCCTTTCATACTTTTGGACGCCGATTCAGCACCTCGCCCGCCGGAAAAATAACAATCGACTTCTTATTGCAATTACACAATCTGTGTATTAATATTAGCAATAATCCGTTATTTAACAAAATTAAAACACAATCTGTGTATTTTGGCAAGATACATTTACACATTTCTTGATTTTTATGTTAAAAGATATTCATATGATTGGAATAAAGCACCAGGGAGCCCCTCATGCGCAAAACGGTAGGCGAGATAATTGACACGATAAAATCACTCAAAGGCTTCGCAAAGGACTACGAAGTCGCGGACACGCTCGGCGTCGGCCGCGCGGCCCTCTCCAACGCCAAGCAGCGCGACAGGGTCTCGTTCCTGGACGAGCTCGTCGGCTTCTGCGACAAGGAAGGCTACACCCTCGACTTCATCCGCCGCGCCCCGTGGGCCTCGCTCACTCCCGAGCCAAGCGTCAAAGTCCCCGGCTTCTCCATCATGGGCGGCGCCCCGGGCGACCTCTCCCCCCTCGAGGCCGGCTCCGTCCTCCTCCCGAAGGAGGTCTGGAACGATTCCTGCGTCGTCATCCGCGTTAACGGCGACTCCATGGAGAAGCTCTTCATGGACGGCGCGAAAGCCGTCGTCGATACGGAAGCCAAAGAGATCGTCTCCGGGCACATCTACGCCTTCAACATCCCCCACGAGGGCAGCATCGTCCGCGAATGCTTCACAGAACCCGGCGGCCTCTCGCTCGTCCCCTGCAACAAGAACTACCCGCCCTCCTCCATAAAATGGGCGGACCTCGACCCCGAAATGATCCTCGGCAAGGTCACCTGCACTCTAGTCAACGTCTTCAGATGACCGCGCGGGGAACTATCTTCGATTCAATATGGGATATATACTTTGGATATGACGATCATGAAAACCACGGTCATGGCTCTGTCTGGATTGTTGATGCTTATGCTATCGGCGGGCAGCGCCCCGGCCGCCGACCAGGCCTACGCTATAGTAATGAAGCCGGGCCAGGTCTTCGAGGTCTGTAAGTCCGGGCTGATCTCATGCCCCGTGATCATATCCCTCTGCGACGATCCGAGCGTGGTCACGACGGTAGACACGCCGTCCGGCCTCGGCTTCAAAGCCGTCGCCCCGGGGTCTACCCTCTGTTCCGCGGGCTCCGGCGTCGGCCCCCGCCGCTTCTTTAACATCACTGTCCAGTAGCGCACCACGTCGGGCCACGCCCGCCGGAATCCGAAGTAGCAGCGCATAGTCATAACAATCAGCCGTGCTTAAGCTGCCTGCACCATACATACGCGCTACATCGGAAACCCACACAACGTGTGTCGAACGAATGTGAGATATCCATCTTTCATTTCTGTCATTCCTGCGGAGGCAGGAATCCATTCAGTTTTCCACCAGCAATCCATAAACATTCTTGTCCCCTCTCCCCTCGCGGGAGAGGGATAAAGGGTGAGGGGGTACCTTATTAATCAATCAGTGTTTGTCATTCCCAACGATTTCGAGTAAGCGAGAAATCGGACACCGTTACTTTATGCGCGCAAAAAGCTTATCTAGTACCGCTCTCAACTTACCATCTTTAGCGTCGAGGCTTGTATCGGGAATCCACTTCCGCCAGCAATCCATCAAGAGCTTTGTCCTATCGGACAGGGGAATTTATTTTTTTACCTTCCAATCGCCCCATCCACAGACCACTTTCCTCCGCCGCGAATGAGAACTATAAGCGCCAAACCCAGCGCAAGTATGTGATACTCGAACCCCTCCCCCGCCGCGGTCCCGGCCCAGTTCATGAAGAACCCGAACTGCGCATGCACCGTGAGCACAGCCCCCAGCATCACGAGCCCGACGCCGAATGCCG
>JBFWTW010000132.1:0-8435 GCA_050247635.1 Candidatus Dadabacteria bacterium | reverse complement strand
CCGGGCAGGAAAAATCACTTGAAACTAAGACAATTCATACAGGCGGTGAGAAATGGCGGTTAAACCCACGCTCCCCGACGCTTCGGGTCATTTCGGTATATTCGGCGGCAAGTACGTCTCGGAGACGCTCATGCCGGCCGTGCTTCAGCTCGAAAAGGCGTACGAGGAGGTGAAGAACGACCCCGCCTTCAAGAAGGAGCTCGATTATTATCTCTCCGAATACGTCGGCAGGCCGACGCCGCTTTATTTCGCCGAGCAGCTTACGAAGAAGCTCGGCGGAGCGAAGATATACCTAAAGCGCGAGGACCTCGCGCACACCGGGGCTCACAAGATAAACAACACCATAGGCCAGGCCCTCCTCGCGGCGCGGATGGGAAAGAAACGCATAATCGCCGAGACCGGCGCGGGCCAGCACGGCGTCGCGACGGCTACGGTGGCCGCGCTCCTCGACATGGAGTGCGAGATATTCATGGGTCTCGAAGACACCAGGAGGCAGGCGCTTAACGTCATGAGGATGAAGCTCCTCGGCGCGAAGGTGAGGGAGGTCACGCAGGGCACCCAGACCCTTAAGGACGCCATGAACGAGGCGATGAGGGACTGGATAACGAACGTCAGGACTACTTTCTATATAATAGGCAGCGTCGCCGGGCCTCATCCGTACCCGATGATAGTGAGGGACTTTCAGTCCGTCATCGGCACCGAGGCGAGGGAGCAGATTCTACAAAAGGAGGGCAGGCTGCCCGACCTTCTCGTCGCCTGCGTCGGCGGCGGGTCGAACGCCATGGGGCTCTTCTACCCGTTCGTCGGGGACGAGGGCGTGGCCATGACGGGCGTCGAGGCCGCGGGCGGGGGCATAGAAACGGGCGTTCACGCTGCGAGCATTTCCGCGGGGACCGTCGGCGTACTCCACGGGAGCAAGACCTATCTCCTCCAGGACGAGGACGGTCAGGTGAAACCGACGCATTCACTCGCGCCGGGCCTGGACTACCCGGGCGTCGGACCCGAGCATTCCTATTTCAGCGATACGGGCCGCGTCAGCTATACTAATGTTACGGACACTGAAGCGCTCGAAGGGTTCAAGCTTCTCTCGCAGACGGAGGGCATAATACCGGCGCTCGAATCCTCGCACGCCATAGCGCATGCCATGAAGGCGGCGCCGGCGATGTCCCCGGATTCGGTGCTCATAGTTTGCCTCTCGGGGCGCGGGGACAAGGATATGCATTCCGTGGCGGATATGCTGTCCGGCGGGCAGAAGCAGTGACCGTTTGTAATGTAATCCACTGCAGAAACACAATATTTGGTAACCTCGCAGGGGAAGCGGGCAGGGGAAAAATCTTGACTTTACATGCAGAAGTGTTAGAGTTCTTCCGATACAAAAGGGGCCGGGTTTCCTGACTTAAAAAGATAAGAAGTAAAAAATAGCGGCGTAATCTGCTGAAATTCAGGGTTCGGTACAAATGCTTCCCAATTTTCTTTGCCCGATTCGCGGAAACTTCAAAGACAAATGAGCAGAATATCAGAAAAGTTCAATGAGCTTAGGCAGAGGAACAGGATCGCTCTCGTTAGCTATATAACCGCGGGGGATCCGTCTCTGGAAACGACGGCCGAAATCGCCGTCAAGCTCGAAGAGAGCGGGGCCGACATAATCGAGCTCGGGGTGCCGTTTTCGGACCCGATGGCCGACGGCCCGGTCATACAGCTCGCGTCCGAAAGGGCGCTAGCCGGCGGCGCTACGCTGGCGGGCGTGCTGGATACGGTCAGGAAGATACGCGAGAAATCCTCTGTGCCGATAATCCTCTTCGGGTATTACAACCCGTTTTTCAAATACGGCCTCGAACGAATCGTAAAGGACGCGGCAGAAGCGGGCGCGGACGGCTTTTTGATAGTCGATCTTCCGCCGGAAGAGGCGGGCGAGTTTAAAACCCATACAGACAAGGCGGGGATGGATATAGTGTTCCTTCTCGCGCCGACGAGCACGTCCGATAGGATAGGCCTCGTCGCGGAAAACGCGAGCGGGTTCGTCTATCTCGTGTCGGTTACGGGCGTTACGGGCGAGAGGCCCGAGATGAATTATTCACTCGAAGGGCTTACCAACGAGATAAGGCAGACTACCGGGCTCCCGGTGGGGATAGGGTTCGGCATTTCTTCCCCCGAGCAGGTAAAGGGGCTTTCGGGCTATGCCGACGCTGTTATCGTCGGGAGCGCAATTGTGAGGATTATCGAGCAGTACGGGAGCGAGAAGGAAAAGCTCCTTAACGAGCTTTCGGGATTCGTGGGCGGCCTTAGCGCGGCCTGCGGCAGGAATAACGGCGCGGCTCCCGGAAGGGCGAAAAGCTGATGCAGAAAGAGCTTAGAAGATATCTCTTCGTCGGGGATTTCGATTCCTTTCTCCTCGGGATTTTCTCGAAACGGGGCGAGGTAATATGGGTGAGCTCCCTCGAAGAGGCACTTAACCAGACCGGGAACTTTTCGGTCATCATGATAGACAAGCGGTACTTTACGCCGGAGCTCACGAACGAGCTCTCGACGCATTACCCGCAGACCCCTCTTATCGTCAGCAACGGCGAGCCAATGGAGGAGCCTCCTCCGTCGGTCAGGTTCGTCGCGTTTCACAAGCTCCTTACGGACGAAATAGCGCGCGAGGAAAGGCTCGCGAGGACGGAGCTAAGGGTGGAAGAGCTTAGGCGCACGCACGCCAACGGAAAGAAGATGCTCATTCTCCTCCACGACCACCCCGACCCCGATTCCATCGCCGGCGCGCTCGCGCTTAGGGCGCTTCTGAAACGTAACAAGCAGACTGCAATCATAGGCCATCTCGGCGACAGGATTTCCCGCCCCGAGAACGTCGCCATGATAGAGCTCCTCGAAATAGACCTTCAGGAGCTCGAAATGAAGCAGCTTAAGGATTTCGACTCCATTGCGCTCGTGGACGTTCAGCCGCCGTTTTTCGGCCCTGATCTGCCGCCGGTGGATACCGTCATTGACCATCATCCGCTCGTTGGCTCCTACGACGCCCGGTTCAAGGAAGTCAGGGCCGAGGAAGGCGCGACTTCGACGATCCTGACGAAGTACCTTCGCGCTTCGCAGACGGATATATCCGAAAGGCTGGCGACTGCCCTCCTCTACGGCATCAAGACGGACACCGTGATCCTCAACAGGGACGCCAACCCGGACGACATCGAGGCGTTCACGTTCCTCTACCCGCTCGCTAACCTCGGGCTCCTCCGGCGCATTGAGCGCGCCGAGGTCCCGCCGGACGAAATAAAGTCGCTCGGCAAGGCGCTCGCCGACCACTGGATAGCATGCAGTATATTCTTCGTGAACGTGGGCAGGGTGGACCGCGAGTATCTCATACCCAAGATGGCCGACTTCGGCATACAGGTGAAGGACGTCGAATGGTCCATAGCGTTCGGCATCCTCGATAACAAGCACCTGATTATTTCCGTCAGGAACGTCGGGTACGTGAAGAGCGCGGGCCGTCTCGTGAGGGAGCTCTTCAAGGACATCGGCAGCGCCGGCGGGCACAGGTCCGCTGCCAAGGCCGTCATACCGCTCTCCAGGGTCAAAAAGGAGATCGGCAAGGGCTCGCAGGACGCCATAAAGAAGTGGGTGACGGACCTTTTCACGAAGGCCGTTACCGAAAAGCCCGAAGAAGAGGCGCAGTAATTTTCCCCGGACCGGGCGCCTGTCCGATTCCCGAAAAACCTTTTACCAGAATTTTCCGTCAGGCATTCTCAGTCCCGTAGTGCGTTTGAACACCACACCTTAACCGAATATAATCCCAAGCTATGAAAATCGTTTTCATGGGTACCCCGGAATTCGCAGTCCCTTCGCTCAGCGCCCTCATCGGCGCGGGGCACGAAATCGCTGCCGTCGTAACTCAGCCGGACAGGCCGAGCGGGAGGGGGAAGGTGCTCACGCCGCCGCCGGTGAAAACCGCGGCCGAGGCCGAAGGCATACCCGTCCTTCAGCCCGCGAAGATCCGGACGGAGGAGTTCTTCGCGGAGCTGTCGTCCTGCTCGCCCGATCTAATATGCGTAACGGCGTACGGGAGGATACTGCCGAAATCCATACTCGACCTGCCCCGGCACGGGTGCGTGAACGCCCACGCGTCGCTGCTGCCGAAGTACAGGGGCGCGGCACCGATAAACTGGGCAATAGTCAGGGGCGAGGGCGTGACGGGGGTTACGACGATGCTCATGGACGAGGGGATGGATACGGGGGACATGCTTCTCCGGCGGGAGGTCGCGATCGAAGATGACGACACGGGCGAGACGCTCTCGCGGAAGCTCTCTATTGTCGGCGGGGAGCTCCTCGTCGAGACGCTGGCTCTCCTCGAAGAGGGCGGGATTCGCCCCGAAAAACAGGACGAGTCGCTTGCGACCTATGCCCCGATAATTAAAAAAGAAGACGGGCTAGTAGACTGGTCTCTGCCCGCACGGGATATACGGAACCTCGTAAGGGGGATGCTCCCCTGGCCGGGGGCGTACACGTCACTCGGCGGAAAAATGCTCAAGATATTCCGGGCGGCTGTCTCGGAGGGCGAGGGGCAGCCAGGCGAGGTCATAAAGTCGGGCGGGGGAATCCTCCGGGTGGCTGCGGGCAAGGGGGCGCTCGACGTGCTGGAGCTCCAGATAGAGGGCGGGAAGAGGCTCGAAGCGGCGGCGTTTCTCGCCGGAAGGAAGATACCCGAGGGCGCTATCCTCGGCGCGTGAATAAATCCGTCAGTCGCATCCGCCGTGGGCGCCGGCCTTTACGAGATTGGCCGATATCCCGGCCCTGAGCGCATCGTCGCCTGCCGCCTTATCGCATGCCTCCCTGAGCGCCCCGGCGGCCTCGCCGGTTTCGCCGAGCCCCAGGTACAGCATCCCCATCGTATCGAGTGCGTAGGCCGGCATGTCGCCGCGAGGCGAGGCGGCGAGGAGAATGTCGAGCCCTTTCTTGTAGTCCTTCCCTGTTTCCAGATAGAGCGATGCAAGGTTGTTGGCGGCATCTATACAGTTAGGATCCCTGTCGAGGGCTTTTTTGTAGTACTTCTCCGCTTCGGTGTATTCGCCTTCCTTCATGTAGACGTTCCCGAGGTTGACTAGCGGCGTCACGAGGCTCCCGTCTACTGCAATAGCACGCTTGTACTCCCTTATGGCGAGGTCGTGTTTTCCCTCCCTCTCGTAAATGACGCCGAGGTCGTTGTGCTCCTGGGCAGTTAACGGGTCGTCCGTATAGAGCGAGCTGTAGACCGCGGCGCATCCGCCGAGCGGGATTACCAGAACGATAAGAATAAGTAAGAGTTTTACAGCGGGGTTCATTTCCTTATTACCAGCGTGAGCCTGTTCATCTTCTTCCATTCGCCGTCGAGCTTGTCGAACGTTATCTCCTGCGCGCCCTTATCCCCCGTGTGGAGTATGAGGGTCCCCTTCGCGGCATCGTAGCCGTAGACGACGTAGTAGTGGGGGACGCTGACCTTCCATTTTCCTTTGTCGACGAGGAGAATCGCGGGGACACCTTCGTCGATTAACGCAGTGAGAGACTCTTCGCTCCCGTTTACGGCCTCTGTCTTGTAGCCCTCGGCCCTCGCGTAATTCTCCATGTCGGATATGAGCGCGCCGTCAAGCCCCGGGGTGTAAACCGCATCGGCTATCTCGTCCTGCCCGACGCCCCGTCCGTAAAACTGCATAACCGAGGCCATGGCCGCCGGCCCGCAATACTTGTCCTTTTGCTTTACGAACGACACTCCGTCTATTATTACCCTCCCCGGTGCGGGGGGCGCGCCGCCGGGGCGCGACTCGGACGCTGCCGCGGCGGCCACGGTGAGAAGGGCCGCCGCAGCGAATAGCGTTATGATTTTAAGCATTTCGTATTCACCCAACCTGGCGAGGCTACACCCTCTTGAACAGGTAGACGATCAACAGGACGAGCGCGGCGATCACCAGAATCGCTATTACTATCCCGAGTCCCGCGTCTCCGCCTGCCGGTACTTTGTCGGCGAGGGCGGCCATCTGGTGCACCTGCTCGTCGGTCATAGAGCCCAGCTTCTGCGAGACTTCGTCCGGCGTGAGCCCGTGGCCCATGAGCTTGTCCGCCACAATCTTGTTCTCGAGAGCCCTCTTTACCTTGAGCTCGTTGATTTCCCTTGCGGTGGGGTCGTTGCTGCCGGTCATCATCTTCGATTCGGCGGTGGCCGCGCGGGCGCCGGGGGTGATGAGCGAAACCGGGGTGAATGTCGCGAGTATTAAAATCAGAATTGAAAAGTGAAATCCCTGTCTTGCTAAGATCAACGTCAATCCTCCTTTGTACAAAATTCAAATCCGGAGTTTATTATTCTATCGTATAAAACCGCCGGACAAAGAAATTCTTTATTGCCTATGCCCCGGCCGGGCCGCCTCGGGGGGTAAGGCCGATTCCTCGACGCTTACCCCCTCTGCATTATTAATACGGGCAACCCGTGTTTCGGCACCCGGCCCTATGTTGGCTCCGGGCTGGGTTCAGGGCTAGGTTCGGGACTAGGCTCCGGGCTTGGCTCGGGGCTCGGTTCCGGACTCGGGCTAGGGCTCGCGCTCGGGCTGGGACTTGCGCTTGGGCTCGGGCTTGGCTCGGGGCTCGGGACCGGGCTCGGAATAGGGCTCGGGCCGGGGCCTTCTATGATCTCCCCGCATCCGGACGCGTCTATGTCGGCGTTCCCGACCACATCGAAAGTGCTTTCTCCCGCATTGAATATGCATGCGTCTGCGGTGAATCCGATAAACGCATTGCCGTCGGCCTTCGCTCCGTTCTCGGCCGCTGCGATATCTACGTTGCCGACAACGTCCAGTATAACACTCGCATTGCCGCGAGCTCTTATGCCGTCTCCGGACGCGTCGCATATAATATCGCCGTCCGTCGTCGCCAGCGTCACCTGCGAAGTGCCGCGCGCATCGACGCACCTTTCGCAGTTGGTAAGTATTATGTCCTCGGGGTCGATTATGAGGTTACAGTTCCCTTCGGTCCTTATGCAGTCCTCGCCGCCGCCGTCGATCACGATGTCCTCACCGGGGTTCTTGATGATTTCGAGCGTGCCGTTCTGGCAGCGTATGGGGCCTTCCGCCTCGACTATCACTACCTCTTCACCAGGAGGCGCGTTGAGGTCTATGGTTACGACGATATCCAGCACGGATCCGGCCTGAACCGTGATGCTTATAGAGACGATTGTGCCGTCTATGTCGAATTCGAGGAGAATGTTCTGTGCTGACTCCAGATTGAAGCTGAGAGAGAAGCTCCCGTCGGGGTTGGTTACGGTCGTGTCCAGAACCACGCCGTCCACGATCGCGGTAACTACGATCCCGCCCTGCGCCTTCGCGTCCTTCACGATGCTAAGTATCTCGAGGAGCTCGGCGAACTTGAAGGATTTATTCTCCACGCCGTTCATTGCGATAACATCCGAAACCCGTCCGTTGATAACGGTGGTTTGTCCGTTCTGGTTGCCTCCTCCACCTCCACCCCCGTCACAGCCGACGAAGAAAAACGAGGCTGCGACAATCATTGCCGGCAGTAAAACCAGAGTCATGAGTTTTTTCATGTATACATCCTCCCTTTGGATTCAGGGCCGGGCCAGCCGCTGGTTGTTGTTTGGTGGATAGTACGCAATTGTCAGGCCACTAACCATGTATATGCAATTACGAGTTTTTTGGGAGGGTTATCTAATCCGGCTTTTACGGAAAGCATGGAAATTCGTATAAAAACGTACACTTTCAACTGTGTAATAAGGCACAGCTCTGACCGGCTTGAAACTCAAAAAACACGTTTTTGCCAAACAAAGAGCCTGTGGTAGTATATCAACCCTTATGTTGCAGGTGCTAACAGGAACGCAGAAAGGAAGGAAGCTGAAGGTTCCGAAAGGGAGGACCATACGCCCGACGACGAGCAGGGTGAAGAAGTCCATCTTCGACAGCCTCGGCGATATCTCCGACCTTAGAGTGCTCGACATCTTCGCCGGCACAGGCGGGCTCGGCATCGAGTCGCTCAGCCGCGACGCCGCACACGTAACATTTATAGAAAAGGACACGGCAGTATTCAAGATACTTTGCCAGAACCTCACCACGTGCGGCTTTTTGGACAAGGCGACTGCAATGTGCTCGGATTACGCCCAGGCGTTAAAAGCGCTTTCGGTGAAAGGAGAAATATTCGATATTATTTTCATAGACCCGCCGTATCCGCTTTATGCGACGCATGAGGTGAAGGATTTCATACTCGCGGCGGCCCCGGTGCTTTCAGAATCGGGAATAATGATAATAGAGCACGACCACAAGATAGACGATACGCCTCCGGGCTTCGGCAGGACGACCAAGCCCTTCGGCGGAACACATGTAAGCTATTTCAGAAGGAGCGGTGAGGAGTGATGAAGAAGGTAGCCATATATCCCGGTTCGTTCGATCCGTTGACCAACGGGCACAGAAACGTGA
>JBFWTW010000131.1:0-8464 GCA_050247635.1 Candidatus Dadabacteria bacterium | reverse complement strand
TTAATGCCAACGAAATTCGAAGGCCCTGCCGAGAATGTGACCTGCGGCGTCCTGCCGGACTGCTGCCGAGGGGCCGAGGCTATTAACTTCCTGGCCCCGGGGGCCGCGCGCGGCGGCGAACGCCCGCCCGAACGGCGCACCCCGCTCTTCCAAAAGGACTCACACAGGCTGCCGAGTCACAGACAGGGACCTCGCCCAACCGGAGGTGCACGATGATACAGAATTTTATTAGCTACGTTACGGAGCCCGAATTTGCGCGAAGCCTGCTCAACTGGTTCCTCACTTCGGGGCTCAGGATACTGCTGATAATCGTAGTTACGTTCGTCATACTGAAGATCATCTACAGGCTGATAAACGGGCTCGAATCGAGGATCGCCGCCAAGAGCGGGGCTTTCGACAGCGCGCTCGAAACGGGCAGGAGGCTCACCACGATTACGAACCTCCTTAAGAGCCTGGTGTTCATAATCCTGTTCGCTATCGCCGCGATGATAGTTCTCCGCGAGATCGGCGTTGACATAGCGCCCATAATAGCAGGCGCCGGTATCATGGGACTGGCCGTCAGCTTCGGCGCGCAGAACCTGGTCCGCGACATAATCAGCGGGTTCTTCATGATCATGGAAGATCAGGTGCGCGTGGGCGACGTTGCGGTCGTTAACGGGACGGGCGGGACCGTCGAGGAAATCAACTTCAGAACCATAGTTTTGAGGGACCTCGAAGGGACAGTGCACGTGTTCCCGAACGGGGCAATCACCGCCCTGTCGAACAAGAGCAAGGGCTGGTCGCGCTACGTCATCGACATGGGAGTCGCATATAAGGAAAACGTAGACCGCGTAATGGAGGTGATGAAGGAGCTCGGGAAGGAGCTTTCCGACGACCCCGACTTCAGCCCGCTCATATTAGAGCCGCTCGAAGTGCTCGGCGTCGACAGCTTCGGTGCATCCGAGGTCGTCATAAAGTGCATGATCAAGACGCGGCCTCTTAAGCAGTGGGAGGTCGGAAGGGAACTCCGCCGAAGGATAAAGAACAGGTTCGACGAGCTCGGCATCGAGATACCATTCCCGCATATGAGCGTTTACTGGGGCGAGGCGAGTAAACCCTTCGAGCTCGAAATGGCGGGAATCGGAGGCGGCCCCGGCGGCCGGAAGGAAGGCCCCGGGAAAGACGAAGAAGAGAGCCCACGGGTGCCGAGCGGTTTCGCCGCTCCGGGACAGGATGCATAGAGCGGCGACGCCGCAGGGGGCGGTTCGTTTGAAGCCCCCGCACACCACGATGCCGTAAGTGGAGCGCATAATTACCGGGGGGATTTTTAAGGAATTTTCAGATCACTGTATATTTATTATTGTTTATAAATGTCTTTGATGCTACAGTTCAATAAATATCACAGAATAGCAATAAGCAATAAATATTCACAGAATCGGCCCATACAATGTCGGCGGTTAACATATATTCACATTCGGGTTAGAGTCGCTTGAAAGTAATGAGATTAACATTAGTTATAAGTTATACTTAGGGCTTTTTATATCCTGTAATCTTGTATATAATATGTCGAATATGAAAATGACATCCAAAACCAAAAAGGCTGGTGAGATTCCGGATTTCATCGACCTTCCGCTGGACGAATGCCTGGACTGCATGTGCTACGAGTTCAGGAAGACCGCCCGCATAGTAATAAACTATTACGACGATGCCCTCAAGAGCACCGACCTTAAGAGTAACCAGTTCCTGATACTCGTCGCCGTGGCTTTCATGAAATCGACGAATTTTAAAACCCTGGCCGAGTTTCTCGGTATCGACCAGAGCACGCTTGCGAGAAACCTCGTAACCATCGAAAAGCAGGGCTTCGTCACCGTTAAGCCCGGAAAGAACCGGAGGGAGAAGATCATAACCCTCTCGCGCAAAGGCAAGCGGAAGCTCGCGTCGGCTTTTCCCCTTTGGCAAAAAGCCCAGAAGACTCTCCTCGACAAGTTCGGGATAGACAGGTGGCACAAGTTAAAGGCGGAGATGGACGAAGTCGCCGCTGCCGCCCGTGAGCACGACTAGCAGCCCCCTGCGACAGAAACTCAATACCGCCGCCTCCCGATAGACAAGAGCGCGCCACGCGGGATCATCGTACGACCGGAAAATGAGCGTCTCCCCATCCTCGCTGCCATAATGAGCGCCGCGCTTGCTCGTCTCATCATACAAAGATAGATAGCTATAAAGATATTTTGCCAAGTCGGCAATAACGTATTGACATTGAAATGGACAGGCACAATAATGAGGAATAGGGCTAAATTGTTATAAAGTCTTGTGTTGCCGGGCACTACCGGCGGTCTTCGTGGAAGGCACATGGGAGTGCGGGGGCGTCGGCACGGACGAAAGAACAGCATTCGGTGAGTTCTTAGCTCCCTGTAAATTCCGGTAGCATCGGGACGAAGAATCGGTAATTATTAGTCATGAGATAGGCAGGCCGCAATCCGGGAATCCGGAGAGCCGGCGGGTTCGAATAGGCACCGTAGGCTACTGCTCATGCAGACTGGCAGAGAACTATGCCGGGACCGAGATAAACCAAAATCCCAGCTGGATTGCTCCTGTTTATATATACCCGGGAGGACCGGGGCGGTGTTCCGAGAACCGGATCCTGGCGCGTATTTAGCGCACCACAATCAGGCCGGGCAAACCTTCTAGCCCTTATTGTCCTTGTAAGGCAGCAGTAAACAGGCCGCAAGTAGAAAAAGAGGGAGATAGAACAAGCGACGAACCGCCCATTGGGCGAAGAAACCCCGAGCATATCAGAGCAGATAGCCGGAATGGACAACGATCAAAGAATACTAATACCGATCATGGATGATGAGCTTACGGGGAAGAGCCGAGAGGAGCTCATATCCGTCATCAGGTCACTCTCGGAGGAAAATCGCCGCCTCGGATCACGCGTCGGCGAGCTCGATTCCGAGCTGAATCACCTCACCCACCTCGGATCCATAATCGAAGAATCGACCTTCGAGATTTTCGTCCTCGACAAGAAAAATCTGAGATTTATCCACGCCAACAAAAAGACTCTCGAAAACCTGGGCTACACAGCCAAAGAGATGCACTCGCTTTCATTCTACGACGTTACGAAGTCGGGCAGCACGGACAAGAACCTGGGGCCGCTCCGCTCGGGCATGGCGCCCAAGGCAGGCTTTACGACCTACCTCTTCAGGAAAGACGGCACCTGCTATCCGGTCGAGATGCATGTCAGGCAGACAGAATGCTGCGGCACGAAGGCGTACGGCGCCGTCGCGTTCGACGTAACGCGCCTCCTCGACGCCGAGGACAAGCTGAGGGAAACCCTCGACCACCTCTCGAAGATAAACAGGTACGAGACAGTCATCGGCATCGTCACCAGAAGCGTGCATAAAGCGGTCGATCTGAGGACGGTCATGGAAAACGCCGTCCAGGCGATACGGCAGAATATGAGGACCGTGAACCATGTTTCAATCTACCTCGCCGAGGGCTCTGTCGCCGTAATGCACGCGCACCGGGGCTACCCCGAATGGTTCATAAAACGCGCCGGGCGTATACAGTTCCCGAAGGGGGCGGTGTGGCGGACGATCATCGACGGGCGGACGCTCTACATCCCCGACACGGACGACGACCTCCATATAGGCCAGGCCGGCAGAGACCTCGGCATAAAGAGCTACGTCATCGTCCCGCTCAAAACCAGCGGCAGGGTGCTCGGGGCCCTTTGCATCGCGACAGACGCGAAGAACACATTCAGGTCGGACGAGCTCAGGGTGGTGGACATAGTATCGCGCCAGATAGAAATCGCCATGGGCAACGCGAGGTTCGTCGAGTCGCTCATCGCGTCCGAGCGGTCGCTCAGGGACAAGATAGAAAAGCTCTCGAAGAAAGAAAGCTACGAGAAGATAATAAACACGATCACGAGAAGCGCTCACAGCTCTGCCGACCTGGGCGGGATACTTGAGTTCACCGTTTCCAGCCTGAGGCAGATCGTAACCAAGGCCAATTACATTTGCATACACCTTGCCGAGGACAATTCGGCCGTCCTCAAGGCGAGCTCTGGCCACGACGAGGAATACCTCGAAAAGGTGAGGCGCATCCCCTACCCGAGGGGGCTCACCTGGAGTACGATAACCAGCGGCCAGACCAGTCTTTGCATAGACATCGACAAGGAGATCGACCCGCCCATAGGCCCCGCCGCGAAGGCGCTCGGCGTGAAGAGCTACCTCTCGGTCCCGATAAGATCCGTAGCGAGCACCGCGGGATGCATCACGCTGATGTCGCACAGGAAAAACGCGTTCAGCCCGAGGGAGGTTTCACTCCTCGAATCGATAGCCGAGCAGATAGGGCTTGCGATAGTAAACGCGCGTTACGTGCAGGAAATAGAAACGAACGAAAGGCGGCTCAAGGCCCTCGTCGGCTCGGTCGACGAGATAGTCTGCGAGATGGACGGAAACGGCACATACCTCGGCATCTGGACGGACAACGACAGGCTCCTCATCCGGCCGAAGGAAGAGATGCTCGGGCGGCGGCTGGCGGAATTCTACCCCGCGGGCTTCGCCTCGAAGATGACCGACGTCATAAGGCGGGTCATAAGCACGCGCAAGTCCGAATCGGCGGAATACAAGATCGCGACCGACAGCGGCGAGCGCACATTCCGCGTGCGCGTGAACGCCATAACGTCGGGCGGCTTGAGGCAGGGAACGGCGTCCGTCCTTTTCCGTGACATCACCGACGGCAAGGTGCTCGAAACGAGGCTTCTCCGCTCGCAGCGCCTCGACAGCCTGGGGAAGCTCGCCGGCGGCATAGCGCACGACCTGAACAACATCCTCCAGCCGATAATGATGTCCATACAGCTCCTCGAAGGAAAGACCACGGACACTCAATCGAGGAAATGGCTCGAAATACTCGAATCCAGCGCGCGCAGGGGCTCCGACCTCATAAAACAGATACTCTCCTTCGCCAGGGGGCTCGAAAGCTCGAAGCAGCCGCTCGACATGAAGGACGTCGTCAGCGACGTGGAGAAGCTCGTAAGGGAGACCTTCCCCAAGCTGGTAAATATTCACGTCGATATAACGGACGATCTGCCGCCCGTCCTCGCCGACTACACACAAATAAACCAGGTGTTCATGAACCTCTGCGTGAATTCTAGAGACGCCATGCCCGGCGGCGGGGATATATTCATAAAGGCAAGGATGCTCCGCGCCGGCCGTGAAAACCTTCCGTCGTTTTTCGACCCCGGACACAGGGAATACATCGAGATCTCGGTGTCCGACACGGGGACCGGCATCCCGTCCGAAGACCTCGACCGTGTCTTCGACCCGTTCTTCACGACCAAGGGGCTCGACATGGGTACGGGGCTCGGTCTTTCGACCTCGTACGGGATCGTCAAGGACCACGAGGGTTATATAAATGTAGAGAGCAAGATCGGCAAGGGAACCACCTTCACGATCTATCTTCCCACGATAGAATCCGAAGACATGGAGGGCTCGGCGAGGGGGCTTTACTCCGGCATACCGCACGGCAAAGGCGAGCTGATACTCGTCGTCGACGACGAGAGCATGATTACGGATATGGCGAGGTCCATACTCGAGGAATATAAGTACAGGGTGCTCGTCGCAAGCAACGGCAAGGAGGCGACCGAGATATTCCTCACCAGGAAGGACGAGGTGTACGCCGCGATCGTCGATATGATGATGCCAGTTATGGGCGGGAAGGCTACGATAACAACGCTCAAGAAGGAATGCCCGGCGCTCAAGGTGATAGCGATAAGCGGATATCAGCGCGAGCACGAGCTCGTGGACATGCACGACATAGAGGTCGATGCTTTTCTTCCGAAGCCCTTCGACGCCGAGACGCTTTTGCAGACGCTAAGCCAGGTACTGGTTTAGGCGCGCGCCAGTGCCACCTTTACATTCTAGTAATTTCCGTGCTCCGGGCCGCCGGTTATCGTCATAACCCAATCTTCCCAGTAGAAAAGCCGCCTGTTCCCGTCTATCGACTGGACGGCGGGTTTGTCCGACCAGCCAGTGGGCGTCAGCACCCTATACACTGCGTTCTCGTCTTCGAAGATGTACTTGTCGCCGTTGTCGAGGGTGACCAGGAACTCATTCCCGGCGGGCTCGTCCAGCACCGCTACCGTGCAGTCGCCGTGGTAGGTGTAGCGTCCGCCCTTCCTGTCGTAGAGCGAGCACCCGGCGTCCGACACCGAAGCCCTGGGCGCGGGCTCTGCATAGGCCTGGGATTGATAATAGCCCGAGCTCTCGACGGAGGCCGTGACAGCATCGTAGACGCACTGGTAGTCGAACGACAGCCAGTAGCCGTCCGACTTCACGTATTCGCCCCTGCCGACGAGCTTGTTTTTAGTTTCGGAGAGCTCGGATAGCGTCATACCGTCGTAATGGAAAAGTACTTTTTGCGCGTCGTAATGCTCGCCCCTGATCTTGTTGTTGATCGTCTTCTGACAATCCTGCACCCATCCCGTGTCGGGCGTTATGGGCGGCACGTCCGGCTGGGCTATAGACGCCGCGAGCGGGGCCGCAGCCAAAAGCATGATAGTCAGGAATCTCGTTAAAGTGCGTGAATCCATGTCTCGATATCTCCCCGTGCGAATAGTTCTATTGAATCGTTATATCATACCGCCTTTTGGGGTCGATTGTCATCCGCAGCGCATTCCCGGGCGCCTGTAGACCGCGATAGGCGTAACGTGATATTATGAGACTAAATTCAGCTCTCGAAGAGAGCATGCAAAAGGGCGCGCCAGGCACTGCCGAAAGGCATTATAATTAGCAGACAAAGGCCGCCATGGAGCGAAAGCCGTTTCAGACAAAGGAGGATTTCACATGACTGGCACACCACAGGTGCAAACCCGAGACGCGGCGCCGATGACAATCGGCGACTGGATAATCACGATGATACTTCTTTACATCCCCATCGTCGGGCTCATATGCCTTCTTTACTGGGCGCTCAGCAGCACGGGGAACGTAAATCGAAGGAACTTCTCTATAGCAGCGCTCATCATCAGCATAGTGGCGATGGCCCTGGTCGTCATCGGCCTGGTTTTCTTCGGCGGGATGGCCGCTATCATGTCAGAGCACGGCACGCAGCTCTAGCGGCGCGCGCCTAGATATCGATAAAGATCCCGCCCGCCTCTTCGGAGGTGAGGCGGGATACAGACGTCACCTTGTCGCTGAACCCCGAAAGGGATTCCCACGACTCCCTGCCGGAGACGTCTATCAGAACGGAGTAGACCTTAAACCCGAGCCTCGATTTCTCGCGCCTGAATTTATCCAGCCATTCGCCGCCGACCGCTGCTTCGCCGTCCGTGATGAATACGATGTCGCCCCTTTTGAATTTCGAGTCCGAGAGTATGCCGAGGGCCTTGTCGAGGGGCTCCTCGAAGTTCGTCCCCCCGCCCGGGAAATATTCGGCTAGCTCGAAGATGTCAGTTTCCTTCATGCCCCAGCCGCCCCTGCCCTCGCGGGGGTCTGTCTCGAACACCTTCCCAGGCTGCCCTCCCGAGGAGAATACGATTATCGCAGCCTTCCGCCTTTCGCGCTTGGCGATGTCTAGGAGCGTTAGGCAGACGCCCTTGGACCAGAGCTCCTTCTTACCTTCCATAGACGAGCTCCCGTCGAGGCAAACGACCATAGGCCCCCTCCCCTTTTCCTCGCGAAGCGAATATTGAAGGAGCCTCCCCTCGACGAGCCGCTTTTTGAAGTCCGAGCGGAAGGCCTCGTTCCCGAGGAGAACCATCTCGGACGGTATTATGCGCCCGAGGTCGTCCCCCGAAGCGATGTCGAACACCTCGGCCCCCCTCCGCGACCACGACTTGCGGCGGCCCTTGAGCATCTCCTCTTTCAGGCTCCCGACGAGGAGCGAAAGCCGCCTCAGCTTTTCGTTCGAATTCAGCTTCGCCGCAAGGTCGAGCTTCTCGCCCGCGGGCCTCTCGGCCGGGGCGCCCATCGAAGAGCTCCACGACTGTACCTCGTCGTCGGAGTTTTCGACCTTTTCGGACGTCTCTTTCATCGACGCCTTGACCATCTTCTTCATGTTGACGGACGATTTATCGTGTCTCTCTTCGAGCTCGTCCGAAAGCTCGCCGAGCTCTTCCTCCGCGTCCCCGAGCTCTTCTTTCTTCTCGTCCCTAAGCTTCTTGAACGCCTCGTTCTCCTCGCCCCCTTGGTTCTCGTCCCAGGTATCCATCTCGTCCTTCATCTCGTCAACCTCGCTCTCGGCGGCGTCCGTCTGCCACTCCCTGACGAGTGACCTCTCCCCCGGCCCGTCCTCGGACCTTAGCCATTCGAGGACGCTCCGCCCCATCTCGACGGTAGCGAGCGCCGAGTGGAATTCGTCGAGCACAGTCTCCTCCCTCATCTCCTTGTAAGAGGCGTCAGCGAGGACTTCCTTCATTATGCGCCTCGGGAGGAGAGCGCTTTTCCTGAGCGATTCGCCAGGGGTGAAGACGACGTTGTGCTTGAAG
>JBFWTW010000130.1:0-8473 GCA_050247635.1 Candidatus Dadabacteria bacterium | reverse complement strand
CGCGCCTTATGGATACGATGCCGAACCTGAGATAAGGCGATAGCTTTGACGTGCCGTCCATCCACGGATGATCGCGCGTCTCGGTGTAGGCCGCGAAGTCGAAATCCTCGAGCCTTTTCCTGGGGAAGTCGATGGGCCATCCGGAGAGCCTGCCCGGGCCAAGAGGCTCGAGCTCTTTCTCGACGGGCGGGATTTCCAGCGCAGGCGATTCGATGCGCTCGGGGCCGGGCAGGGGAGGGTGCTTACGTTTTCCCTGCCACAGGTTGAAGAACGAGCTGAACGTTTTTCTCTGGTCAAGCTCGTGCGGCGGGACGAGGAACGTATCGTCGAACTTCTTGAACGCCGTGCCGTTAAGCCTGCACTGGTGCTCGACGCCGAGGTCTCTCTTTACGCCCGAAAAACCATAAGCCCTGTTCGAGTACACAGCTTCTATCTGGTGCGTTTTTACGAGGGCGGGTATTACCTCTTCGGCCTTCCCGCGAACTATCAAAAGGTACGATCCCAGCGCACGAAGATCGCGGTCGAGCGCGAGGAGAGCGTCGGCGAGGAATGTAACCCGCTTACTCCCCTCGGGCTGCTTCGACAGGATCCCGTCTTCGAGCACGTATATCGGTATAACTTCCCTGCTGTCTCTAACGGCGTTCGAGAGGCCGGTGTTATCGACGGCCCTCAGGTCCCGTTTGAACCAGAATAATGACCTTCCGTAAATCATGAGCCTTTTGTTCTCTCCTCCAGTTTATTTCCGGCGCGTCCGGAGCGAGCAATAGTACGAACGTGACCGTCCCGTTTCCATAATAACCGGGGGAACGGGTGCGCGGATACCTATGGGCCTTAATGCAGGCCGGGCCTCCGCCTTGGGTCGATACTTCAATTGTACTCGCTAATTTACCGGCATTCCACCTGAATTTTGGCGGATTTTTCGGATGACCGGGCTGTGGCGCATTGTTAAGGCTCCCTCCGGCCGGAGGGAGCCCGGTTGCCCCGTAAATGCGGACGCGTGAGGTGCGTCCAACGGGCTATTAAGCCGTTTTAGTCCTTCTTCTGATAACCATCAAGGACGCTATTCCCGCTATCCCGGCGAATGCCAGGAGCCCCCATTCGGACATCGTGGGGATCGGGGTGGTAGGCGATCTGAAGGCTATCGTGCAGGCCGTCCACGGGACGGGAATCCCGATTGGGAAAGTCTGCTCGCCGGTCTGTCCGGCACTCGGGAAATAGCTGCTGATCCCTATGATAAGGGAAAATTGATCCGAGGAGCTTATTGCCGCCGTGGCGAACACCTCTTCGATAATCTCCTCTGTGGGCAGGAGGAGCAATTCGTCGCCGCCTAGTGCGATGACTCGGATCACTGTCGAGTTCGCCTCTGTGGCCACGGAAGGGGCGGTTAAGGTGCCGGAGACTTCGCTCTCGCATGCGGAGGCGATGATCGGATCGTCCGCATCGGCCCCGGCGTATCTAAGCACTGCGCCCGTGAAGACGTCCGTGTTCTGCGTCCAGCTGCATGTGATCTCGTCGAGGCCGGACCCCGCCGGTCTCGTAAATATGCCGAGTATGCAGGACCCTCCTCCGCATCTCGATTCAGCCGCCGGAGACCAGTCACCCGGCGAAGGCGGCTGGAAAGCATTCGCCCCGGTCGAGTAAGTCGAGCAGACGACGATGTCGAGGTTGCCCGGTGCGTCCACGCCCAGGAACTGAACCCTGCCTTCGGTGCCGTTGAAGTCGGCGCTGTTGTTCAAGCCGCCGCCCACGAGAACCATGCGCGCGTCTGCCGTCGCGGAAAATAAAACGAGAAAAGCCAGTATGGATAGAACCGCCGTGAATCGGAACATTTCGCATCCTCCAGGAACGAGATACTATGCGATTCTATCACATGATGGAATGCGCTGGCAAATGCAGCAGCTTGCGGAATCAGTCCAGGCGGATTGAATGAAAGATCGGGACAGAGGCTTGAAGCCGATTAAGAAGAAGGTGCTAACGCTATGACTGGGAATTCGCGAATCGCGAATTGCGAATTCACAAATTGCGCTCAGGCTTTTATTTCATGCTTCTGCATCTCTGTAAGTTTATATATTTTATCGAACGGCAATGAAGGTGCGGATTTTTCTGTGCCGGCGATGTAGATTTCACCGTTGAATTCCAGCGCGGCGAGCTGGTTTTCGGGTACGTTCTGAGATTGCAGGAGCCGAATTGTTTTGCCGTCCCCCGGGTCGATAGTTTCGAGTGAGAGGCGATGGTTGTCGTTGTATATAGAAGGTCTGTTATGTACGAGTTTTAGTGTCAGGTTGTCGGGCATTTTTCACCTCCAGAATAAAATTCCTGCGGAAGCAGAAAAAATGATTTCAATATACCCCTTCACTTTAAACCACGAACCGCGTCAATTGAGAATTAATGATAAAGGATTATTGTTTTAACCTCAATCGAATGTTTTGATGCTGGATATAAAGAAAGAGTAAAGGGAGCTTGACCTGGCTCCCTGGAAGATAATATCCGGGTACGAATTATCATAGCGGGACCCTCACCAACAGCCTGCGAGGGCCCCCTGTCTTTTATGAGAGACAACTCTTAAGCGCGTCGCCGTTTACAGACTCCGACATCTTCTTAAGAGCTGCCTTTTCTATCTGCCTTATACGCTCTCTCGTGACGCCGAACTTTCCGCCTATCTCGTCGAGCGTGTATACCTTGTCCGTATCGAGCCCGTATCTCATCCTTATGATATCGGCCTCTTTCTCCGTGAGTACGGAGAGCGTCTCTTCGAGAAGGTCTTTCATCTCCTGCTCGGCGAGGGACGTCTCCTGGCCGTATGTCTCGCTGTCGGGAAGGAGGTCCATATAGCTCCTTCCGGCGTCGCCGCTTATCGGCCTGTCGAGCGAGAGCGTTCCGTCCGAGCCGTCGAGCACTGCCTGGACTATGTCCACCGAGAGATCGGCCTTTTCGGCTATCTCGTGGGGGAGCGGGTTCTTGCCCGTTTCCTCGATCAGCGCGTACTTCGCCCTGAACACCTTCCCCGACTGCTCCATCACGTAGACGGGTATCTTGATCGTCTTTGTCTTCTCGGCTATCGCGCGGGACAGCGACTGCTGTATCCACCACGCAGCATAGGTCGAGAACTTGAACCCCTTCGTGTGGTCGAATTTCTCGACGGCCCTCATAAGCCCGAGGTTCCCTTCCTGGACGAGGTCCGTAAGCGGGAGCCCGCGCCCGAGGTGCTTCTTCGCAATGCTCACGACGAGCCTTAGGTTCGATTTTATGAAGCGCGCCTTTAGCTCGTGCGCCTTTTCGGAATACTCCTTCATCTCGGCCCCGAGCGTATCGGCGTTGCCCCTGGTCTTCTTCTTTTTCCGCGGGCTGGTAATGAGCTCAACCTGCTTCTGTATCTCTTTAACCTTCTTTTCGCATTCCTTGATCGCGGCGCCCAGTTCCTGCTCGTCGGCCCGCGTAAGCAGCGGCTCGGTCAGAAGGTCCCTGAAGTAAACCTGGAGCACCTTCACTTCCACGTAACGGCCCGGCCTTGTCTTGTCCGCTTCTTTCTTGCTCCGCGGACGGTATCCACCCGGATCGCCGGCCCTGTAGTCCGGCCCTCCGGATTCGCCCTCGTAGGCGTAATCCGCCCCCTCGGCCGTTTCCTCTTCCTCCGAGACGAGAAAATCGGTTTCGGTTTCCTCGTAGTCACCGTCGCCGAAATGCATGTTTTCCATGTCTCTTTCTATGGATTTCATTTCTCTGTTTACACCCCCCTATCTCTTATATATACAGTTAGAGTGCATTTACAAGGGCCGGGATTCACCCGGCCCCCTAATTTCTTTAAATATTTTATTCTTCCGGCATGATAACGGCGTCAATTACGTGTATAACCCCGTTCGAAGCCGGTACGTCGGCCTTTATCACCGTTGCATCGTCTACCATAACCTTGCCGTCGGCGGCCTTGATGGTTATTTCTTCGCCGTTGACGGTCTTGGCGGAGGTCATCCCGGCTACTTCGGCGGACGTTACCTTGCCCGGAACCACATGGTAGGTCAGTATGGCTACCAGCTTATCCTTGTTCTCGGGCTTAAGGAGCATCTCGACCGTGCCGTCGGGGAGCTTGGCGAACGCCTCGTCGGTCGGGGCGAAGACCGTAAACGGCCCCTCTCCCTCCAGGGTTTCCGTCAACCCGGCCGCCTGGACAGCGGCAACCAGGGTGTTAAACGAACCGGCAGCTGACGCGGTCTCGACAATGTCCTTATCGCTGTCGCTGTGCATATCCGAGCTTGCGTTCGAGGAGCCGAGGGCCAATACCGCCGCTATCAAGAGAGCGGCTACGGAACCGTAAAATATAAAAAGCTTCATGGCTAAATACCTCCTGAAAAAGTGATTTAGGTATGTCAGACAGGTCACGGCCGTCCAATACGCCGGCTTTTCTTTCCGGGGACCCCATTGCCTCCGGAACAAAGCGCTGTCTAACCGTTGTCTAATATGCTAGCCAAGTGTCTAATATATGTCAAGCTAATTTTCGTTCGGTTCCGCCTGATAACAATATAATACCCGTTTCACGATTTTAAAGAATCGGATATTATGCATGTATCGACGGCGGCTTAGAATCCATATTTAAATAGACTACGGAGATGAAACACGGAGGAAGTAAATCCTTGACACTTATTAGACATATATATACCATATCGGTATGAACGGTACGGGAAAGGACAGCCGCGAATCGGCGGCGGTCAAAAAATATTCCATGAAGGCCGTGTCCCTGAGGACCGGTCTCACGCCTCATGCCATTCGCGCGTGGGAGAGGCGCTACGGCGTTGTGTCGCCGTCGCGTGACTCCAACAACCGGAGGTGCTACGACGAAGGGGATGTAGAGAGGCTGACCCTCCTTCATAAAGCGACCGAGGCAGGATTTCATATAGGGAGCATCGCGGGGTATTCGGGGGATGAGCTCCGCGATCTCCTTACAGAAATGCCCGGCCAATCCGGAAAACCTTCCCCGGCCGCCTATATCCCTCCGGCCGGTATGGATGGCGAAGTCTCGAGGATCCCGGAAGACTACGTCGAAAAGTTTATTCTCGCTCTCGAAAAGATGGACGAGAAGTCACTCGATTCGCTGCTCGCGGCGGCGGAGATAGCCCTCGGGAGAAACGTCCTCGTGGACCGCGTCGTCGTGCCTCTCATGGAGCGGGTGGGGGACATGTGGCGGCGCGGGGAGATACGCATCGCACACGAGCACCTCGCAACACAAACGGTAAGGACATTCCTCGGCGGGCTCCTCTCATCGCAGGGGACTTACCCGGGTGCCCCTCATGTGCTGGTGACCACTCCGTCGAATCAGGTGCACGAGCTCGGCGCTCTCGCGGCGGCCGTGGCCGCTTCGAGCGAGGGGTGGAACGTGAACTACCTCGGGCCTAACCTTCCGGCCGAGGAGATCGCCGGCGCTGTTAAACACTTCGGCTCCAGGGCTGTCATCTTGAGCCTCGTCTACCCCGAGTCGGATCTCATGGTTGAAAACGAGATAAGGAAACTCCGGAAGCACCTCCCGGGGGTTCCGTTCGTTATAGGCGGGAGGGCCAGGCAAAGCTATGCGCCGGTGTTAAAAGAGACGGGCGCCATTACCGTCGATGACCTCTATGGGCTAAGGAGGGCTCTCGAAGCGCTGCTTCGTTAGCCCCCCTCGATGTCTGAATTCTAATCACACATGTCTCAGGCCGTTCTCGTCCTTCGCCTGATCGCCCATATGGAAGCTGCGGCCGTGAGGATGACGAATACGCCCATTCCCCACTCGGACATTGTCGGAATCGGCCTCGCGAGCGAGCGGGCCCTGAGGCCGATCGTGCACGCCCTCCACGGAGCCTGCGCCTCGGGCTCGCCGATCTCCTCGGCGAGGTTTACGGTGAAAGGACCCGTCGGGCCGCTCTCTTCCGCAACGGAAGCGAACTCCCTCAGAAAGACCCCCTGGAAGCTGTCACGATTCTCCGAAAGAGCAAGTGAAGAAATGCTCCCCTGGAGGACTTCGTTCGCGGTAATGAACTGGTCGGTGAAGCTGACGCCGAACGTGAAGACCCTGACAACCCCCGAGCCTTCCTCTGCATCTATCGAAGGCGCGGTAGCGATCTGGCCGATTCCGGTATTGCAGTCGATGCTTGTTACGGGCTCGTCAGAATCGACACCGGTCCATCTGAATACGCCGGTCACGAAAACTGTGGTCGGATCCGTCCAGCTGCAAACGCCTTCCCTGTAATCGGGGCTCGACGTATTCTGGCCCCATATGCCCGCGACGCAGGTGCCCTGCGGCGACGGCTGGCAGGAGGCGATGCTGATAGTGCCGAGCGAGTCCGGGACCGGGTCGAGGAAGGTGTTGCTTCCGGTCGAGCTCGTAGCGCAAACGAGCAATTCGAACGACCCCGGGGGCCCGGCTGGAAGCTCGAAGAAGCCTTCAGAGAACGGTGTTACCTCGTCGCCGTGTCCGCCTGCGGACCCGTTCACTAGCTCGACCGCCGCTTTCGATGCAGCGGTAAAGGAAAAAGTCAAAAAGAAAATCAGAGCGAGAAATCTGGTCGAATTCACTGGGTATATCCTCCTTCTTTTGGTGATTCGCAATAATAGCATATTGAAAACAAAATTCAAAGAGCAATTGTGTAATAATATAGTTGTAATTGCAGATGATTACGACGCATTTATGAGGTGTAATGTTAAATCTCAATATAGATGGTTGTCTATGTGTCGGAGCGGTAATTAAAATAGATAAGTGTTGGTTATAGATGCGAAACCCTGCATGCTTCGTGTTCGCCCCAAGTTTAATCGGCTCTATGAAGGAACCCTTACTATTATGCAGATTAAGAGTAAAATTTTTTTTTCGAATTTTATGAATCTCGAGTAAAAAGACCCTTTTATCTCTGTAGAATGTGCCGGTTTATCAAATTTCGGAGCACAAAACCCCGGTTTCGCCGCTCGAAGACAATTGACGCGTCTGCCCGCGGAAATATATAATCGGAGAAGGAGATCGATTTTCTCCGGGGAGATCTATCATGGCTAAGGTTCTACGCTGCAGGGAAGTGGGGGTAGACTGCGACTTCGAGGCCAAGGGCAATTCGGTAGAGGAAATCATGGCCCAGGCCGCAAAGCACGCCAAAGAAGAGCACGGCATGGATACCATACCGCCCGAGCTTTTAGAAAAGGTCAATAAAGCGATCCACGACGAATAAACGTCCGCACGCTTGATATCTTCGGATCGCCCGATTCGGGGCCCGGTACGAACTGCCCGGACCCCTCCGATACCTGTACACATCAGATATTCATACAAGGAGCGATCGTATTGCCGCTAACGTTACGGGAAAAATTCGTGCGGTGACGGCCTACTCCGGGCCCGTTATCTCCGGCGCCGTGGGGAGACCGGCGAGCCCCCAGACGATTATGATGAGGAATCCCACGGCGAGCGGGGCCGAGGGATGTACGTGATAGAGATACCCTGCCATCATGCCGCCCGCCGCCGAGCCCGCGAACGAGAGCAGGTTGTAGAGCCCCGTGGCCGCGCCCCTGTTGGCCTGCCCGACGCGCTGCGTTACGAACGCCGGCAGGATCGACTGCATTATCGTATGCCCGGCGAAGAACAGCATGCCCGCGCCGTAAAAAAGGAGCGCCGCTTTGGCCAGGAAAGGATACGTCAAAAACGCGAGCGCTATCAGCGCCCAGCCCACCTTGACCACCGTGCCGATGCGTCCTCTCTTTTCGGCCGCCCTCACCGCCGGAAACACGAACAGCGCGGCCGGGAGGAGGGATATTAAATACACCTTCCAGAGCGAAGCGTCGCCCACGCCGAGCGACGTCCACGTGAGCGGGTAGACGAATACGAAGAGGTTTACCGAGAGCGATACGACGACCGTCGCCAGAAGGAGCCTTCGCATCTCGGGCATTCCGAGGAGCTTCCTGAACCCGTGGCGCTCGCCGACGGGCTCTCCGCCCTCGATCTTCGGGAAGAAAACGAGCGTCAGCAGGAACGCCACGCCGCTAAGCGCCGCCAGCACATAGAAGACGCTCGAAAACCCTATGTGCGAAGCGAGGAGCGGGCCCGCGATTATCGCAACGAGGAAGGCCACGCCTATCGTTATCCCGACTATGGTGAACGACTGGGCCCTCACCTGGGGCCGGGTAAGGTCGCCGAGCGCGGCAATGGCCACCGAGCTTACGGCGCCCATCCCCTGCAGTATGCGCGCCAGTATAAGCTCGCCGATGGTGTCGGCAGTTCCGCATAAAACGCTCCCGACCGTGAATATGAGGAGCCCCGCCAACAGGACCGGCTTTCTCCCGAGCTTGTCGCTCGCCCAACCGAATGGGATTTGAAGTACGCTCTGCGCGAGGGCGTATATGCCGAATGCGACCCCGGCCATCGCAATACTCGACCCCGGGTACTTTTCGGCGTAGACGCTGAACACAGGCAGTATAAGAAATATGCCGAGGAGCCTCGAAGCCATGATAATGGCCACCGTGACGACGGCCCTTA
>JBFWTW010000129.1:0-8490 GCA_050247635.1 Candidatus Dadabacteria bacterium | reverse complement strand
AACGCATACTGCAGATCCAAGATACCTATTATTGATGGAGGAATTATTTCAATTTATATTGGGAAATCCGAATTTAGAAATCATCAATCCATTCCAATATAAAACGAAATCTGAGGTTTTTGGCCTATTGCCAAAGAAATTACAACAGGCATCTATCGATACAATAAGCTGTTGGAAATATTCAAGGCTGAAAATGCACTGTGGTATTTGTATTCCGTGTATCGCTAGAAGAATCGCAATCGAGTCTAACGGTTTATCTTTCAACGAATACCACGAAGATTTATTCAATAGTGATATCAACAAACTAGGAGATGATAATACTGGAAAAAGAAATCTAATTGATTACTTAGAATTTGTACACAAGCTTCATCACCTAGTTCCGGCAACCATTCAGGATTTTATTTATAATGACGCTCCCGAATTATTGAACGATTGTATCGATCAGACTTTGGCAATGGATATGTACAGGAGACTTGCACAAGAATCTATTGATGTGTTCAAACAATACCCAAATATCTGCAAGTTGATGGTGTAATGATCAAAATATCTCTCAGCCAACTAGAAGAGGTAAGATCTAATCCTCACAATTTCTCACAAATACTGCAAGATGCAACTACACAACGTTATGGAGGAAGAAGCAAATTCCAAGTTTGGCAAGACGGAATACACTTGTATCATAAAATCAACGATGAAAATGAAGCTATTAGAGTTCTTACAGAAAAGATGGAAAATAAGTTTATTACTATAAGTAGGAGTAAAAAAGAGCTGAACATGTACTTAGATAAATTTGACAAATACCTAATTAGTCACCGAAATAATGGATATTATTTTAATGCTTCCCGCAAGAAAATATCTATACCAATCTATAAGGATGTTAGTATTTCTGGAATAGTGCCCATAATTAACATGGCATCTCATCAGGGACATGCAATAATATTTTTTTCCAAAAAAGACTTTGATTGGGAGAGTCAAATCAAATTTCCATTAATACAATCATACTTCGCAGAAAAGATATTTGGATGCAATATATCTAATATCGAAGTTGGCATATATTGTTTTGAGACGGACGAGCATCATACAAAATCATATACTAAAAATGAAATACGAAATGCGCTAGACGAGAGTAGAAATATCGGAAGCATAGTTAGTAAAACAATTTAGCTTTCTCACCCCCCCTACCCCGGATTCACCTCGAACGAATCCGCAATCCCGTTCATCACCTCCCCATACTCCTCCTTCTTCGCCTCGGGAAACTCCATCTCCAGCGTGTAAAACACGTCGCCCTTCAAGATCTTCTTTATGAAATAAACCGTCCCGTTGCGGACGCCCTTTATCTCGAAATACTGGCTCCCCGGATAGATCAGCTGCAGCTTGTCGTCCGGGCTCTGCAAATCCTTGTACTCGTATTCGAGCGTCGTCCCGTCCACATTCTTCTCCGCCCTCACGCTCACCTCCGCGTCCTTCGCGTCCGACAGCAGTGTCATCCCGCTCGCGTCCGCCAATTCCCCCTGCGAAACAAACCCCGCCTTCGGATACCTGAACGAATACCCGTACCCCATATTCACATACCTCACATACTCCATGTCCGCCGCATACGCCCCCACGCCCACGGCCAGCATCATCACCAGCGCCCCGACAAACTTCTTCATCTCCCGTTCACCCCCGTCATCACGTCTTCGAGCGATATATCCACGATCTTCCCCTCCCTGTTCTTGTACGTCATCATCACCGGCACATACCCCCCGTTCGCCTTGTCCGCCGCCCGGATCATCTCGTCCATCTCCGTCAGCGAATCGGCCCCGTACAGGAAAAACTTCTCAGTCCGGATATACCTCCAGTCCTTCTTCCTCACCCGCCACGTAATCAATTCCTCCTCCTTCCCCGACTCGTCCGGCCTCGTGTCCTCCATCAGCTCGATGTACCAAATATCCCCGAACGGCACAGTCTCCGATTTCAGGCTCAGCGGCCTGCTATACACGATCCCTTCGGACGTCACCCTCGTATACACATTATAGACCAGGAAATTCGCCGCCGCGCACAACACTCCCGCCGCGAGCGCAACGACCCTGTACCTCGGAATGTCCTTGTATAGGCGCCACCCTTCGTAATTCCTGAGCAGGAATTTTCTGACGTCGTCCTCCCCCCGCCGCGCGTATATCAGCGAGAAGACGAACAGCATAAGCAGCACAGCCATGACGGCGGACGGCAGAACCGGGTAGATAACGTAATCGGTAAACCTGAGTGAAAAATAATCGGTCGGATTGTCCGCCAGCACCCACAGCAAGTACGCCTGGATAACGGTCAGGAAAAGCGCGCACGCCGTGTATAGAGCGAATATATAGAGGTAATGAACCGGCTTGAATGTATAGGGCGTGAGCCCATGCCCAAGGGTTTTCACCTCCCCCTCTCCGAAATAATCACGGAGCCTTATGGGGAAAAAAGCCGCCAGCACCGCCGCCGTCAGCAGCGGAAACCCAATCGCCAGCACCTCCTCGGGGCGAAATCCCATGCATTAAT
The DNA here is from genome assembly GCA_050247635.1 of Candidatus Dadabacteria bacterium. Lineage (GTDB taxonomy): Bacteria > Desulfobacterota_D > UBA1144 > Nemesobacterales > UBA2774 > JADLGH01. Next base: position 5,973 of record JBFWTW010000129.1, on the reverse strand, counting down.
ATTGCGCTATTACCCCCCCTTGTCAAAAGCGGGCCACGCCCGCTGGAAATCGATGTAGCGTAGACGGTGAGATTGCCAACCAATGCGCAAACGGCAATTCAATTTTGATTAGCCGCTACTACTATAAAGCACACTTTATATGCTCGTCATCTGGAAAAATCTGACATCTATTGTATTTCCATCCCCCCCTTAGGAAAAGGGGACAATTCCGAGTGAGCGAGGAATTGGACGCCCTCGCTTACTCCCTCAACGTTCATCCAGTACCGCTCGCAAACTTAATCAAAGTAAAACAAGGGGGGGGATTTTTGCTTTCACCCCTCTCCCCTTCACACCCCGAACCTGAACACACTATAAAACTCCAGCGGATCCTCATACACCTCCTCCGCCGACTCGAACCCCGCCTCCCTCGCGAGCCTGATCCAGTCCTCCTTAAGCTCCGGCAGGTCCGACTTCGCCACGTGGTCGTACACGATCTCAAGCTCCTCATTCGTAAGCCCTGTCCACGTCCGCGACACGACGTCCCTGAACCTGTCGATGTACCTTTCTACCTTCTCCCCCTTTTCGAGCGTCGGCTCGTATACGAGGAACATCCCGCCCGGCGCGATCTCCTTCCGGACAGTCTTCATAAACCGCCCCTTCTCCGCCGTAGGCAGGTGATGCACCGACAATCCGACCCATATAACGTCGGGCGGCGCGTCCAGGTACTGCCCGAACTTCTCGAAATCCCCCATGACGAGCCGCTTCCTCGCGCCGACGCGTTCCAGCTCCTTCTCCGCGAGCCCGAGCGCCCACTCCGAAAGGTCCACGCCCGTATACTCCGCGACGCTCGTCCCTTCGAGGCACCTCGACGATGCATACGCATCCCCGCACGCAAGGTCCAGGAACGAAAACGGCCTGTTGTCCTCTACCAGTATCTCGTGCAGCTTCTCGTACGCCGCTTTATGCGACATGTAATCGTGCTCGATAATGTCCCGGTAAACGTCCCAGTGCTTCCGAAATATCTCTGTTATCTCGTCCTGCCCGCGCCCGTTTCCCTGCGTGCCGCGTAATCCCTGCATCCGCTAGCTCCTTTCTAATTTTTATGCGCTAATAATACCGCCCCCCGGCTCCTAACAAAACCCCTATCACTGCAGTTCTTTCATTCCCCTCCCCCTATCCGTAGGGGGAGGGCGCGGGTGGGGGTTACTCTTAATTTGTCATTGCGAGGGTGCGCCTTACGCGACCGCGGCAATCTCGCCTTTAATCCTGTCATCTCGAACAAACGTGAGAGATCTTCTTTTGCTTTCCTTCCCCCCTTAGAAAAAGGGGGGTCTGGGGGGATTTATTCTTTTAATAATCCGTCATTCTGAACTACGATTCCGAGCGAGCGAGGAATTGGACGCCGTAAACTTGAAGCGCAAACGTTAATCCAGTACTGCTCGTGACTTACTATCATTAGCTTCGAAGTCTTTATCGGGAATCCGGCACGCCACGCGTGCATAAACCCCGACGTCGCGGTACTTTGCCGCGACTCATCTCTTCGTCACTTCTTCACATCCACCGGCACACCTTCAAAGAAACTCCTCCCGCTTACCTCTGCGATGTTCACATCCAGCACATGCTCCACCCTCCTCCCGTCGATCTGCTTTATGTTCACATCCATCACCCCGCTCGACGCCCCCACTTCCTTCGTCTCGAAAAACGGGGCAAGCAAAATCCCCCACAGCGCCACCGCGATCACGGTCAAAACAGCCTTCGTATAAAAATCTATCTTCATGATATTTCCTCCTTGTTCCAGTTTTTAGATATATAAACTCCCGCGGTGTATGCCGGTTTCACACACGCCACCAGCTTATCATGACACCCGTTCCCGCCCTGCGCAATATTCCCCGCCCGGCGTCTTGAAATCCACTCAGTATAGATAATACTAGCAATGATGCGGACACTGGTCATCGGCGACATCCACGGCAACCTCCCGGCTCTAAGACAAGTCTTCTCGCGCGCGAAGTTCGACCCCGCCAAAGACCGGCTGATCGCCATCGGCGACGTCTTCAACAACCACCCCTACTCCGCCGGCTGCGTCGAGGAGCTCATCCGCGTCAAAAACCTCGTCTGGTGTCTCGGCAACCACGACGCGCTCGCGCTCTCGTGGCTCCGCGGCGAATGGGGCAAGGGCAAACGCCTCGGCCCATGGCGCCAGGCCGACCTCGCCGCGATCAAGCTCTCCTACGACGGCGGCAAAACCAAGTCCGATAAAAAGCGCATGAAGATCCACGCCGCATTCGTCGGCAGCACGGCCACGCTCTACTACGTAGACGAGGAGAACCGCCTCTTCGTCCACGCCGGCATCGACTGGGACTTCCCCGTTAACCGCCAGCCCGACCCGACCGTCTACTACACCGACCGCGCCACCTACGCAATCCACGCGATGGTCCACTCCCTCCGCGGCACGAACTTCCCCTACAAAGACGTCTTCATCGGCCACACGAAAACCATCAACGAATACCCCGACGGAAAGCCCGTCCGCCGCGCCAATCTCTGGAACATCGACACAGGCGCCGGCTCCTGGGGCAAGCTCACGATAATGGATGTGGACACGTACGAGTACTGGCAAAGCGACTTCGGCCCCCGCGTCACCTCCTGAGCAGGCCATACCACACTCGCATTATAGCTCCCTTCCCCCTACGGATAGGGGGAAGGCCAGGATGGGGGATACCATATTTCTGTCATTCCTGCGGAGGCAGGAATCCATTCAGTTATTGTCATTCCCAACGATTTCGAGCGGGCGAGGAATCGGTCGCTGCAACTTCAATGCGCAAACGTTTATCCAGTACCGCTCGCAACCTGCCTTCTTTAGTATCAAGGCTTGTATGGGAATCCATTTCCGCCAGCAATCCATCAAGAATCTTCCCCCTCTCCCTTCCAGGGGAACGAATGCGAACGAGCGAGCATTCGGAAGCCCCGGGCCGACTGCACGAAACTTTATCTAGTACAGCTCGAAAGTACCTGAAACCAAAAAGGTCAGGGTGGGGGTCACCTCATTTCTGTCATTCCTGCGGAGGCAGGAATCCATTCAGTTGTCCACACGCAATACATCGGGAATTCTTCGTCTTTGCGAGGGAGCGCCCCGCGCGACCGCGGCAATCTCGCGCACAACTCCACTGCAAATCAAAGCAGCAATATTCCTGCTATTATCACAAATTGTATTTCAGATAGTTGAATATTCTGGAAGGTACTACGCGTGCTTCTTTTTTTTCTTCTTCAAAAATACCGGCAGATCATCGTCCACGAACTCCTCGAACGTCCGCGACTGCTTCTCCGTCACCTCATAAAACGTATCAGTCACGAAATCACAAAGCCCCTCTCCGATGAGCTTGTACAATTCCGACACAGCCTCCGCCACTTGCTCCGGCATCCCGTACGAAACCAAATCCTTCCTGAACTCCTTGGGCTTCACATCAACATACTGTATCTTCTTCCCCAGCTTGTCCGTGAATATCGCCGCCACGTCATTCCCCGTAAGCGTCTCCGGCCCCGTCACGGTCAACACGCCGTCGCTGTTCCCGTTCTCCGTAAGGAGCTTCGCTATCAAGCGCGCCGTGTCCCTCACGTCCACCCACGCACAACCCGCCTCGCCGAACGGCAGCCTTATCTCCTTATTCTCCTTTATAGACGGCGCGAAGTGCGTCGAGAAATTCTGCATGAACACGCTCGGCCTCACTATAGTGTGTCTGAGTCCGGACGCACGCAAATACTCCTCGGCCTCCCCGTGCCATCGCAAGAGCCTGCTCGGCGAATCCACGCTCGCCCCGATCACCGAATATTTTACGAGGTATTTGACGCCGGCTTCCTTCGCGGCGTCGATGAAGTTTTTTTCGAATTCGAACTGGTTTCCGTAATCCGGCGAGAGCATAAACGCATGCTCCACGCCTTCGAGCGCGTTTTTCAGGCTGTCCGGCTTCCCAAAATCGCCCTCTACGAGATCGATCGACTTGGATTTTATCTCGGCCGCCTTCTCCTGGTCCCTCACCATTGCGGTGAACGAATAACCCCATTTCGAAAGACGCCGCGCGACCCTACGGCCGGTCCTGCCCGTAGCGCCGGTAACGAGTATCATATTTTCTCCCCAACCTTGCGGATGCGATTATTCTAACAGGGATGCGGGCGCATTGAAAGCGGCGTGTCAAACACCGCCGGAAACCTAAGCGGGGCGTATTGCCGTTATCAACTTCCGAGATTCTGGAGCTTATAACCTCGCTCCGCGATTACGCGCCAAACCTTCTCCACCCTTCATCTCTTCACACCCAGCCTGTACAAAATCTGATACACGACCGGAAGCGCCATCAACCCGCCTATAAACCACAAATCCCTTCTGTTCTCCGGGTCCTTCGCCGTCTCCACGAACAGTATCAAAAGCGCGGCGGCGCACACAACCGCCCCGGTCACACACACCCACTTCTTCGCACCCGTCGAAGACGCAAGACGCGCGCCCGCGACGTTCACCATCAGGAATACCAGTATGAACCCCGTGCTCGTCGCCGCCGAAAGCGAATGCAGGTTCACGAAATTAGCGATGAGCAGCACCAGCACCGTGATGACGAAGAGCCCCACAGGATACCTCCCCCTGACCTCCGTCTCGTACACTTCCTGCGCCTCGTGCGCCTGCGCCAGCATCAGCGGCAGCTTCGACGCGCCGAATAGCCCGGCATTGATCGCTGAAGCCGTCGCCAGTATCGCCCCGATAGCCAGCAGCACGAATCCGAACCTTCCCATGAATATCTCGGCCGCCGCCGAAAGCGTGTACCCCTTCGCCCCTTCCACTCCCTCGAACGTCATGTGCCCGAGCACCACGATTATTATCAACGTGTAAAATACCATCGCCGTCGCAACCGACCCGTAATACGCGAGCGGCAGATTCCGCTCCCTGTTCTTCACCTGGTCCGACACGTTCGCTATCAGCTCGAACCCCTCGTAGCTCAAAAAGACGAGCATCCCCGCCGCCACCATCCTCGGCAGCGGCACCCAGTCCGAAGGCCCGAGCCTGTCGAACGTAAGCCCCGCCGCCGCGAGCCCCACGACGACGAACGCGAGCAGAATAAGCAGCTTGCTGAAATTAAAGAACCCCTCCGACTTCTCCACGAGCGACGGCCCCGCGAAATTCACGAGCGCCAGCACGATCATGACGCCCGTCAAAAGCACCCTGTGCCAGAAGTCGAAATCCTCTTTCGCGAAAAACGTCGCCGCCGCGTAATTCGCGAACGCATACGCATACACCGCCAAGAGGACGACGTAGCTCATCACGAGAAGCGTGTTCAGGCTGCCCGAAAAAATCCCCGGCCCGAACGCCTTGTTTATGAACGTCACCGTCCCGCCCTTGCTCGGGAACGCGACCGAAAGTTTTACGTAGGAATAAGCCGTCAGCAGCGCGACCACGCCGCCTATGAGGAACGATATAAAAGTGGCGCCGCGCGATTCGACTGTGGCGATCCCGAGCGTCGCGAATATGCCGCCGCCCACGATGCCGCCGATGCCGATCGAAAACGCGTCCAGAAACCCGAGCCCTCGGGGTCCCGCAGCAATGTCCTCGTTAGGATTCTCGATACCCCGGCGCACCTTCTCGATAAATGCCATGAGGACACCTCTACTTAAGACTCGGTATTTTCAGCTGAATTATATACAAGCCAATCGGAAAAAACAGGCGCGCAGTGCGCGTGAATCCTACGTCGTGGCAATCAGCCGCGACACCACACTTCCGTCATCCTAAGCTACGGTTTCGAGCGAGCGAGGAATCGGACGCCTTCGGCCGATTTTATAAAAGCAAATCCAGTACTGCTTCATAGCACATCAATTCAAAAAATTCAGGATCTTGTCTTTCATCTCTTCCCCCTATTCATAGGGGGAAGGTCAGGATGGGGGTTACTTCTAACGTTGTCATTCCCGAATGCGTGTATCGGGAATCCATTTCCACCGGCAATGCATCAAGAGTTTTGTCAT
>JBFWTW010000128.1:0-8498 GCA_050247635.1 Candidatus Dadabacteria bacterium | reverse complement strand
GCCCTTTCGCAAATCTCAATTTCGTATACAATATATCCCACAATACGGAGGAACTTAATGGTTGCAAAAGTATTTCAGGCGAGCGTAATTCTATTTTTCCTCTTATTAATCGGGTGTAAAGGTCCGACCAACGTTAATGTTTTCAAGGCCCCCGAAGCTACGTATTCACAATATGACGTCATCATCATTCCTGATTTCAGAAAGACGGATCTCGAATGGGTGCCCTACGATTCGGGCACGGTCATCGCGGATATGGTTGCCGAGGAGCTCCGGACCCAGAACAAATTCAAGGTTATAAGCCGCGTGGAAGACGCCGAGGATTTCAAAAACCAGAGGATTCTCGTCGTCGATGGTATCGTAAGCGGGTACAAGCGCGGGTGCAAATACTGCGAATATGCCTTCATGGGTTTCGACGACCGGGGCAAGATGTCGGTCCAGGTCAGGGTAACGCTGGTCGATGAGGTTACAGGGGATATACTCGCTGACGTCGGCATAGACGGCAGGGCGAAGCCCCCTGGTTACGGGAACAGCAAGTACTACAGGGTAGTAGACGAAATCGTTAAGGTAATCGACGCCGTGAACAACGGAAAGTCCTGATTACTCCATAAAATACTATAACGATCTCACACCCTTGCAGGTTCACGGTTCACGTAATCGGCCACTGCCCGGATTCTAAGAGGCAAAAAGGATTCCCGCATTCGAAGGCCGCGCCCGAGGCGTGGCTGCCTTTTGAATCTCAAACGATTACCTAAACTAACAAATTGTCAGTTCCGGCAAGGGGAGAGGTTGTGGTGAGGTAGAAATGAAGCTGAAAACTCTATTCTTTATTCTCGGGGCCGTAATAGGCTTTATCATAGCCTATCCCGAGCAGGATTTAATAATAGCCGCTGCGGCAGGGGTCGCGCTCGGCGTGGTTTCTGTACTGGCCGCGTGGGCGCTCGAGCCGTACGTCAGGCGATACAGCACCAAGGCTCTCCTCGGTGCGTCCGTCGGAATCGTCGCCGCCTCGTTCGCGTTTATGGCGGTGAACAGCGTTCTCGCGCGCCTTATTCTGCCGGAGGGGATAGTCTCCTTCGTGTCTGCAGTCATTTTGCTTACGCTCTTTAACATCGCGATAACCGTGGGTTACAGGAAGGGAAAGGAAATCGACCATCAGCAGTCCACCGCTTCCAAGCAGCGCTCCCAGCAGCAGAGGGTGGCGGCGGCAGAGACAAAGATACTCGATACGAGTGTCATCATCGACGGCAGGATAGCCGACGTGGCCGAGGCCGGGTTCATCACGGGCCCGATGATAGTCCCCAAGTTCATCATCAAGGAGCTCCAGCACATAGCCGACTCCTCAGAGCCCATAAAGCGCGTCAGGGGAAGGCGCGGACTCGACGTGCTGAAGAGGATGCAGAAGGACATCCCGAACGTCTCGATCAAGATAACGAACCATGACTTCCCGAATATAAAGGAAGCCGACCTCAAGCTCGTTGAGCTCGCCAAGAGGCTCCGGGGCATCATCATAACGAACGACTTTAACCTGAACAAAGTGGCCGGCCTTCAGAATGTAAAGGTCCTCAACCTGAACCAGCTTTCAAACGCGCTAAAGCCAGTCGTCCTTCCCGGCGAAACGATGCACATCCACGTCGTCAAGGAAGGAAAGGAAGAGAACCAGGGCGTGGGTTATCTCGAGGACGGGACCATGGTCGTCGTCGACGACGCGAGGAAATTCCTCGGCGACCAGATAGACGTTTCAGTTACGAGCGTTCTCCAGACCCCGACGGGGAGGATGATATTCTCCCGGGTAAAGGACGAGGACGGAAAGCCGATGGTGTCGGATTCGCGTGGCTGAGATGACCGCCGCGGCGATAATAACCGCCGGTGGAAGGGGGGTGAGATTCGGGTCGGATGCGCCGAAGCAGTTCGCGGCGCTCGGCGGAAAACCGCTTCTCGCCCATTCCGTGGAGACTTTTTCAAGCCTGGACATCATAAGCGAGATAGTGCTGGTCGCGCCGGACGACTGGGTTCCCTACGTTGAAAAAGAGATAGCCGGAATTTCGGGCTCCCGGGTTAGCCGGGTAGTTCCCGGGGGCGCCGAGAGGCAGCACTCCGTCGAAAACGGATTTAACGCACTTTCGGGCGAGCCCGACGTCGTTGTGATTCACGACGGCGTGCGCCCTTTCGCCTCGGCCTCCCTGATAGAAGAAGTGATACGTGAGGCCTACGGCCACGGCGCGGCATTGGCAGCACTACCCGTGGGTGATACAGTCAAAAAGGCCGGAGAGACCGGGCTCGTCGAGTCCACAGTCCCTAGGGATACCCTCTGGCTCGCCCAGACCCCCCAGGCCTTCAGGTACGGCGTCCTCAGGGAGGCGTTCGAAAAGGCGCGCGAGGACGGCTTCCTCGCGACGGACGAGGCGCTCCTTGCGGAGAGGATCGGAGCTCACGTAAAGCTCGTCAAGGGCTCGCCCCACAATATAAAGATCACTACGAGGGAAGACCTCGCGCTCGGCGAGCTTCTCCTTAAGCTAAGGGCCGAAGGCGGTTCGGAGTAAACACACGAGGGTGGTATACTGACGCACCATGCAAAGGATAGGATTCGGTTTTGACGCACACAGGTTTTCTAGCGAAACGAGGCTAGTCCTCGGGGGTGTCGAAATACCGTTCGAGCTCGGGCTCAAGGGCCACTCGGACGCCGATGTCCTCACACACGCCATATGCGACGCGCTCCTCGGCGCGGCCGCCGAGGGCGACATCGGGACACACTTCCCCGATAAAGACCCCAAATGGAAGGGCGCTTCCAGCCTCACCTTTTTAAAAGAGATACTCTCCCTTCTCGGCTCCAAGGGCTACAGCGTCGTAAACATAGACACAGTCATCGTGTGCGAGAAGCCGAGGATATCGCCCCACGTGGCCGAAATAAGGAGCTCGCTCGCCGAGGCGTCCGGCCTTCCTGTGGACGTAATCAGCATAAAAGCGACGACGACCGACGGCATGGGATTTACGGGACGCGGCGAGGGCATCGCCTCCTACGCCACCGTGCTCATAAAACACCCCGGCGACTGAAACGCGGTCCGTCCAAACCCCTAGAATTAACCGTCATAGAGACCCCGCCCGTTTCAGCCGGGTGATCGTTCTTCGTACCGTATTTGAGTAACGCCCCATCTTCGTCTTATAATTGATTACCTTCGCCCACGGCCGCGCTCATGATACGCCCTGACAAAACCGCCCTCCGGAGATTCTCGTACGGATTCCCCATGATCCCTCCCCTTGCGGGGCTCGTCTTCGGAATACTCCTCGCCGGGTATTTTGAGAACCCCTGGCTCTGGATCCTTATACTCGCGCCGCTCACCGGGGTTTCGGCGCTGTTCGTACCCGCGCTCAGGTTTCTACTGCTCGTTCCCGTCGGCATGGCGCTGGCCGCGCCGGCCCCTTATCACCCTGTGGACACGATAGAATCCTACGCGGGAAGGAAGGTAGACATAGGCGGCTCGCTCTACTCCTCGCCCGAGAAAAGGGAGCGCGGCTCACGCATGTTTCTCGACGTGGATTACGTGATTGAGGACGGTATCGTAAAGCCCGCGTCCGGGCGGACGGCGATATACTCCGACACGCTAGTCCCCGGCCTTTCCTACGGCGACAGCGTGCGCGTGATAGGGGTCAAGCTCCGGCCGATAGAGAACTTCAGAAACCCGGGGGCGTTCGACATGGAGGCCCATTTCGGGAGGCAGGGGATATACACGACAGGCTACGTCGAAGGCGCGGAGCCCATAATCTCGTTCGGAAGGGGCGAAGGGTACGGGCCCGTTCTCCACGGCCTCGACAAGCTCCGGCACAGGTACGGAAATTTCGTAAGGTCCAATTTCAGGCAGCCCGCTAGCGAGGTGCTGAACGCCGTCACTATAGGCGAGGACGGCGGGATACCCGGGGAGCTGAGGGCCCGGTTCTCGAACTCCGGCGTCGCGCACGTGCTTTCTATATCCGGCCTCCACGTGGCGGCCGTCGCCGTCGTCTTCTACTTCCTTTTCAAATGGCTCCTTAAAAGGTCAGAATACATGATGCTGAGGTGGAGCGTCTCCAGGGTCGCGGCCGCGCTCACGATACTCCCGCTCTTTTTCTACATCGCCCTCGCGGGCTTTTCGACGCCGACCGTAAGGGCGTTCATAATGATTTCAATCTTCCTCGTCGCGATAATCGCGGGGAAGAACGAAAACAAGATAAACACCCTCGGCGTCGCCGCGTTCGTCATCCTCCTCATGCGCCCCGAGGCCGTCTTCGAGCTCTCGTTTCAGTTCTCCTTCCTGGCCGTTTTCGGAATACTCCTCGTAAACAGGTTCTACCCGCTCGAGCTCGGAACCACCCGCGACTTTGTCCTGACCACGGTAAAGACCACCTGCGCCGCCACGTTCGCCACCCTCCCCCTCGTCCTCAATTCATTCGGCGTCCTGCCCGTAGTCTCTATCCCGGCAAACCTCATCTTCGTGCCGCTGGTGGAGCTTCTGATAGTCCCGCTCGGCCTGGTTTCATTCGCCCTGTTCCTAATCTCGCCGTACGTCGCGTCGCTCTTCATATGGCTGAACATGCTGTTTACTGAGATGATGATCTTCGGCATAGGGCTCCTCCTCGAAATCCCCTACTCGTCCGTGTCCGTGCGGCCGCTGGGTACGGTTCAGCTCGTGCTCTACGCCGCGCTCGGCGTGGTGGCCCTCCTCGCGGCGAGGCATGCGAAGGCGAGATACGCCGTGCCCGTGCTCGCGGCGCTGTTCATAATCAGCGCCGCCTATCCCGCGGTGTCGAGGCATTTCGGTGGTGAAGTTAAAGCCACTTTCCTCGATACCGGCAAGGACAGGAGCACCGTCCTTTTCGAGCTCCCGGGCGGGCGTAACGTCCTCGTTGGCGGCGGCCCGCCGAAGTCCGCGGGGAGCGGCTTCATCGACAGCGCTATCATCGGCGGGTTCCTCCACGGAAGGGGCGTCAACACCATAGACTGCCTAATCCTGACCTCTCCCGGGAAAGACGTCCTCGGCGGCGGGACGTATATCATCGAGAACTTCGGCGTCGGCAAAGTAGTGACGGACGGCGACAGGCTCGACGGCGCTCTCTGGGAGGCGGTCAGGGGAAAGGGCGTCGAATGGGAGAATCTTAGAAGCATCGGCGAGATCGACGTGCCCGGCGGCTACCGCATACGCGTGATGCGCCCCGAAGGCTGGGAAGCCGTCGAAGACTCGGCAGACCCGCGCCCGCTCGCGCTCAGGCTCGATGCCGCGGGGGTGAGCTTTTTGCTCGCGGAATCGCTGGGCGGAGAAGGAGGTAAATCCCTAGGAGATATATATGGCCGGGAGCTCGAAAGCACGGTCCTCTTCATTCCGGGAATGCCGGACGGCGATCCCGGTGCGGCGCTGGTCGAGCGGGTTAAGCCGCGTATCCTCATTTCTGAAGGCGGAGAGGCAGCCGCGCCGGAATCCGTAAAGACTTACAGCATCACGGAAGACGGTGCCGTCACAGTAACGGCAAATGGCGACAGCATCACAGTAAAATCGTACGAGGATGAAAGGGCGGCGCGCCTTGAGTAAACTTTCGTCATGAGAAGATTCCTGTTCCCGCTTATAGTGCTTGCAGTGGCCCTCGGCTATATGATGTTCCGCCCCGGCGACGACGCCAGCGATATAGAGGCCCTGTTCGACAGGATGGCCGATGCGGCGCGAGCGAAGGATCTCAAGGGAGTCATGGAGGGGTTTTCATTCCAGTACAAGGACAGTTCCGGGGCGAGCTACCCCGTCGTGCAAAATATCATCGCCAAAACGTTCGAAAAGTATGGCGCGATAGACGCCTCGTACTCCGATCTCGAGGCCTTCATAACCAATGACGAGAACGGTTACCCGGAAGCATATGTCAGCGTCGGGGTTATTGTGAACGTCACGGATAACGGCGAGACGAGGCAGCTTCTCGGAAGCTCCGGCGAGCCCGAGAGCATAAACGTATCCCTTAAGTACTCGGCGATAAGCGGCTGGAAAATAGACGCGGTCGATGGTCTGGACGGCGAGCGTCCATAATGGGGTCCCGGTTTGGCAACGCGCGCGCGTCGGCGGTTAATCGTCGGCGCTGTCCATGCGGCCGTTTATGAAATCGCTCAGTATTTCGATGTCCGTATTCTTCGCCTCTTCGACGGTCCCCGTGAAAATAATCTTCCCCCTGTAGAGGAACGCTACTCTGTCCGAAATCTCGAAAGCGCTCTGAACGTCGTGGGTGATTATCACACCGGTTATGCCGAACTGCGCCTGCATGTTCCTTATTAGCTGGTTGATCCTGCTTATGTTGGGCGGGTCGAGGCCGGTTGTGGGCTCGTCGTAAAGGAGGATCTTCGGGTTCATAGCCAACGCCCGCGCGAGCCCTACCCTCTTTTTCATACCGCCGCTAAGGTCGGACGGCATTTTGTCCTCGATGCCGGGGAGTCCCACGAGCTCGAGGTTACGCCCAACGACTTCCTTGATCTCGTTTTCGGGAAGCTTCGTATTCTCCCTTAGAGGATAGGCAATATTCTCCTCGACGGTCAGGGAATCGAAAAGGGCCGCCCCCTGAAAAAGCATCCCCATCTTCTTCCTCACGCTTACGAGGTCCTTTTCGTCGAGCGGCACTATGTCTTCGCCCTCTATTATGACTTTCCCGGATTCGGGCTTCAAAAGCCCCGTTATCTCTTTAAGCAGCACGCTCTTTCCCGAGCCGCTGCCCCCGAGGACGGTGATGTTCTCCCCGCGCCTTATAGAAAGCGAAAGCCCGGTGTGGACTTCCTTCGGTCCGAAGGCTTTATAAACGTCTACTAGGTCGATTATTATGTCGTCCGGCATCAGAATCCCGTCAAGGCCGCTTGAATTTACGGAAAAGAGTAATATTTTCTCCGTGAATCAAGTGGGATTGTAATTATACGCTCATTGTTTGTCAAAGAAAAAGGGCGCTCTGCCCCGGCGGAAATCCTGATTTCCGGAAATTGACATTTTATTTTGCCCGGTGTATATAGATGGCTTATTGAAACGATGGCTGCCTGACGGTTACAAACGCTGGGACTTCACTGCATCTCTGGGAAGAAATATATGAAGCGGACGAATATGGGTGTTGAAACAGATCTGGAATATAACCTTAAGTTCTTTACACAATTCATAATTCACCCCACCAAGACAGGCGCCATACTGCCTTCGAACGAAAAGCTCTGCGAGCTCATGACGGACATAGCCGACCTTAACGACGTTTCCACGGTAGTAGAGCTCGGCTCCGGGACGGGTGTAATCACCGAGAAAATTCTAAGAAAAAAAGGGCCCGAAACGAAATTTTTCGCAATGGAGATCAACCCAACTTTCGTCGAGGCAACCAAACGGCGCTGTCCGGAAGCCACGGTTTATCAGTCTTCGGCCGAAAACGCCAGGTATCACCTTGAGCTCCATGGCGAAAACGGGTGCGACCGTATAATAAGCAGCCTTCCCTGGTCGACTTTCAACTACGAAACCCAGGAGCTCATCCTGAATTCGATATACGAGACCTTAAACCCGGGCGGGAAATTCCTGACGTATGCATATTCGCTCGGGCTTCTCTTCCCGTCGGCATGGAGGTTAAGGCGTCTCCTCAATAGCAAATTCGATAAAGTGGTTAAAAGCGGCATAGTCTGGAGCAATATCCCCCCCGCCTTCATCTACATATGCGAGAAGGCGCCTTCCGAATAACTTTTCACGTCCTGTCTATAGATAAGTCTTGACATGTCCATCAAAATTTGATAAGAATATTTGTGTAGCCGATTGACCTTTCTTCGATTGAATAAAGGAGGATTGGAGGGTGGTCAATATTGGCTTTTTTCGCCTTCCATTAATTTCCGGGCAATTATACAAAGGATTGGAGACCACTTGACGCGGGGGTTCTGTGGAACTACCCGTATGTGGGCTTTGTCCGCGGCATTTCATTAGTGCCGGCAGACCTCTATCAGCAAATACCCTTGAAATATTCGCCCCATTCATATTAAGATTGATTTTAGTTGCACAGTAATCCCCACTACACAGGAGAATTGATATGAGGAGAATAGCAAGAACGCAGCTGTTCGTGTTACTGGTTTTGCTCGCCGCCGTGTTTGTCCCTGTCGGCAGGACTGCGGACGCTATGGACGCAGCCGATCTGCCCGCCCCCCAGCTAGTAACGGGGGCATGGATGTTCATTGCGGCGTACAAGGCCGACCCCGAGGCCTTAAAGGCGCTGCTTCCCGAGGGTCTCGAAACCACGGGTAACATCGTCATCAATATGTACACCGTCCCCGAGGCAACGCAGACCTCGGGCTTCGGCGCATACACCCTGACATACCTCACCGTAGAGCTAAAGGGGCAAGATTCCTACATAATGAACTCGGATACGACGATACCGGGAAGGTACTTCGTCTTCTACTTCAACAGCTCGCCCTTCATGCGCGACTATACGAAGCGGATAGGCATCCCGGCCGAGGAAGGCATGACCACGACGACGGTAGAGGACGGCAAGCT
>JBFWTW010000127.1:0-8527 GCA_050247635.1 Candidatus Dadabacteria bacterium | reverse complement strand
GCGCGCTCATCATAGACAACGCGCAGGCGGACGAGAGGGGGAAGGCGATGGGGGCGTTTAACGCGAGCTACAGCATGGGCATAAACTTTCTCGCCTTTCCGCTGGGTGTGGCGGCGAGGGATTTCGGGTACGAGGGTATGTACCTTTCGGCGGCGGCCCTCGTTTTCGTGGGGTTTCTGCTGCTGGTTATCACGCGGCCCGGGAGGCATTCTTGAAATGGGCCCCTTTTTTAATTAGTCTAGCGCTGGAATGAATATAAAAAATGGAGATACAGTACTTATTTACACCCCCGACAAGAAGACTTATCTGGTCACTGTCGAAGAGGGGAAGCGGATGAGCACGCACCTGGGAGAGCTCACACTCGGGGACGCGATAGGGCTCGAATACGGGAGCGCGATATATTCGAACCTGAAGCATCCGTTTTTGGTCCTGGAGCCTACGCTCGAAGACCGCATGATGAAGGTCAAGCGGTTCACACAGATAATCTACCCCAAGGATGCGGCGATAATCATCATGAAAACCGGCATCAAGTCCGGTATGCGCGTGATCGAGTGCGGGGCCGGGTCGGGCTCGCTGACGATCGCGCTCGCTAACGCAGTCGCGCCCGGAGGGAAGGTTTATACCTACGACAGGAGCGAGCGGTTCCTCGAAAACGCGAAGCGAAACGTCGAGGCCGCGGGGTTCGGAGATATCGTAGAGTTCAAGCTTAGAGAAGCGGGCGACGGGTTTGACGAGACGGGAGTTGACGTGGTCGCGCTCGACCTTCCGTCGCCGTGGGACGGCATACCGGCCGCGGCGGAGGCTCTCCGCGGAGGGGGGCGGATAGCGAGCCTCTCGCCGACGTATAATCAGATCGAAAAGGCTTCCGGGATACTCGATTCGCACGGGTTCGTTTTCCTCCAGACCGTTGAGGTCCTCGTCAGGCACATTCGAGTCGCCTACGGCAAGACGAGGCCCGAGGAGCGCATGGTCAGCCATACTGGATTCCTTACGTTCGGCAGAAAGGCGCTCGCGAAATTGGGGTATGCCACGGAAGAATCCGGGGACGCGGAGGAGGCCGCGGAGGACACAGGGGACGACTCGGAGGAATAACACGCCCGGGGGCCGGGCGGTGAAAAGGTCAGGAGTGCGCCGGTTTTGAAATCCGAAAGAAAGATAGTTTTTATTATCATTTTTGTAGTCCTCGCCGCCGTTTTTCATTTCTACAACGAGCGGCAGCAGGTGACGGAACCCGACACCGGGTCGATGCAGGTTCTGGAAGTCGTCGACGGGGATACGATAGTCATAGACGACGGGATGAAGAACAGGGTGAGATACCTCGGAATAGACACGCCGGAGCTCGCGTGGCCGGACTCGCCCGGGGACCCGCTCGGGGCGGAGGCGAAGGAGTTTAACCGGAGGCTCGTCGAGGGGAAGAATGTGAGGCTCGAATTCGACGAGGAGAAGTATGACGTTTACGGGAGGCTACTCGCCTACGTTTACGTGGACGGCGTTCTCGTAAGCGAGGAGATGCTGAGGGCCGGGCTCGCGATTCCTCTCATCATTGAGCCGAACAAGAGGCACGAGGGGTTATTGATGGAAGCAGCAGCCGAGGCGAGGCAAAAGCGAAAGGGCGTGTGGGGGGACCTCGATACGCTCGCGCCGCCATCGGGGAACGGGGATTTCCTCGTCGAGCTCGACAAGGCGGAGCGGCACCAGGGAAAGCGCGTGGTCGTTCGGGGGAAGGTTACGGGCGTTAGGAAAACAAAGAACGTTCTCGTCCTCGACGTAGAGGATAAGCTGGAGGTCGTAATATTCCCGGACGATTTCGATAACTTCGAATTTTTCGGCATCGACCCCGCGGCCGATTACGAGGGGAAGGAGATAGAGGTTACGGGCACGGTGAGGGTGCGTAAGGGGAAGCCAGGCATCGTCGTCGATCACCCAATGCTGATAAGGAGCCCCGGATGAGTATAGAGAAAAAGCTCGAAGAGGGAGCCGCAGGGTTCGGGGTGAGCCTCTCGCGGGAGGACACGGGGAAGTTTGCACGCTACCTCGAAATCCTTAAAGAATGGAACGAGCGTATAAATCTCACCGCGCTTAAGGACGACGGGGAGATAGCCGTGAGCCATTTCCTGGATTCGCTCTCGGCGGCGAAGTTCGTGCGCGGCGCGGGGAGCCTGCTCGACATAGGGTCCGGCGCGGGGTTCCCGGGGATACCCCTCAAAATCGCCATGCCGGAGCTCGACGTTACGCTCGTGGAATCCGTCCACAAGAAGACGACGTTCATGAACGAGGTGATAAGGGAGCTTGGCCTTACGGGCATAAGGGCCGTGTGGGGCAGGGCCGAGGACGAGTCGAACGGCGTCAGGCGCGGGGCCTTTCCGCGAGTTATTTCGCGGGCGGTGAGCGGTGTGAAGGAGGTTCTCGCCCTGAGCGAGCCGTATCTTAGCCCGGGCGGGAGCATTATCCTCATGCGCGGAAGAAGGGGCGAGGAGGAATGGGAGCAGGCGGGCGAGGAAGTGCACGCGCGGTACATGATCGCCCACAAGATGCGTTTCACCTTGCCCTACGGCGGGCAGACGCGGGTTATATTCGTCGTGGAGCCGGGGCCCCGGTAGTCATTTTTTATTTCCCACTACACAATCAGATAGCGGTAAGCGAGCCCTGCCGCGGCGGAGAGGGCGAGGGTTGGTATCATGCCGAGCCGGAACAGGAATATGAGCACGAAAGCCCCGGCGGCTATGACCACGGACGCGGGGTTGACCGTCTCCCACACAGGGACGTGGAGCGTCATGCCGAAGGCGCCGACGTCGTTTACCGCGCCGAACATCGTGTGAATCGAGAACCAGACGGCGAGGTTCAGTATGACGCCCACGACGGCGGCCGTGATGGCCGAGAGGGCGCTCCCGAGTGATCTGTTGCCCCGGAGGTTTTCGATGTACGGCGCGCCGAGGAATATCCAGAGAAAACAGGGGACGAAGGTGACCCACGTCGTTACGACGGAGCCGATTATGCCCGCCGTCAGGGGGTCGAAGGGCCCCGGGTTCCTGTAAGCGCCCATGAACCCGACGAACTGGACGACCTGAATGAGCGGGCCGGGCGTCGTTTCGGCCATGCCGAGGCCGTCGAGCATCTCGCCGGGACTGAGCCAGCCGTAGGTGCCGACCGCCTGCTGGGTGATGTAGGCAAGGACGGCGTAGGCCCCGCCGAACGTCACGACGGCGACCTTACTGAAGAAGAGCCCTTCTTCGGTGAATATGCTTCCCCTGCCGAGCACTCCAGCGATTATAGCAATAGGGCCGAGCCAGAGGAGGGACATTAAGGTGATTAATTTTACGGCGCGTCCGAGCGTGGGGCGCGTGTGATTCGCGGCCGCTGCCGTGATGACGAACCCGTTCCCGTTCGCGTCTTCGGGCTCCTCCTCGTGCGCTGTATTAAAGATCCCGTGCATGCCCATGCGCCCGCCCGCGAATCCTATCGCGGCCGCAAAGAGGATTATGAGGGGGAAGGGGACGCTGAAGAAGAATATCGAGACGAATGCCCCCGCGGCGAGGAGGACCATGACGTTGTTCTTAAGCGCGCGCCGGCCTATGCGTATCACGGCCTCGACGACGACGGCCATGACCGCCGGTTTTATGCCGAAGAATATCGCCTCGACGACGGTCGATTGCCTGTACGAGGCGTAGAGCATGCTGAGGACGAGTATGGAGATGAAGCCGGGGAGGATGAACAGCACGCCAGCCGTGATGCCGCCTTTTGTTTTGTGGAGGAGCCAGCCGACGTAGGTCGCGAGCTGCTGGGCCTCGGGGCCGGGGAGGAGCATGCAGTAGTTGAGCGCGTGGAGGAAGCGGCTTTCGCTGAGCCAGCGTTTTTCCTCGACGAGTATACGGTGCATCACTGCTATCTGCCCGGCGGGGCCGCCGAAGCTGAGAAGCGCTACCCTTATCCATACCCTGAGGGCTTCGCCGAACGGCACGGAGTGGGGCGCGTTACCAGACTCTTTATTTTTCCGCTCGCTCTCTTCGGGGCTCATATGGATGTTCCCGGAGCTTATATGTTACTCCCGCGCCCCTCGAAATCAACGGCTGGGACGGTTGGGGAAGGACGGTTCCTTAAAAACGTGAACGGTGTTAGAATTAGGCTTTGACCCCTTTTACGGAAGGTGCTCCATGGTGCTTTTCCTCAGCGAAGACGACGTGAAGCAGGTCCTGACCATGCCGGACGCCGTCCGGATCCTGGAAGAGATGTTCAGGCAGGACGGCCTGGGCGGAGCCATAAACAACCCGAGGCAGAGAGTGAGGACACCCTCGGCCATGATGCATTTACTGGCGGGCGCGCTTCCGTACCTGGGCGTCATGGGCTACAAGGCCTACACTACGTCGAAGGAAGGGGCCAAGTTCCGCGTGTTTCTCCACGACGTCGAAACGGGGAAGCTGCTGGCGATAATCGACGCAAACCACCTTGGCATGATGAGGACGGGGGCCGCGACGGGCGTCGCGACGAAGTACATGGCGCGGGGGGATGCTTCGACGGTGGGGATATTCGGCTCGGGGTTCCAGGCGAGGGGGCAGCTTTTGGGCGTCGCCGCCGTCAGGGAATTGAAGCGCGTTTTCGTTTACAGCAGGAGCGTCGAGAAGAGAAAGGATTTTTCGCGCCAGATGGAGGAGACGCTGGGCGTGCCCGTCTCGCCCGTTGAAAACGCGCGCGAGGCCGTTGCGGGAGTGGACTGCGTTATAACCTCGACGACCGCGTTCGAGCCGGTGCTCCACGGGGCTTGGCTCGAAAAGGGCGTCCACGTGAACGCCATAGGTGGGAACTTCCTCTTTAAGCGCGAGATCGACGAAAAGGCCGCCATGAGCGCGCGCATAATCGCCGTAGAGTCGCGGGAGCAGTCGAAGATAGAGGCGGGCGAGCTTCTGCCGCTCGTCGAAAAGGGGCGGATCCAGTGGCGGAGCCTCGTAGAGCTCGGGGAGATAGTGGCCGGGAAGGCCGCCGGGAGGATGTCGGGGGAGGATATCACGCTGTTTAAATCAGTGGGTATCGCCGTTGAGGACCTGGCCGTCGCTGAGCACGTCTATAAGGCCGCACTTTCGGCCGGGCTCGGGCGGAGCCTCGACATGCCGGCGAAGTAATTTTCTTAATCGGACTCGATTCAGTTATATTATCTCGCTTTTAAAAGTACTTACCGGAGATAGCAATAGATATGAAGACAATAGGCATTATAGGCGGGAGCGGGCTCTATGCGATAGACGGGCTCTCGAACGTGGAGAAGGTGAGCGTCGAAACGCCGTGGGGGAAGCCGTCGGACGAGATTACGGTCGGCGAGCTTTCGGGCGCACGGCTGGCGTTCCTCCCCCGGCACGGGAAGGGGCATACGCTCTCACCCTCGGACATAAACTACAGGGCGAACATATACGCCATGAAGGAGCTGGGCGCGGAGTGGATCGTATCCGTGAGCGCCGTCGGGAGCATGAAGGAGGAGATAGAGCCGGGGCATGTCGTCGTACCCACACAGTTCTACGACCATACGAAGAGGCGGGCCTCGACGTTCTTCGGGGATGGCATAGCGGCGCACGTATCGATGGCCGACCCCGTGTGCCCGGAGCTTTCGCGCGTCCTAGCCGATACGGCGAAGGGGGAGGGGGCTACCGTCCACACCGGGGCGACATACATATGCATGGAGGGGCCGCAGTTCTCGTCGCGCGCGGAGAGCGAGATATACAGGAAATGGGGCGTGGACATCATAGGGATGACGAACATGCCCGAGGCCAAGCTTGCGAGGGAGGCGGAGATTTGTTATGCTACGCTCGCCCTTTCGACGGACTATGACTGCTGGCACGAGGGGCACGGCGACGTCACGGTGGACGACATTATCGCGACCGTTAACCGGAACGTCGAGCTCGCCAGGAGGGTGGTCGCGAGCGTCGTGACGGCGATATCCGAAACAAGGGATTGTATCTGCTCGCGCTCGCTCGAGAACGCGATAATAACCAACCCGGATGCGATTACACCGGAAGTCAGGGAAAGGCTCGGAATAATCATAAAGAGGTACGTATAATGAAACTACTCGTTGTTGGCTCGATGGCGCTCGACTCTGTGGAGACGCCTTTTGGAAAGGAAGATAACGTTCTCGGGGGCTCGGCCTCTTATTTCTCGCTCGCTGCAAGCATGTTCACGGACGTCTCAATCGTCGCCGTGGTGGGGCAGGATTTCCCCGAGGAGCATCTGGAGCTCTTCAGGTCGAAGGGGATTAACCTTAAGGGCGTGACGAGGGAGAGCGGAGAGACGTTCAGGTGGGAAGGGAAGTACGGATACGACCTCGGAGACCCGGAGACGCTCGGAACTCATCTGAATGTGTTCCAGGATTTCAATCCCGTCATCCCCGAGGAGTACAGTGATACCAAGTTCGTTTTTCTCGCCAACATCGATCCCGAGCTGCAGCTGAGGGTTTTAAAGCAGGTGAAGAGCCCGAAGCTCGTCGCCTGCGACACGATGAACTACTGGATAGAGAACAAGCCCGAAGAGCTCCGGGAGGTCATAAAGCACGTCGATATTCTGATGCTGAACGACTCGGAGTCGAGGATTCTCGCTAAGAAGGCGAGCATAACGCAGGCCGCGAGATACATTCTCGACCTCGGCCCGAAGGTGCTTATAGTGAAGCGGGGTGAGTACGGCGCGCTCATGTTCTCGAAGGACGGCATATTCTGGGCCCCGAGCTACCCGCTCGAGGATGTGATAGACCCGACGGGCGCGGGGGACTCATTTGCAGGAGGGTTCATGGGCTTCATCGCCGCCAATGACGCCATCGACAACGCCGGGCTCAAAACGGCAGTCGTCTACGGGAGCGTCATCGCTTCCTTCGCCGTCGAGGATTTCAGCGTAAAGAGAACCTCGCAGCTTAAAAAGGCGGAGATAGACAAGAGGTTCACGGCGTTCCTCCAGCTTTCGAGGCTCGACTGAGGCTTTTGCGGCGGGCGCTGTGCGGCGATTGTAGACTGAAAGTCTCCGGTCCCTCTTGAATTCCTGTGCCTGTTCAGGCTATGGTATATAACCTGCGTCGCTTATGAAAAAGCTTCTTCTTCTATTATTGATATTCACTGTGATTGCGGCTTCGTCCTGCGGGGGAGGGAGCAAGAAGACCGAAACCCCCGAGGACAACCAGGCGAATTTCGAGAACCAGAAGGCTCTCGCCATCGCTTCGTTCAGGCGGGGCAACTTCAAGCAGGCGCTCGACGAGATAGACGCCGCCCAGAAGCTAAACGCCGAGGACGCCGAGGTTTATCTCATAAAGGGCGCAATATATTTCAAACTGAAGGATTATCCGCTTGCCGCAGATGGTTACAGAAAGGCGCTCGAAATAAATCCCTCGTATACCGCAGCCCGCTTTAACCTCTGCGGGCTTTATCTTGCCGAGAAGAAATACCAGGAAGTCATAACTGAATGCGAAGCCGTCGTGGCCGACCCGGCTTACGATGCGCGGGCAAACGCCTATACGAACATAGGCATCGCGTATTTCAGCCTGGGCGATATGGTGAAGGCCAAGGACAATTACGATAAGGCTCTCCAGATAAACCCCTCGTTCGTGTACGCCCGGAACGAGATGGGAAAGCTCTACATGTCTACCGGAAGGTATGCGCAGGCCGCGACCGAGTTCGAGCTTGCGATAGCCGGTTATGACGCTTACGAGGAGGCGCACTATAACCTCGCGCTGGCCCGCCTCAAAGTGAACAACACAGAGGGGGCGTGCACCGAGTTCGCGAAGGTGGTCGAATTGTCGCCCTCGTCCGAGTTCGGGATAAACTCCACCCGGTATCTGAACACAGTTTGTAACTGATCTCGGACCGGTACCGCCTCGAGGTTCCCTCCGTTCTCTCGTCTTTACTTTTCTTCCGCACCTTTACTGATAACAAATGGATTCCCGATACAAGCATTCGGGAATGACAGAAATGTGGTGATTCCTCGCTTGCTCGGAATCGTTGGAGTGACAAAATTAAATCCCCCCTAACCCCCCTTTTCCTAAGGGGGGATGAATGATTGAAGACTAAAAATAAAGGCGAGATCCTGAATCAAGTTCAGGATGACGGAAGGGTGGTGTCGCGGCTGATTGCCGCGACATCGGGTTCGTGCACGCGTGGCGTGCTGGATTCCCTATACAAGCATTAGGGAATGACAGATTAAAAAGGCTAAAGATTAGATCCTGAAACGAGTTTCCGTCTTCGCTGAAAGCTTCGCCGGACAGGCAGGATGACGGAAGAGTGGTGATTCCTCGCTTGCTCGGAATCATTATGGATTAAAAGAAGATTGCCGCGATCGCTGCGCTCCCTCGTAATGACGATAAATGAAGGATGAAAAGTGGCCTGGGGTTATTTTCTTTTCTTGCCGGGAGCGTTTTTAATCTTCCGGGCTATGGATGACGTGGAGAAGCCCGGGGCGAGGGGGATTATCTTCACTTCGCCGCCGGCTTCCTCGACGGCTTCCTTCCCTACTACTTCTTCTGGTTTGTAGTCGCCACCCTTTACCAGCACGTCGGGCTTTAGCTCTTTTA
>JBFWTW010000126.1:0-8669 GCA_050247635.1 Candidatus Dadabacteria bacterium | reverse complement strand
AGGGGCGTATTGTCCTTAAGCGCCAGGAGCCTTATCTTGCTGACGGCGTCGGACAGGCGGAGGTCCTGGTTCAGGGCGAGGAAGTTCGTGCTCATCATGTAGCCGACGCTGTCCTTCGGGTATTCGAGTATCTCGCGGAGCTCGGATCTCTGCTTTTCCGTGAGGCTGTGGGAAATCGTGTCCTTAAGGGCCATCGGGCAGACGCCGAGGATGAGGGATATCTTGAGCGGCTCCATTTCGCGCAATATCTCGCCTGCCTTGTCCCGGTCTATCTTGCCGAGGAGCTCCGCAGCGTATTCGTTCTGGAGGTTCTCGAAGATGGTTCTCGACACGTCGGTTGGGAGGTTGTCGAAGACGCCAAGGCTCTCGTCAACGTCCATGGTTTCGATGATGTGCGCCGAGAGAACGGGATCGTAATCCGAGAATTTTTTTATGTAAAGCTCGAGTGCGCTGCTGTTATCCATGGAGGGCCTCCGTGCGGAAAACGGTTTAAGTCAAGAATACATAATTACGCGGTCAGGGTATACAGAACGGACGCGTTCTGAAAGTCAGCAAGACATGGCGCGTAATCATTTGTATAATTAACAAAATGTGCGCATGAGGGTGGCGAGGTATTCGGCTATCCGATATTGATTGAGGGGGGTCCTGAAATGCTGAAAAGCTGCCTTTTGACGATGTGTCTCGCGGTTTTGGCGGTAATTGGCTGTGACAGCGGAGGGGACGGCGGTAATCCCGACATACCACCCGGGCTCGATCTTCTGGAAACGGACTGCCCGGGTGAAGATATAGTCGCCGTCCCTGTGACTGAGGGGTACGCGTGGGAGTGCATAACCGCCGAAGGGGAGGATTTTATTGCCGGCACGCTGAGCGGACTCAGCATGGCGGACTGCTTTGCGACTGTGAGCCGCACAGACGCATTCTGTGGGATAGAGGTTACGGGGAGGGCATCGTTTGCGGCCTCTCGCCATGAGTTCGACCTGCAAAATCCGCCGCCGATAGAAGAACTCGGCTGCGATCCTGAAATCGCTGTTTCAATCGAGGAAGTGGAATGCCGGACCGTCCGCCTTCCATAAATTGAGAAGCGGTTGGCCCCGGCGTTAAAGCTACACGGGCCTAAGGAGCGCGCGGGCGGGGGCTCCGTCGCAGTTCTCTATCTTTATCGGGAGGCAGACCATTTCGTAAAGGCCCGGCGCTGTGCGGGAGAGGTCGAGCCCTTCGATGACCCAAATCTTCGCCAACAGGATTATCTTGTGCACCTCGGCCATGTTGCCGCCGTAGCCGCCTATCGACAGATAATCGACGCCGATGGTCAGGACGCCCTTTTCCACCAGGAAGAGCGCGGCCTCGGTCGAGAGGAATACGTAGGATTCGTCGAAGGGTTTATGGTCCCACCTTTCGCGGGAGTTACGGGTTTTAAGGAGTATGCGCTCGCCCTTTTTTATTTTGTGGGCGCGTAGCTCATCGACCTTGACGGAAACGGGGTCGTCGATCTCTATGACGCGGGCGTTGCCGACGACCGCCGAAAGCGGCATTTCGTCGATGCCGTGACGGAGGTTGGTAAAGTGCGACGGAGCGTCCATATGGGTCGCCGTGTGGACGGACATGGACAGGGCCGAAAGCGTGCAGTCGTCGCCGTTATCGATGTCCGACAGGCGGAGAATCCTTACGGGCGGGTCGCCGGGCCACGTCACCATGCCTTCCGATATGGGTACCGAAATATCCATCCAGTCGTCAGATTCGAGGACGGGGCCGTTTTTCGCTCTGCGGGGTTCTTTTGGGGAGCCGGAGTGCATATCCCTTTCATTTTAAACGATTTTAGGGATGTAGCAACGGGGGCGGCTTATTTTGATTCGCGGGAGGCGAGGAGGCCCATGATTTCATCTACAATATTGCCCGGGTCGCGGCCGTCGGTAGCGACGGAGACGTCGGCTAGCTCGTAAAGATGCGCCCGCGCGGTGAGGAGCTCCTTTATCCTTTCGAACGGGTTTTCGACCTTGAGGAGGGGGCGGGTTTTGCTGTGTTTGACCCTCTCGTATATCGTTTCTGGGCTCGCCTTGAGGTAAACGATCACGCCACCCTTTCTCATGGCGTCCAAATTAGCTGGCCTCGTGACGGCGCCGCCGCCCGTGGAGATGACCTGTCTTTCGCCCTCGGCGAGCGCGGCGAGAATCGTCGATTCGAGCTTCCTGAAGCCTTCTTCCCCCCTCGCGGCGAATATTTCCGTCACGGTCATGCCGGCCTCGGTTTCGGCGAGCTTGTCGGCGTCGCGGTATTCGTATCCGGTCTTCCCGGCGAGGACCTTTCCGACCGCCGTTTTGCCGGCGCCCATGAAGCCCACGAGGAAGATGTTTTTTGCGGGGATGTCAGTCATCTGAAGGCTGGTAAATGGAGTTGTTTCCTCTAGTGCCAGTCGAGAGTTTTTCGACGTATTTGGCGATTATATCGCATTCGATATTTACACGGCTGCCGGGCCCCAGGCCGCCGAATGTCGTCTCGGCGAGCGTGAAGGGAATTATGTTCACCGTGAATTCGTTGCCCTCGGCGGAGTTGACCGTGAGGCTTACGCCGTCCACCGCGATGGAGCCCTTTTCGACTACGTATTTCGCGAGCTCTTCGGGGAGGGAGAACCTGAAGATAAACGAGCCGCCGGACTTCGTTTTCGAGACGACCTCGCCGACGCCGTCAACATGCCCGTTGACGATGTGCCCGCCGAGCCTGTCGCCCGACCTGAGAGCGCGCTCCAGGTTTACTCTCGAACCCGGGGCGAGCGTGCCCAGGGTTGTTCGGGAAAGGGTTTCGTCGGAGGCGTCTACCGTGAATTCACTACCGTCCAGGGCCGTGACCGTGAGGCATGCGCCGTTTACGGCAATGCTGTCGCCGAGCGCGGCTTCGCCGAGGCTCATCTTGCCGACGGATATTGTGAACGTGGATTCCCTGTCCTTCTTGTCGACGGACTTTATGACGCCCGTGTCTTCGACAATGCCGGTGAACATCTTACTTCCCCCGTCTGAGTATGAAGGTGTCTATCAGTATGAGTATAACACCTATGGTTATGGCGGAGTCAGCGATGTTGAAGGGGGGCCAGTGGAGGGCCGGGTCGCCGAACCAGTGAAAATCGAGGAAGTCGGTGACGTAACGGAGCCTGAATCTGTCTATGGAGTTTCCAATAGCGCCGCCGAGTATAAGCGCGAGCGCGAAGACGAGCACGCCGTCTCCTTTTTGTGTTTTGGAGAGGAAATAGAATATGACCGAGACCGCGGCTATAAGCACCACCGCGAATAGGGGCATGCGGACGACCTCGGGGAGGTCCCTGAAGATGCCGAAGGCGGCCCCGGGGTTTTGGATGTGTGTGAAGTCGAGGAAGGGCAGGACGTGAACCTTGCCGTACAGGGGAATCGATTTCACGACGAGCCACTTCGAGAACTGGTCGATTACGACGACGATCGATGCAATGAGGACCGCGAGACTGTATCTGTTCATATCGAGGAACGTAAGAGTATATAGGATTCAGATTTTACTTCAATATATTTTGTTCGGAGCGGTTTATCCTTTCGAGAAAGTCCACTGCGTAGGACTCGTCCCGGGGCCGGAGGGATGCGAGCTCCCCGAACGCGGCGGCCGCGCCGTCGTAGTCGCCCCCGGCAAAAAGGGCCGTCCCCAGGAGACGCAGGTTCTCGGCCGCAAGCCCGCTCGACGGGAGGCCGATGTAATAGGCCGTTTCGAGATATTGCACGGCCTTCGTGTAATCCCCGGCGTTATAGAGCTGCCTTCCGAGGAGGTAATACGCCGGGGCGTAGCCGGGCGCGTCCTGAATAGATTCTTCCATTGCTATGGCCTGAAGGGCCCTGTCGCGGGTGGCGAAGAATTCCCTTGCACCGTCCTCGGCGGAGCCGCCTTCACGGATGGCCGAGATCTTTATGTCTAGCTCGCGCTGTATGTCTTCGGGGAGGTAGTACTTTTCGATGCCGCCGAATATTTCGAGCGCGGGGCCGGTGTAGCCCGCCTGCCAGAGGGCGTTGGCCCGGAGGTTCTCGAGTATAATCCGGTCGACCTTCGACAGCCCGCCCGACTGACCGGCGATCTCGATAGCGCCCTGGTAGTCGCCCGAGTAGTAAGCTGAATAAGCGAGGCCGTTGATCAGAACCGGGTCATTTTCGTCGAACGTGCGGGCGTCAGTGAAGAGCTCGCCCGCCTTCCAGAAGTTCCCGGCGGCGTAATTGGCGAAGGCCTTTTCCTTGAGCGCTGCTACTTTCCTCGCGCAGACGGCTCCAAAAATACTCGGCGCGTCGAACCGGGCCTCGGCTATGGCGGCGGCCTCGGGGGGCGTGGGGACTGTCTCGAGGAACGCCTCCCATTCTGCGATGAGCTCGCGGAGCGGCTTGCCGTAGGCGGAGAAGTCGCCGCTGCCGTAGACCTTCTTGTATTTTTCGATGCCGTACTGGTCTATGAGATACCTGGAAAAGGAGCCCATGAGCGTGTAGCTCACGGAGGGCGAGGCGTACCAGAACCCGAGCCCCGTGATGGATTCGATGTCGGGGGCGAGCCCGGCCTCGATTATCAGCCTTGACCATTGATGCGGCGTGAAATCGCCGCCGTTCCAGTCGGCGGCCACGGCGAGCCCTTCGAGGAGCCCTATCTTCGGGCTTATTTTAAGATACGGGTTCCCGAAGTCGGCGGACATGACGTGGACTAATTCGTGTTTCAAAACCTGGTGCGGGTAGGAGTCGTAGACGAGGTGTATCTCCTTGTGTATCGGGTTTGCGATGGTCGTGTCGCCCGCGCCGACGACGCGCTTCCGGGTTTCGGTGCTCGGGTATATGTAGGACCGAATCTTGTCGGGGGAGTTTACGTTCAGATATTCGGCGAGCTGGGCGTAGCGCCATTCGTGCTCGTCGGCGATGAGGTCGATGTGCTTCGCCTCTGGCGCGCCCGGGTCGTAGTAGATTACGAAGTGGTCCGTCTCGACGGAGGCCGGGAGAATCTCCTCCGTTATGTATTCGCGGGGGAAGCTGATGCCGAGCTCGGACCTGTAGACGTGGGCCGCCGCGAGGAGCGCCACTATCGCTATAAGCTTTATGAAGTCCCACGCGCCGATTCGGTTGTAGCCGAGGCCGTTCGCAACGGACAGCAGGGCGAGGAAGAGGAGGCCCCAGAGGACTGTAACCGCGCGCGCCGCGATGAGGGTGATCGTCACGGGAAGGACCGCGTCATATATAGGCCCGGGGAAGAATCCGAAGACGGGGTTATAGACGAAGAGGGACGGCTCGCTGTAGAGGATGTAAAGCGAATAGACGATAGTGCCGATTATAATCAGCGCGCCGACGAAGAACCCGCGCCGCCTGAGGAGGAATCCCGTCAGCATGCCGAGGGAGGCCGAGAAGAAGACGCTCGTGCACGTTATCAGCAGGTAGAAGACCGCGCCCTCGCGTATGTTGCAGTCGTCATTTATCAGCGAGCTTGCGAGGCCGACGATGAACACCGCGACAAGCATAATGAGGTTGACCATGAAAACCGCCGAGACGCGGTCGGATAGACGCCGCCCGGCGGTGTGGCCTTTATGGTCCCTGTCCATGATCTCGGCCGAGATGAAGACGGAGATCAGCGAGAGTGCGAAGCCCATTATGGCCGAGTACTCGAAGCCGAGGACCCCCGCCAGGGGGAGGAACGTCACGAGGACGGCTACCAGGATCGCGAGCCCGAGCGGTATGAGGACGATGTTCGAGAGTATTATTCGTTCGAAATTCATGTGCAGTGTTCCGGCGGATTATATTTTAACACCAGTCGGGCGAAGTGTGGGGTAGTGAGGGGAGGTCTTTTAGGTAAAAGATAAATCCCCCGGTTCCTCGCTGGCTCGGAACCACCCCCTTTTTCTAAGGGGGTAAAAGATTAAACGCAAAAGATAAAAGCGAGATCCTGAAATTTTTAGTTTGTTGTACTCTGGAGCCGTACTATGCGAGCTTCCGTGTAGTCGGCCCATGGCGTCCGATTCCTCGCTCGCTCGAAATCGTTGGGAATGACATTAACTGAATGGATTCCTGCCTGCGCAGGAATGACAGACTTTTAATGTGACCCCCACCCTGACCCTCCCCCTGGGAAGGGGAGGGGATTAAATGATGAAAAGAGAGATTTCTCTCTCGCGTGTCGCGCACACTTAGTGTGCCTTTCGACGTAGCGGAGGAGGTGCCGAGACTGCCGGAAGCGCGGAAGGTGGGGATAAGGTAACCCCCACCCGTACCCTCCCCCTATTCGCAGGGGGAGGGGAAAGATTCTTGATGGATTTGCTTGCGGAAATGGATTCCCAATTAAAGCATTTGGGAATGACAGACTATAAGGATGACGTATTAAAAGAAGATTGCCGCGGTCGCTTCGCAACCTCGCAATGACTGGAAAACCCTTGATGGATTGCTGGCGGATGTGGATTCCCGATAAATACATTCGGGAATGACAAATAAAGAGAAAAATGAGATCCTGAATTTTTTAGCTTGTTGTACTCTGGAGCCGTACTATACGAGCTTCCGTGTAGTCGGCCCATGGCGTCCGATTCCTCGCTTGCTCGAAATCGTTGGGAATGACATTAACTGAATGGATTCCTGCCTGCGCAGGAATGACAGACTTTTAATGTGACCCCCACCCTGACCCTCCCCCTGGGAAGGGGAGGGGATTAAATGATGAAAAGAGAGATTTCTCTCGCGCGTGTCGCGCACACGTTTTGTGTTTTTAGACATAGCGGAGGAGGTGCCGATGCCATCGGAAGCGCGGATGCTGATATCAGCAATATGCTGCCACTTCGATTTCCTGCGCACGTGGTGCGGCGCTATTTGAACCAGCCGGAGCGGTAGAAGAAGTAGACCATGACTATTACGACGGCGGCCATGAAGAGGAGGATCGTGTGGTAGGCGAATTCCCAGTGGAGTATGGGCATGTTGTCGAAGTTCATGCCGTAGATGCCGGCGACGAGGTTCAGCGGGAGGAATATGGCGGCGACGATGGTGAGAATCTTCAGCCTGTTGTTGGTCTTGTCCTGGAGCATGAGGTCGTAGTGCTGATGGAGGTCTTCGAGCCTTCGCTCGTAGCGGCTGAGGAAGCGGAAGCCATTACGGATTTCCTCTTCGAGGTTTTTGAAGCTCTTTCCGAGCTTGCCGATGTCGAACGCCGTTCCGTCGTAGACGTTCAGGATGTTAATGCAGTAGAGCTGGTCCTCGACCACGATGTTCACGCGGTCGACGTTTTTCTTGATGTGGAGTATGGCGTCGATGTCTATCGTCAGCTTCTCGGCGATTACCTTGTTGCTGAGGTCGGTTATGTCTTCGCGGAGGGCCATGTAGAGGGCGTAGTTCTTCTCGACGAGCTCGGCGAGGATGTAGTAAAGGAGGGACGCTATCGTCCCCTTCTTCAAATGGAGGTTCTCGCAGAGGTTCGAGGCCAGCTTGCTCATCATGCCGACTTCGTTCCTGTGGATTGTGATCAGGAGGGTCGGAGTGCAGAGAAAGGAGATGTATTCGATGACAAACTCTTCCGTGTCCTTTATGATGGGGAATTCGAAATAGAGCTCGAACTCGGAGTGGGCGACGGGGAGATTTCGCTCCCTCAAGACGTAGTCGTCTATTAAGGAGTCGTCCTTGAGGATCGGGCGGAGAAATTGCCTTAGCTCCCCGGGGGCAGGGTCGAGTATGTCCACCCACCTGAGCCTGCCGTCGTATATCCTCCCCGGGGCGGGAACCTCGGTTTCCTCCGTCATGAGAAGGTTGTCGCCTATGGTGTAGGACTTTATCTGCAAGCGCGCCTCCCGGGCCGTCCGCCGAAACCGCTTTGCGGCCGCCCTTGGGAGTAGTATTGTAATGCGTATAGAAAAATTTTAAAAGGAGCTTCACATGCTCTACATAATCGTGAAAACAATCCTTACGGCGGGCATTATAGTCGGGGCTTCGGAGCTCGGAAAGAGATACACGACGTTCGCGGCGCTGCTCCTGGCGCTGCCGCTTACGTCGCTCCTGGCGATGATATGGCTCTACGTGGACACGAAGGATGCGGCCCGGGTAGCCGAGCTCTCGACGGGCGTATTCTGGCTGGTGCTGCCGACGCTGCTGTTTTTTATCCTACTGCCGTGGCTGATAAAACAGGGGGCCGGGTTCTGGGCGGCGATGGGGGCGTCGGCCGCGATAATGGTGATCTTTTATCTAGGATACGCCGCGATAGGGAAGAAGCTCGGGCTCCCGCTATAGGCCCGTTATCCCTCACAGAGCCTTTGCCTGAGCTTGGCCATGCCGGCGCGCATCCAGCTCTTAACCGTGCCGAGGGGCTCGTTCATGTGGGCGGAAATTTCCGTCTGGCTCATACCGTGGAAATAGGCGAGCTCTATCGACCGACGCTGGGACGGGGGGAGCTCGGAAAGGGCACTCTCGATGAGCTCACGCTTCTGGCGGGTTTCCGTTTCCTCGTCGGGCGAGCCGGAATTGTCGGGCAGGTTGTCAGGGAGAGGGTCCTGAAGGAGCCTTCTTTTCTTACCAGACCTGAGCTTGTCTATGGCACGGCTACGGGTGAGCGTGATCAGCCATGCGGAAGGGGAGCCCCTGTCGGGGGAATATTCGAGGGATTTCTGCCAGACCTGGTTAAAAACGTCGAGCGAAACCTCGTCTGCCTCGTCATAGCTCGACAGTATCTTCGCAGCG
>JBFWTW010000125.1:0-8675 GCA_050247635.1 Candidatus Dadabacteria bacterium | reverse complement strand
ATGACGGCCTTCTCGCCATAGGGGGGGACCTGTCGAAAGAACGGCTCCTCCTCGCCTACGAAAGCGGAATTTTCCCGTGGTACTCGGAGGGGTATCCGATAATGTGGTTCTCCCCGGACCCGCGCCTTATCTTGGAGCTCGGCGGCCTCCACGTATCGAAGAGCCTAATGAAGACGATAAAATCCGGCGTTTTCGAGGTGAGGTTCGATACGGCATTCGAGAAGGTCATGCGTCTCTGCGCGGTGGCCGCACGTAAGGGGCAGGAAGGGACGTGGATAACGGGCGACATGCTCGAGGCGTATGCCGGGCTTCACCGTGAGGGTTACGCGCACTCGGTCGAAATATATCGCGGGGAGGAGCTAGTCGGCGGGCTTTACGGCGTTTCGCTGGGCGGGGTCTTTTTCGGGGAGTCGATGTTCCACAGGGAAAGGGATGCGTCGAAGGTGGCGCTCTATCACCTGGACAGGTTCCTCGCGTCGAACGGCTTCGACTTCATCGACTCACAGGTTCCGAACAGCCACATGAAGAGCCTCGGCGGGAAGGAAATTCCGAGGGACGAGTTCTTGTCGAGGCTCGAAAGGTCGCTGGAAAAGAAGACACTCCGCGGGCGCTGGCGGTATGAGCCGGATACGCAAGGATAAATTCTGTTGTCAAGGCCCGTGGGCGGGGGTTATATTTGGAAAAACCTATCAAACATAATACGGAGGATTGCTCATGAAAACCGTTTTATGCTACGGCGATTCCATTACGTGGGGCTATAAGCCCGAAGACGGCACGAGGTACAGTTACGAGGAGCGCTGGACGACCGTCCTGCAGTCGGAGCTCGGCCCCGAATATCGGGTCATCGAAGAAGGGCTCCCGGGAAGGACGACTTGCTGGGACAGCCCGTACCTTGCCGACAGGAACGGCAAGGCCGCGCTGCCGCTCGTCCTGGAAACGCACTCCCCCATAGACATACTTGTCCTCATGCTAGGGACCAACGACCTCTGGAAGAGGTTCGGTTTCTCGGCCTCCGATATTGCGGGTTCGTGCATATCTCTCGCCTGGATAGTGCAGAGGAGCATGTGCGGCCCCGGGGCGGGAGCGCCGGAAATTTTGCTCGTAGCGCCGCCCCGGCTCGGCGCGCTTTCGCCGTACATGGACCTTTTCTTCGGCGGAAGGCAGGCAGAATCGAAAAAGTTCGGCCGGGAGTTCGAAAAGGCGGCCCGGATTCTGGGGAGCAAGTTCCTCGACGCCGGGAAGATCGTCTCGCCGAGCAAGGCAGACGGGATACATCTCGATCCCGAATCGAACCGAAAGCTGGGGCTCGCCGTAGCGGCCGCTATCTCTGGGAAGCCCGCCGGGGCCAAAAAGCCCTCCCGGAAGCGAAATTGAAAAATAACGCCCGGCATGTATACTGACATTCCGTTTACACGACTGATTTCAACCCGGAAAACATCTTAAAAATTTTGACCAACAGAGGAGACTCTAATGAGCGAGTGGAAGTTTGTAAATCACGGTAATCAGGAGATAAAGCCCTCCAACAGCAAGAGAGCTATCTTCATCGGCAGGTACCAGCCGTATCACATGGGGCACGTGAGCCTTGTAAGGCAGAAGCTCGATAAGGGCGTACCGTGCCTGATAATGGTAAGGGATATCCCGCCCGACCCGCAGAACCCCTTCACGACCGAGCAGACGGTCAGCATGATCGAGAAGTATCACAAGAGTAAGGGCGACGACGTAGTAGTAATGATCATCCCGGACATCGAGTCCGTTAACTGGGGGAGGGGAGTCGGATACGAGATGAACGAGTTCACCCCGCCCGAAGACATTGGATTCATATCCGCCACCAAGGTAAGAAACTCGATATCGGAAGGGAACGACGACTGGAGGCAGCTAGTAGACGAGTCCATCCAGGAAGACGTCGTAAAGTACCTTAAAGGCGAGTAACCCACAGCAGTACTGTAACCTTACGCCCGGGGCCGAGTCCGCCCCGGGCAGTTCCTCGAATCCGCGGATATGCCCGGCGCGCTTGCGTGAAGAAGCGCGGTCGTGATATTATCGCCTGTATACACCTGACGGACGGTGATATCCAGTGAGCGGCGGTAATCACGACAAGGCGTTCGGCAGCTTCGCCGAATTCTACCGGTTTTACCTGAGCGAGCATTCCGATCTTTTGAACAGGCGGCTCCATTTCGCGGGCTGCGTGCTCGTGATAGCAGCCGTGCTCTGTGCCGTTATTTTCCGGGAGTGGCTGTTTCTCATCCTGGCCCCCGTATTCGGATACGGCCTTGCGTGGGTAGGCCATTTCTTCATCGAGAAGAACAGGCCCGCCACGTTCAAGTATCCGCTCTGGAGCCTGATTGGCGACTGGATGATGTTCGGGGAGATAGTGACTGGGAAGATAAAGCTGTAGGGACCATCGACTCGCGTTATTCCGGCGCACATCCCATGTATACAAAAACCGATTAACGGGTAAAATCTAAAAAAGGCTCTTCAGGGAATCTGCAATCTTATGCCGAAGCTTCTCGTTTTTCAGCATGTGGCCCACGAAATACTAGGTACGCTGGACCCGCTTTTGAGGGAATCCGGCTTCAGAATAAAGTACGTTAACTTCGAGCGACATCCCGATTACGTCCCTACGCTGAGCGGGTACGACGGGCTTATTGTGCTCGGGGGGCCGATGAACGTAGACGAGACCGGCCGGTACCCGTTCCTCAGGACGGAGGTACGGGTTATAGAAAAGGCTATAGAGTCGGATATGCCGGTCCTCGGCATCTGCCTGGGATCGCAGCTCGTCGCCAGGACCCTCGGCGCTACCGTCAGGAAGAACCGCGAAAAGGAAATAGGCTGGTACGACATCACTCCCAATGAGGAAGGCGCGTCGGATCCGCTCCTTTCGCATTTTTCGGAATCGGAGAAGATATTCCAGTGGCACGGCGACACGTTCGATGTGCCCGAGGGGGGGACGCTCCTGGCTTCGTCAGAGCTCTGCGAGAACCAGGCGTTTCGGTACGGGGACAACGTCTACGGCTTTCAGTTCCACATGGAAGTGGACGAACCGATGGTCGAGAGGTGGCTCGGGATTCCCGAAAACCGTAAAGAGATCGAGGAAGCGGCCACTATAGACCCCGACAGGATAAGAAAGGATACCCCCGTTCACATATCGAGGCTTAAGGAGCTTAGCGACGCATCCTTCGCCGGGTTCGTGAACCTCTTCGGCTTTTCGAAAAAGCGCCTGACCCTGCCTTCGAGGTAACCCGCTCTATTTGTCCGAGTTTTCTGCCGCTCTCCTGGCCGGCCGCTGCGGCCTCCCGAATTTCCTGTAATCCTCGGCGAACTCCCGTAGCTTCTTATCTACGAGATAGTTTATGGTTCCCCTCTTGAATTTGCCGCCATCTCCGCGCTTGCCGGCCTCTTTGCCCGTCATGGTTTCGGTCGCCTGCTCTATCGTTTCGACGGGGTAGATGTGGAACTTCCCGGCCTTTACGGCCTCGACCACGGTCTTTTTGAGCATGAGGTTCTTTACGTTCTGGAAGGGGATGACGACGCCCTGCTCGCCTGTGAGCCCCTTGGCCTTGCAAACCTCGAAGAATCCTTCGATCTTTTCGTTGACCCCGCCGATGGGCTGAATCTGACCCTTCTGGTTGACGGAGCCCGTTATGGCGAGGCTCTGCTTTACAGGCACGCCGGAGAGGCTGGAAAAGAGAACGATGAGCTCGGCCGCCGAGGCGCTGTCGCCGTCTATCATCTCGTACGTCTGCTCAAAGCCGATGCTGGCCGAAAGGCTGAGGGGCACTTTCTGTGCGTAGTTGGAGCCGATGTAGCCGCTCAGTATAAGGACGCCCTTGTCGTGTATGTTGCCGCTCATACGGGCCCGGCGCTCGATGTTGACGAGGCCCTCTGTGCCCATATACGTCTCGCAAGTGATACGGGAGGGTTTCCCGAACGCGTAGTCGCCCATGTTGTAGACGGCGAGGCCGTTTATCTGGCCCGTCACCATGCCCTCGGTGTCGACCATTATGACGCCCTTGGCAATGGACTCCTGTATCTTCTCCTCGACCATGTTGGAGCGGTATACCTTTTCTTCTATCGCCTTCTCTACGTGTTCGCGGCGCGTGGAGCCCTCGTCACCTTCGACCCTCGACCAGTAGTCTGCCTC
This sequence comes from Candidatus Dadabacteria bacterium, assembly GCA_050247635.1. GTDB lineage: Bacteria > Desulfobacterota_D > UBA1144 > Nemesobacterales > UBA2774 > JADLGH01. Next base: position 4,534 of record JBFWTW010000125.1, on the reverse strand, counting down.
TTTTAGTATCTTGGTTATCGAGCCGAGCTGAACGGAGAGCTTGTTCTGATCCCCAGAGAGCCTGGAAGAATATTCGATCACGCGCTCGATGCCGCTCCTGTCGAAAGATTTGAGCTTGTCCCTGTCGCATATTGTTCTTATGAAGCAGGAGTACTGTGAGATCGTTTCGTCGTTCCTATCGACGACGGAATCGAAGTCGGCCTTGACCTTGAACAGCTTTCTGAAATCTTCGTCGTATGAGTAGAGCATTTGATACATGTACGAATTCCCGGCGAGTATGACCTTGACGTCGAGTTTAATGGGCTCGGGCCTTATGCCGACCGGGCCGGAGATGCCGTATTGCTGGTAGATATCTTCGATGCGAAGCTCTTCGTTCTCTATCGCCTTTTTGAGCGCATCCCAAATGAAAGGATATTTGAACATGTCGAGTATTTCGAGGACGATGTAGCCGCCGTTGGCCTTGGCCAGTGAGCCCGATTGTATCATCGTAAAGTCGGTGAACATTGCGCCGAACCTGACTTCCTTTTCGATGGAGCCGAAGAGGTTGTTATAAGTCGGGTTCGTTTCGAATATGACCGGCGCCCCCCGGGTGAGGGAGTTATCTATGATTACGTTTACTTTATATTCCGTAAACTGCGGCGCGGGCTGCTGAGGCCCCCGTCCCATGAACGGCATTCCCGCCTGGGGAACGTTCTTTTCCGGAAGGAAGATGTCTATGTTCTCGAGGATGTTCTTCTGCATCTGGTCTAGATAGTCAATGACCTTGGGGAATGAGGTGTACTTTTCCCTGAGCGTTTCGATAATCTGCCCGACGGAGAAAAGGGCGACCCTCTTTTCGAGCTCCTTTATCTTCTCGCCCGCCTCGTTCTCTATTTTCCTGGCTGTTTTTAGAGACTCGGCGACGAGGTTATCTATTTTCTCCTTGCGCGACTGTATCTCTTCTTTGGTTGCGTCGTCTAGTGCGGCGTAGCTTTCCTGTGTTACGGGCTTTCCTTCGACAAGGGGGATTGTGATTATGCCCGTGGGGGAGAACTGCACCTGTATTTGGCTTTCGTTGCCTTTCTTCTGGAGCTCTTCGAAGAGTATGTTCTTCTTCCTCTGGAACTCGTTCATTATGTTCTGACGCTGCTCTTCGAATTCCTTACTCTCAAACGCCGTAGGTATGTCCGTTTTAAGGACCTGGACAAACTCGTCCATGTCCTTCTTGAAAACCCTGCCCCTTCCGGTCGGGAGCTCTATGGCCTTGGGTTCGTTGGGGTTCTGGAAATTGTAGACGTAGCACCAGTCCCCAGGGGTGGGTTTCTCCTTCGCGACCCTGTCGAGGATCGTTTCTATCGTTGTCGATTTCCCTACGCCGGTCGGCCCCGCGAGATAGATGTTGTACTCGCCGTACTCCATTCCGAGCCCGAACATTATCGCGTCCACGGCTCTCTTCTGACCTATGAAATCCTCGCAGGGATTGAGGTCGTCGGTGGATTCCACATTGAGGGAGCCTAAATCACAGACGCGGTAAACCTGGGAAGCCTTCAGCTCCTGAACCTTTCGCATTACATCCCCCCTTTTGAACCTTAGTATTACGTATTTTACCTTTATGGGTCAAAATCAACTATACCCAAATCCTGCCGTTCTGAAAAACCCTTTAGTACTATTCCGTGGCCGTCCGGACACGGATGTATAAACGGGCTCTCCGGTGTGCGTATGCGGCCGGAAGCGCTCGAATGCCTTGACTTTTTTCACCTTACGTGTTGCAATAACTGTGGCGTTTTCGGACCGTCAAAGCCCGGATAACGGCGGCGGAATGCGGACGATGCAGTCGTTGTCGTCCGGAGCCGAAAATCAAAAAAATCACGCAGGCCTGCCTGCGCTTATCGGGGGGACTACAGGCGACTTGCCTGTTCCATTAAACTAACCGGCCGCCGCTCCCGGCGGGAAGCGGCCGTGTGTAAATGTCATGACGAATATGAAGAGTTTTATCCTTATTGCCTCGCTGCTCCTGCTTTTTGTCTTTCCATCCTGTGCATCTAAGGACCCTGACTATGCTGGGGCTTCTGGTGTGGAAGCTCTTTTCCCCGTCGAGCGGGACTTCGAATGGGGTTTCATAAACCGTTCGGGCGATCTCATAATCCCTTACAAATACGAGGGGGCGGTCGATTTTTCAGAGGGGAGGGCGCTCGTAAAGAAGGACGGCAAGTGGGGCTACATAAATGAATTCGACATCATGGTCATAACCCCGCAGTTCGAAGAGGCTCATGAATTTTCCGAGGGCCTCGCGCACGTCAAAATAGACGGCAGGTACGGCTACATAGACAGGATGGGAAAAATAATCGCCGAGCCGCAGTTCGAAAAGGCCGAGCCATTTTCGGAGGGGCTCGCGAGCGTCAAGATAAACGGCAGGTGGGGGTACATAGACAAAAAGGGGCAGATGAAGATAGAGCCCCGTTTCGAGAGGGCGTTCAGCTTTTCGGACGGCCTCGCGCTCATCGTCGAGGACGGGAAGGGCGGCTTTATAAAGAAGAACGGCGACGAATTCATAAAGCCGAAATACGAGTGGGCCGAGGGCTTTTCCGAGGGGCTCGCGTGCGTCGCCTCGGGCGGGCAGTACGTCTACATAGACAGGTTCGGCGAGGTGAAGCTGAAAACGGATTTCGACGGCGCTAGGCATTTCAAGGAAGGCGCCGCGGCCGTTACCAGAAGGGGCAAGCAGGGCTTCATCAACAAGAGCGGACTGATTATCGTCCCCATCGAATACGACCAGGTCGGGGATTTCTCCGAAGGATACGCAAGTATCAGGGTGGGCCCGGAATGGGGGTTCGTCAACAAGCGGGGAGAGGTGGTCATAGAGCCCCGGTTCTTCACGGCCGTGAGCTTTTCGGGCGGGCTCGCAATAGTCGAGCTCGGGAACAGCAAGTGGGCTTACATCGACAGGAAGGGCGAGTTCGTCTGGAGATCGGACGAGGCGGAATAAAGCCCTCCTCTAGCCCGTTTCCATGCCGCGGGCTTCTTCCTCTACTTCCTCGACAACGGCCTTTCGGGCCGGCGGCTTTATGAGCCACGCGGTCGACCCCAGGATGAGGGTTATTCCGAGGAGAGTTATCAGCTCTATCGCGTACTTGAATACGAGCACGTCGTATCCAGCCGAAAACCCGACCTTGATAAATCCAGCCGCGGAAACGCCCGGCGCCTCGCCTATTGCAAACGCCTTGGTCATCGCGAGCTGGCCTACCGTGCCGAACACTCCCACGCCAGCGAGCATGAGGAGGTTCTTGGTTTCGGACAGGAACGAGAGGTCGAAATCCTTACCCAGGGCGAATATGAGTATGAGGCACGTGATTGACGCCGTGCCGGCGAAGTGCGTCACGATGACGCGCGGGTCGATCCCCCGCAGCTTACGGAGGATTATCATCACGACGGCCCCGGCGAGCGCGCCGTAGAGCGCGGCCAGGCCCGCTATGCTCCCGTTGCCTATGTGCGTGTGCTCGACGAGAACGACGCCCGTCATGCCCATGATAATAGAAACCCATATTCTCTTCCCCGCCGCCTCGCCGAGAAAGTAGCCCGCCAGGAGCGCAACCCATATCGGCTTGGTCTCGGTTATCACGGCGACGTCCGATATCGGGAGGCGCGTGAGCGCGTAGAACGTCGCCACCATTGCCGAGCAGCCGACGAAGCTTCGGAGCCATAGGAGCGGCTTGTCGAGAACTATAGGCGTGAGGCCGGCGCGCACTGCGAGGATGAGCGAGAAAACGAATGAAAGGAACATCCTGAGGAACGCCAGGACGAGCCAGTCGCTTTCCTTACCTAGCGCATGGATGAGCGCGGCCATTGTCGCGAAGTCAAAGCCCCCCAGGACCATCCAGAGTATGGCCTTGTTGTTGGGCGAGCTGAGAAAGCGGGTAAATCTCGAACTCATGTTAAAAGACTGCCTCTCCGTCCCGGTTCCCGGCTCTTTCAGCGCCCCGGCTCGGTGAGCGTGCGTGATTGTAGGGGGTCACAAGGGAATTTCTTAATATTGTACCAGATGTGTTTAATGATGATTGGACGGTGGTTGGGCCTACCGAAAAAAGACGCGGTTATTCTGCGCTTTTCAGGAGCCCGTCGTGTCTTTTGAGGAATTCGATCGCTATTTCGTTAAATTCGTCCGGCTTTTCGATAGGCGGGGCGTGCCCGCAGTCCTTCAGGATGACGAGGGTAGAGCCCTTTATTTTCTCCCTGAGCTCCCTCGCGTACTTGGGAGGGATCAGTATATCTTCCTCGCCGCTTATGATGAGCGTCGGGGCTTTTATGCCGGATACCCAGTCTTTCAGGTTGTGCGCCGCGCTCGCCCGGGAGAGGTTTACGAGGGTCCTTACGGGGTTGTTTATGATGTTGGTCTCTCTCATGGCGAGGAGCTTCTCGAGGTTCTTTTCGGTAAACGATTCGGAGAAGAGCCAGGGGAGGGCGACGTCGTACCTGAGCGCGCTTCCGCCCGCCTCGGCTGCCTTTATCCACGACTCTATCGTCAGGCGAAGAAGGGGCTTTACGTGTGAGGAGGTGT
>JBFWTW010000124.1:0-8703 GCA_050247635.1 Candidatus Dadabacteria bacterium | reverse complement strand
GGACATATACGCTCGAGCGCGAAAGGAGCGGCGATATCACCTCGAACGACGGGTTCTCCGTCGTCGCCCCGATAAGGACGAGCGTCCCGTTCTCGACGCTTTTGAGTAGGGCAGCCTGCTGCGACTTGTTAAAACGGTGTATCTCGTCTATGAACAGCACGGTCCGCCTGCCGATGCTCCTCGCCTTTTCAGCGGAGTCTATGATCTCTCTAAGCTCCTTCACCCCGGACGATATGGCGTTTATCTGTACGAAGTCGGCGTTCAGCTTCGTAGCCAGAAGACGCGCTAGCGTGGTCTTCCCCGAGCCGGGCGGGCCCCACAGGATCATTGAGCGTATGCTGTGCCTCTCCAGCATCCTCCGTATAACCCCGCCCTCCCCTACCAGATGCCCCTGTCCGGCGAATTCCTCGAACGTCTTGGGTCGCATCCTTTCGGCGAGCGGCGAAGACTCCGGAGACGGCTTGAAAAGCGACGGCTCCCCGTCGTCACCTGCGAACTTTTTAGCCATAGTGAAAGGTTAGAGGGCGGGGCTTAAGAAATCAATAGCGAAGACGCCCCCGATTACTGTAAGATATACCTATCTAAGAGAAAAGGACTCATCATGACGGACTCAGGCAGCAGAAAATACGACATAGGGCTCGAGAAAAATCCCGCGAACTACGAGCCGCTCTCGCCGCTAACGTTCATCGAGAGGTCCGCCATGGTCTTTCCTCGCCGCGTTTCGGTGATTCACGGCGATGCCCGGTACACCTGGCACGAAACGTACGAAAGGTGCGTCAGGCTCGCCTCCGCGCTCTCGCGCATCGGGATCGGAAAAGGCGACACCGTGGCCTTCATGGCCCCCAACATCCCCTCGCACTACGAGGCGCACTTCGGCGTGCCGATGACCGGAGCGGTGCTGAACTCGCTCAACATCAGGCAGGACGCCGAGACGATAGCCTTTCTCCTAGGCCACGGTGAGGCAAAGGCACTCATAACCGACACCGAGTTCGCCCCCATCGTAAGAAAGGCGCTCGCCACGCTAGGCAAAAAGCCCGTCGTAATAGACATCGACGACCCGTTCGGCCCCGGGGGAGAGAGGCTCGGCGAAGCAGAATACGAAGATTTCCTCGCGTCTGGCGACCCGTCGTTTCAGTGGCAAGGCCCCGGCGACGAATGGGACGCCATATCGCTCAACTATACTTCCGGCACAACAGGCAACCCGAAGGGCGTCGTCTACCACCACAGGGGTGCTTACCTGAACGCTGTCGGCAACCTCATAAACTGGGGCATGACCGGAAAGCCTGTGTACCTCTGGACGCTCCCTATGTTCCATTGTAACGGCTGGTGCTTCCCGTGGTCCCTCGCCGCCATAGCGGGCACGTCCGTCTGCATGAGGAAGATCGACTCGGCGCACATATTCGAAGGTATCAAGAAGCACGGAGCGACGCACCTCTGCGGCGCTCCGGTCGTCATGAACATGATAATAAACTCATCCGGGGAGTTGAGGGAAGGCGTCGATCATACGGTGAATTTTCTCACTGCTGCTGCTGCGCCGCCCGCCGCTGTCCTCGAACGCATTGAGAAAATGGGCTTCCGCGTAACACACGTCTACGGCCTTACGGAAACCTACGGCCCGGCGGCCGTATGCGAATGGCACGACGAATGGGACGCCCTCCCCTCGGACGCACGCTCGGCGATGAAGGCCCGCCAGGGTGTACGCTACACCCTCCAGGAGGGACTCATGGTCGGCGACCCCGAAACAGTGCACCCGCTCCCCTGGGACGGCGAGACCATAGGCGAGGTATTTTTCAGGGGCAACATTGTGATGAAGGGGTATCTCAAAAATCCCGGTGCTACGGAAGACGCCTTCAAGGGCGGGTGGTTCCACACGGGCGACCTCGGGGTCACCCATCCCGACGGATACATCGAGATAAAAGACCGATCGAAGGACATCATCATCTCGGGCGGCGAAAATATCGCGACGCTCGAAGTGGAGTCGGTCCTTTACCAGCACCCCGACATTCTCGAAGCGGCCGTGGTCGCAAAACCCGACGAGTCCTGGGGCGAGACGCCCTGCGCATTCGTCACGCTCAAATCGGACGCCCCCGAAACTACCGACAAGGACATAATAAGCTTCTGCCGCGAGAGGCTCGCACATTTCAAATGCCCGAAGACGGTTGTATTCATGGAGCTCCCGAAAACATCGACGGGAAAGATTCAGAAATACGTCCTCCGCGATATAGCGAAGAAGCTCTAGGTCCGGGCAAAAGAAAACGTCAGTCTATTTTTCTGCAGTTATCTTGAAGACCCTGCCCTTTGGAAAGTCCAGTATATAGACGCTGCCGTCGGGTCCCTCGCCGAAGCTGCTCGGCTGAATGTCCGTATCCTTCAGCATCGCCCATTCCCAGTCCCCGCCGTTCTTTTTCCTGAGCCCCCACAGCTTCCCGGTGCAGAAGTCAGAGAATAGATAAGTGCCGGCGAGCGCGGGAAACTCCTCCCCCCTGTATACATACCCGCCTGTCACGGAGCACCCGTCGTCCCTCCCGTACTCGAATACCGGGAAAGTGATCCCGCTCGTATCGTACCCGCGCGGCATCTCGAACTCGTGCGAGCCCTCCGTATAATCCCAGCCGTAGTTCTCCCCTCCCCCGCTTGAGTGCGGCTGGAAGTCTATCTCTTCCCAGAGGTTCTGCCCTACGTCCCCGATGTACATATCCCCCGTCTCTGAATCGAACGAGAATCGCCACGGGTTTCTGAGTCCGTACGCCCAGATCTCGGGACGCGCGCCGCTCCTGTCCTTAAACGGATTGTCTGCCGGGATGGCGTAAGGCTTCCCGCCGTCCACGTCCAGGCGGAGCATCTTGCCGAGGAGCGCGTCCAGGTTCTGCGCGTTCCCCTCCGGGTCACCTGCCGAGCCGCCGTCGCCCATGCCGATGTACAGATATCCGTCGGGGCCGAACTTCACCTGCCCCCCGTTGTGGTTCGAAGCAGGCTGATCTATTTTGATCAGCACCATCTCGCTTCCGGGATCGGCCCGGTCGGGATTGTCCGTGAGACCGAACTCCGAAACGACGGTGTCGCCGTCAAGGTCCGTATAATCGACGAAGAATCTCCCGTTCTCGGAGAACTTCGGATGAAAGGTAAGCCCCAGAAGCCCCTGCTCGCTTCCGCTCGAACGGACTCTCGATTCTATGTCGAGGAAGCTCCCCGCCTCTACCTTCCCGTCCCTGACGATTTTTATTCTCCCCGGTTTTTCGACGACGAATATACGGTCCGTTCCGTCACCGGCGTGCGTGAGATCGACAGGAGATTTTAGTCCCGACGCAAACTGCGCGAGGCCGACCTCGGCCCACTTGCTCCCGCGCGAAGCGGCAACACTGCCTTCAACCGATCCCCCTTTCACGAGCGCAGTGGTGAGGTAATGATAGCCTTCCGACAGCGCCCCCCTGAAATAAAGCGCGAGGGCGAGAACGACGAGCAGCACGGGTAACAAGAGACGCGAATTCTTCATGGCATGTTCCATCTTCGGAGATCATTTCCCTTGGGGAGAGATTGCTTAAAGTAGAAAGTATACCGATATCGAGGCAAAATCAGACTGAAAATGTGCCTATACAGCTTTTATGTCCCGCGATCGAAACAGCCTTTTTTAAAAGTAGAGCCGTATCGATTTTGTCTATAGCATCTTCCGAGGAGAGGCCGCGGTTTATTCCCGGCCCACTTGAAAGAAAAACCGCCGGGCCATATCATTACCACAAATCCAGCCGGCGGGGAGGACGCCGGGAAACGGATAGCAATCGCACATGAAACCCGCTCAGGATACGCTCAAAGAGCTCGAGCTGCTCATTCGCTCACGCTACAGCCTCATATTCCTCGAAGCCGACGAAGAGGAGCGCGCCGAGACGGTCCTGCGCCTGCTCGCGGCCCGGCTGGGGGTCCCCTATTTCTTCTGGACGAGGACTAAAGGCCTCATGCGCGGGGACGTCGAATCCAAGGGCGCGGTATACGGCTCCGCCGATCCGGTCAAGGCCCTCATGCATGTAGAGGCGTCCGGTTTCCCCGCCCTCTACCATTTCTCCGGGCTCGACGGACTTAAGGACGACAAGACGGCGGCAGAGCTATTGAAGAACGCTTCCGGGCGCTACCTTGGCAACGACGGCGCGATTGTCGTATCCAGCAATTCGTGCGACATCCCCGAAAGCCTCAGAAGCTCCTCCGCAGTATTTAGACTCCCCGCACCCGGGAGGGAGGAATACAAAGAGCTCCTCGGCAGGGTCACGCGTGACATGCTTTCGAGGATGAACGTCAGCATAAACATATCCGGGGAAGACACGAACAGGCTTCTTAACAACCTCACCGGGCTCACGCTCACAGAGGCCGAGAAGATAATCACGAAGCTCATCGTCGAGGACGGAGAGCTTTCCCCCGACGACGTAAGGAAAGCCGCCGAGGCAAAGAAGGTCATCGTCGAAAGGGAGGGCGTCCTCGAATACTACCCCGCCGAGGAAAACATGTCCGGCATCGCCGACCTTGCCGCGCTCAAATCGTGGCTCTCAAAGAGGAAGGAGATAGTAACCAACCCCGAAAAGGCCCGCGAATTCGGCCTCACTTTCCCAAGGGGCATACTCCTCCTCGGCGTGCCGGGCTGCGGGAAGAGCCTCTGCGCCAAGGCCGTGGCCATGGAATGGGGCCTCCCGCTTTTGAGGATGGACCCGTCGAGCCTCTACAACAAATACATCGGCGAGAGCGAAAAGAACTTCAGCCGCGCGATGAAAACGGCCGAAAAAATGTCCCCCGTCGTCCTCTGGATCGACGAGATAGAAAAGGCCTTTTCTTCCGACGCCGGCGCGGCAGACGGAGGGCTTTCGACGAGGATCTTCGGCACATTTCTCTCCTGGCTCCAGGAAAGAAAGGGCGACGTCTTCATAGTAGCCACGGCGAACGACGTAAAAGCCCTGCCGCCCGAATTCATGAGGAAAGGGAGATTCGACGAAATATTCTTCGTAGACCTTCCGGACGCCGGGACGAGAAAGACGATATTCTCGATACACCTCGAAAAGCGCGGTAAGGATCCCGCCCTCTTCGACCTCGACGAATTGTCGGATTCGGCCGGCGGTTTCAGCGGCTCCGAAATCGAGCAGGTCATAGTCTCCGGGCTCTACAGCGCCTTTTCGGAAAAGAAAGAGCTCTCGACCGAAATACTTCTAAACGAGATTTCGGCGACCCGCCCGCTCTCGGAAACAATGTCGGAGAGAATCGCGCTTCTCAGGGAATGGGCCCGTGGCAGAACAGTCTCTGCCCACTAACTAACGGAGCCGCGCCCGGCTACTTCCCCTTCAAGGCGAAAGCTACCATCACCATCGATATGCCGTTCATGAGGAATGCCAGGCCCACGAGGAGCCCGAGGATAAAAGCGCTCGTTTCGGGATACCCGCCCCATATCATTATGCCTAGTATCACCGAGGCCACGCCGCTCACCAAAAGCCATACCCAGTTCGCAAGCGGCCTTAGCTGAAACGCGTGGATTATCTTGAAGAAACCTTCGACGAGGAGGAACGCCGCCAAAAGGAGGGTCAGTGTGAGCGCGCCCGCTATCGGGTTTTTAAGGAGCAGGCCGCCTACGATTATGTACAGTATGCCGCTCAGGAATATGAACAGGAATCTCTTCCAGTCCCTCGCCAGGAAAGACCCGCCGACAGAAATAAGACCTCCGATTATAAGGACGACCCCTATAAACAGCTCGATCGCCAGGGTCGCCGCGCCGGGCCTGCCGATGATGAAGAAACCCATTATCACGTAGATGATCCCGAGGGTGAGAAGCCAGCCCCAGGAGCCTTTAATATCCTGCGCAACAGATGTACCGTTCATATCCATGCCTCCGAAAATTAGATGACTGAAGCCGAGCCCTGCCGAGCGGTTTTACGGCTCCGCCGGATGCGTCTCATGCCAAAAGATAATCCCATATTTCCGCAATTACAATCTGGCGGGCGGCTCATTCACGTAGGATTAACTTGAAACGCAGAAGACAAAAAATTCCCCGGCCTCATTCTTCAGCCGTTTCCGGCGACGGCCCCCAGACACAGAATATAGACCTCACCTCCAGCATATCCTTCTGCTCGGCGAATACCAGTATCCTGTCCTTGGGCTCGATGACCGTCGCCCCTCTCGGGACGAACGTCGTGTCGCCCCTTCGGATCAGCATCAAAAGCGCGCTCTCTGGAAGCCCGAGCTCGATGACCTGCTGGCCGACGGCGGTCGATTCGGGGGGGATTGTGAGCTCCACCCTCTCCGTGTGCTCGTCGTAGGGGAACTCGAAGTCCGCGCTCCGCTCACGCTTCTCCATCCCCGGCACATTCACCCCGAGCCACCTGGCGACGAAAGGAAGCGTCGGCCCCTGAAGGAGAACGGACGTTATAACGACAAAGAACACCAGATTGAACAGCATGTGCGCCTCGGGTATTCCCGCAAGCAGCGGGAAGGTCGCCAGAATAATGGGCACCGCCCCCCTGAGGCCGACCCACGATATGAAAGTCTTTTCCCTCATGTTGAACTTTGCCGGGAGGAGCGAGATGAATATGCCCACGGGGCGGGCGACGAACATCAAAAAGAGCGCGACCGCAAGCCCCGACAATGCGACGGAAAAAAGCTGCGACGGAAATACGAGGAGCCCCAGAACGACGAACATGATGATCTGAAAGAGCCATGCAATCCCGTCTATAAAACGCATGATGCTTTTCTTGTTTACGAACTCGCTTCCCCCGACCATAAACCCTGCTATATAAACCGCCAGGAAGCCCGATCCGCCTATCGACGCCGTAAGCCCGTATGTGAACACTATAAGAGCCAGCATCAACACTGGATAAAGCCCCTCGTATCCGAGCCTCAAACGGTTGACGATGAAGATGATGACCTTCCCCATCGCAAACCCCAGCAGCGTGCCGAGAGACATCTGCTTTACGAGGAGGAACACCATTCCCCATACCGAAGAGCCCGGATTCGTGATCAGGTGTATGAAGCTTATGGTCAGGATTATCGCCATCGGGTCGTTACTCGCCGACTCGAATTCTAGAAGCTCCTTCAGCCTGCCCTTAAGCCTCGAGCCGTCGGCCCCGAGTATCGAGAACACGGCGGCGGCGTCCGTCGATGAAACGATCGCTCCCAGAAGAAACCCCACCAGTATCGAAAATCCGAGGAAGAAATGGGCGAAGAGCCCCAGCAGCACCGCCGTCAGAAATACGCCGAGCGTGGAAAGCGTGATGCCGCTCCGGAGGACCGGTGCGATCTGGCTCCAGCTCGAATGGAGACCGCCCGAGAAGATTATGAACGCCAGCGCGAGAACGCCCAGGAACTGCGCCGACCACGCGTCGTCATAATAAATGCCCCCCGGCCCCTCCGATCCCGCAAGTATCCCTACCAGTATGAATATCAGAAGCGCCGGCACCCTCAGAAAGGACGCGGCCTTGCTCGCGAAAATGCTGAGCAGGAAGAGCACGGATGCGCCGAGGAGGACATATTCTATCGTATACTCCAATCGAGACCGCTCCTTGTTTCAGGATTCTGAAGGAGGCCGCGATGCGGCCGGGTCATGTGAACAAATCCGTACGGGGCATCCGGCACGGACATGATAGTATAACGAAAGAAAACAGTGTATATAAACAATCCGGAAGGCAGACGGCAAAAAGAAACCCGGCAGTGTGCCGTTCCCTGGCTGCGCTATCTATTCCTTTATCTCCGGGTTCAGAACCTCGGCGAACTCCCTGAATATCGCGGTCGGAACGTGCGCGCCGACGCCGAACCTGTTCGCGATTATTACGACGACGGATCCGCTTTCAGGCTCGTACATCACGAGGTTCGTGTAACCTACGTATTCCCCCGTGTGCCCTATCCAGCCGCTGAGCTCGCCTATCCCCAGCCCGTATTCGTCGTATTCCGGGCAGCTCCTCTTCGGCCTGTCCGGGTCATCGTCGTCGCATGGATTGTACACGATGGGCGAAAGGCTGTTGATACGTACGGCCTGAAGCTCGCTCGTAAGAAGAGTCCCGCTCCCAAGGGCCTCGCCCCACTTTTTGAGGTCTTCGAGTCTCGATATCATGGCGCCAGAGCCCGCGGATGACGAGGGGTCAGAGAAGCTTATGTCCTCGGGCGGCTCGAATCCGTAGCCGTGCGCGAACGGCAGCGGCATGTCGGGAGTGGTCGGGTACGACGTACCCCCGAGCCCGAGTGGCGCGATTATCCTGCCCGATATCTCTTCCCCGATGGTGCGGCCCGTCACCTGCTCGGCTATCATGCCCAGGATGACGGTGTTGGTGTTGGAATAATGCCAGCCCCCGCCGGGAGGGAAATAAGGCACGTTGGCGTCCGCATAGTCTACAAGCTCCTGGTCCGTCCACACGCGCAGGAAATCGCTTTCCACGAATTCCGTTACGAAATCGGCATCCTCCGTATAATTGAATATGCCGCTCCTCATGTTGGCGAGCTCGGCTATTGTGGCCTCCGCGTTCTCGACCCCGGGGAGGTAATCCCCTACCGGGTCGTCCAGGCTTATCAGCCCCTCCTCCACCAGCTGAAGAATCACCGTAACGGTGAACGATTTCGTGACGCTCCCTATTCTTACGTGTTCATCCTTCTTTATCGGCGCGTCCGTCTCGATGTCCGAGACGCCGTCCTCTATGACGAGGCTCCCCTGCCCGGGGATCCATACGCCTGCGAGTATCCCGGGGATTC
>JBFWTW010000123.1:0-8757 GCA_050247635.1 Candidatus Dadabacteria bacterium | reverse complement strand
CCGGCCATCCTGGACGGGCTCGATTTCAAGCCCGTCATTCACGTCAGCTACGGCGAATCCGTCCTCCGCATTAAAGACGGCCTCCCCAAGTTCAAAACATTCCCGAACGCAAAGGGCGAGGGAGAGATGATCGAGGAGTAGGCGGGACACGCACGCTTGAATTCGAAGTGGCGGCGTCAATGCCGTTACTACCGTCCGCGCTTCAGCGGTTTCCCCATTTTGCCAAGCTACCCACTGTCGTGTCCCCTCTCCCCTACGGGGGAGAGGGTAAGGGTGAGGAGGCACCTTATAAATCAATCAGCAAAGATTTAGCGAAGAAATGATGTTCCAGCACGCCACGCGTGCTAAAAGTTATCGATTATATCGTCGATAATATCGTCCGCGTCAATGTGACCGTTCATCGACGGTACGAAGATGAGAACGTCCCTCGGCACGACGCACGGCGCCTCGGCGGTGCACTTGCCGTCGAACTCGTCTATCACCATCGAGTCCCTTCCGAAATCGACTCCCCTTTCAGGGTCGCTGAGACAAACACCATTGAACGCTTCCACGTTCACCACCGGCTCGTCGTCGTTGCAAGGGTTGTAAACGACGCCGTCCCGGGCGAAGATGTCAGAGTTATCGTCCTCGCATTCGTTCAGCCGCATCGTCGTCTCGAACCCTCCCGGGTTTATAACGACGTCCAGGTGCGCGTACCTCGGGGTGCACACGTAATCGAACGGCGAAAGATCGTCCGTCTGCGGTATCGGCGGCTCGCCGTTAAAATCCGTCGGCAGAGACGCGCCCACGACTTCTATGTCGTAGTCCTCGCCGCCGATAACTGCAGTGCCCTCCCCGCTCACATTCCGGCCGTCGCGCGTGGCCAGTATCTCGATGAAGAGCTCCGTGACCGAGTTTTCGCCTACGCCCTCGGCGGCGAAGTTGGGCTCGTCCGAAGGCCCGTCGTCGAATATGTCTTCTACGTCGTCGCACGCCACGGCAAAAGCGCACAGCACCGCAACGAATATCCAAAGTGGAATCCTGGCTGCATTTCTCATTTTAGTTGATCCTCCTCGAAGATTCGGATTTGAAAGTTGCTTAAATAGGAAGCAATTCGCGTGCCGCATGAAACAGAGGAGTCATATCGTGTAATGACGGATGGTTACGCAGGCGCTGTAGTCGAACTATCTACAAACGCGCAGTATTCTGAACAGTCCCGACTGTAGGATATTGCACATGCGGGCCACGCCCGCTGGAATCCGAAGTGGCATTGCATTACCGTTACTAACCGCCGCACTCCGAAATAATAGTCCCCTCTCCCCTCGAAGGAGTGGAGAGGGTCAGGGTGAGGGGTTACCTTAACCTGTCATTCCTGCAACAATTCCGAGCGAGTGAGGAATTGGACGCCCTTGGCGGACTCTTATTAATCATGTCTAATACAGCTCGAAAGTAGCTCAAATCAAAATAGCAGGAATCCATTCATTTTTCCACAAGCAATCCGTCAAGTCTGTCATTCTGAACCATGTCCAGGACTCGATCCGGGATCAATTCAGGATCTCGTATTTGATTTTTCTTTGAAAATGTAAGAATAGGACGAGATTTCTCGCTTGCGCTCGAAATGACAGAACCGATCGAATCAAGCTCCCGCACGCGTGGCGTGCTACACCAGTATCGTATCCAGCACCGATCCGAACGAAGTCCCGGTCAGCCTGTGATACATCTTCACGATCTGCTTCTCCGTCATCCCTGCGATGAGGTCCACGACGATGCGCACTATCTGCTCATTCTTCCCCTCGGCGCTCCCCTGCCAAACCTCGTCGAGTCCGGCGAGCCGCTCCGACGTATTCACGGGGAATATCCTGTACCTCTGGTTCCGCGCCGCGCCGAGGAATATCTCGAACAGCTCCGAGACGATCTTCCTCTGCCCGTGCTGCTGCTGCGCCAGCGAATGGCTGTCGATGACGTAATGCCAGGTGAGCTCCTTCAGCATCTCGACCTCTAGCTCCGCGCGCTCCTTTATCGTGACGCGGCGCTCGGCCTTCTTGCCAGGCACGTTCAGCGAGATCGCGTAAACGTAGCGCCCGATGAGCGACGACGCGAAGCTCTTCAGGTTCGCGCGCTGGCGGCGCGTGCCCTCGTATGGCTCGTCGATCGGTATGAACCCTATAAGGCTCACGAACGCGCGGACGATGTCGTCCCGCGCCTGCGTCGTCTGCCGCCTGTCCTCTCCGCGCCACCTCTGGAACGTCCCGCGAAGGAACCTCGCCACCTCGTTGCTGCTCGAAGCGAGCTCCCCAACGGCGGCGTCCAGCCTGCCCGCGTTCTCCCACTTCGTCACGAACTGCTCCGTGTCCTTACGCAGCCTGTCGAGCGGTATCAGCCCGGCGCGGTAAAAATCCTCGAGGTCGTGGACGGCGTACGTGATGTCGTCGGCCCAGTCCATGAGCTCGGCCTCCGCCGTCTTCCGCTGGTCGGCCTTAAACGGCTTACGCGTCCACTCGAACTCGTCCGCCTCGGTGTGGTACGCGCCCCACTTCCTCCGGTGGCGGCCCCTCGTCCCGCGAAGCCACGGGTATTTCAGGATAGCGTTCAGCGTCGCGCGGGTAAGGTTCAATCCCGGCATGTTCGGATGGCGTATCGAGAGCTTCGTCACGATGCGGTACGACTGCGCATTGCCCTCGAACCCGTCCCATACCTCGCCGAAATCGACTACGAGGCGGTCGAGCTCCCTCTCTGCGATGTGCCCGAACGGCGGATGCCCGAGGTCGTGCGCCAGAGACGCCGCTTCGACCACCTCGGGGCTGACGCCCCCGAGCTCGGCGGCTTCGCGCGGCTGCTCGCGGAGCATCTTCTCGGCGAGCCGCCTACCGATCTGCGCGACTTTCAAGCTGTGCGTCAAACGGTTGTGGAATATGTGCCCCTCTTCCGAGCCCACCACCTGCGTCACCCCCGCGAGCCGGCGGAAAGCGGACGTGTACAGAATACGGTCCCTGTCCCTCTCTTCGGGCGCGCGCTGGTCGGGCCTGCGGTCGTTCGGATGGAATACGTCGAGTCTGTCCGGGTAGGGCATTATGAAAGTTCCGTGGAATGAACGGGGCGGATCAGGCGGCCACTTCGAGCTTCATGTCGTCGGTGAGCCTGATGCGCTTGAGGTCGATGAGCTGCCAGATCGCCTCGCGGATAAGCGTGTCGTTGAGCTTCTTTTCGGTCGTGAGCTTGTTGATGAGCTCCCTCGGCCCGAAGGGCTCGCGGAGCGCTCCGAGCGCGTCCAGAATCTCGCTCTCGACCTCCTTCGCCAAATCGCTCTTCCTGGGTACCATGTTCGTCTCCGGCAACGTTCGTCTTTAATCCATAAGCACAATCACGGCTTACACCATAAATATAACACACACATTGTGTGTTTTAATATACGGTAGCGGCTATTTAGTTAATTGCCATTCCGGCAACGATTTCGAGAGTGCGAGGAATCACTACTCATATGTCATTCCCGAATGCCTTTATCGGGAATCCATTCTTTTCATCCTTTGCTTTTCCATCCCCCCTTAGAAAAAGGGGACAATTCCGAGCAAGTGAGGAATTGGACGCCATCGCTTAATTTTCTCGATGTTCATCCGGTACAGCGCATTACTTTCACCAAAGTGAACAGGGGGGATTTAGCCTTGGCTTTACTTTCTCGACTAAATCATCCTGACAACTATTCCTCCGTGTATACTTTCATGTCCATGGCCATGAACATAAACATCACCGCCCTGAAGCCGCTCCTGGTTTTGGCGGCGATCATCCTCACCTTCCTCGCCGCGCAGCACGGCGCCCAGGCCCAGACGCGCACACACGATTTCAGGAAGACGCGCTGGGGCATGTCCCCCGCCCAGGTGAAGCTCACGGAGAATTCCGTCCCCGCCGGGGAGGGAGCCGTCCCTCCGTACGACCTGGTCTTCACGTATAACGGCAAGCTCGGCGAGCTCGACGCCGAGATCGGATACATGTTCACGGACGAGAAGCTCGTCCTCGGCGGTTACGCCTTTACGACCCGGTACGACGACCCGGCGCAGTATGTGAAGAATTACGAGACGGTGAAGGCGATGCTCACGGAAGAGTACGGCGCGCCGGCATTGGAGGACGCCTACTGGAAAGACGACGCCTCGCAAACAGAGCCCGAGGGATACGGCAAGGCTGTTACGGAAGGCGCTCTCCTTCTCCAGGCCGCCTGGCGTGAGCCGGGGACCGAGATATTCCTGACCCTCGAAGGCAAGAGCGGGCAGACAGTCCTCTCGGCGCTATATTACAGCACGGAGCTTAACCCCCGCGTCGAAGAGCGCCGCCTCCAGCAGGAGCTGAAGGACTTCTCCGAGCCCGTCCCCGAACAGCCCGCCGACCCGCAGCCGAAGTAGATAATAAGCGCCACTCAATCCCCGTTTTCCCGTGGGGAGAAATATCGAGCTACATCTTTGATCCCCTCCTCAGGAAAAGGAGGGTTGGGGAGGATTTATATTTTTAGGCCTGCGCCCTTCTTCTCCTCACCGCGTAAAATATCCCGATCAGAGCGAATCCCGCGGCCGCCGCTATCATCCCCCACTCGGACAGCGTCGGAATACTATCCGCCCCGACCGGGATCGGAAAGATTACGTCGCGGACACCCTTAAAGCTGAGGTCGGAGATATTGGTCAAAACGATCTTCGTTATAACCTCGGTTGACGTGACCCCTATGAACGAGTCGAACTGGTCCGTGGCGAGTATGTCCGTAGCCGCCAGAGTCACATCGCCGACCCCGAGCACCCGCACCTCGTAAACACTCGTGCACGGCCCGTCGTCGTCGAGCAGGCACCCCGCGTGAATAGCGGCCGCCCTTACGTTGCCCCCCGGGAAAACGATTTCGTAGTCCATCGTGTAGAGTACGGGTACCAGGACGTTCACCGGGTTCGTATTGCCGAGCGCGTTAGGCCCGGCGAGGACCAGGCCGGTACCGGACGGTATCGGACCGTTCTGGAACTGGATGCCCGGCAATATAGCGCCGGGGTCGAAACAGTCGTCGTCGCTGTCCTCGTCTATGGGAACCTCGCACGACAAGATGTCTCCCGGCAATACCTTCCCCGCGGAGAAATTCTGGATCGAGAGGCCGGGATTATTGGCGAAGAACTGCGCCTCGTTGTTCGTGAGCTGTGTCTGCGCAGACGCGCCGTAGGAAAAGACAATCGAAAAAAGTAAAGCGCCTAAAACGTATGAAAATCCTTTCATAGCCACATCCCCCTTAGAGCTTTCGATTATCGATGATTACCGCATAACATCAACAATAACATATTAGATATGAAAATCTAAGTTAAATAAAAAATGAAGTTACATCATCTCATTCGTTGGACCAGTGGCGCGGTGGAGAGTGAAATCCGCCGAGTCCTGGGTTATCATTTCTCGCTCGTCCGGATAACGGGAGGCCCATGAATATGAATGCTAAATTCGTCGCGGGAATAGTGGTTTACGATAACGTGGAGGTGCTCGATTTCGCAGGGCCCTTCGAGGTCATGAGCGTCGTGCGTCATGAAGACGCCCCGCTGATCACGGACCCGTGCGCAGTGCGGATACTGCTCGTTGCCGAGTCGGCGGAGCCCGTCACAGCAATGGGCGGCATGAAGATAATCCCCGACTGCGACTTCGCCTCGTGCCCTCCGCTCGACGTTCTGATAGCCCCCGGGGGCCCGGGCGAGAGGACGGAGCACGACAACCCCGCCGCGCTGGATTTCATCCGCGCGCGCTCTCGCGAGGCGAAGATCACGGCCTCGGTCTGCACCGGGGCCTTCTTCCTAGGAAAGGCCGGGCTCCTCGACGGACGCCGCGCGACGACGCACTCCCTTTCGATAGGCCGCATGCGTGAAATGTTCCCCGAAGTGAAAGTCGTCGAAGACGCGCGCTACGTAGACGAAGGCGACGTAATCACCTCCGCCGGAATTTCAGCCGGGATAGACATGACCCTCCATATACTGAAACGCCTCCTCGGCGAAGACGCCGCCCGCGCGGCCGCAAGGGTTATGGAGTATGAGAATGCTAAATAAAACGAACTTTGCATGTTGTACTGAATATTTACTTGCATTTTGATTCTCTATAATAATGATATATCCTTGCATCTCTCTGTAATTATTAACATATAATATCTATAGATTTTTGCATTTCTTGTTGCATTTTAATTGACAAAATGCTTTGCAGAATTTATCCTTAATCAAAGACAAATGCCGCTTATCTACGAAAAACTGATTGAATTTGATCTGTTGAGCAGACTTCAAGAAGGAAATGCTAATTATTTCTTTGAGAAGTTTCTTGAGTTGAATGATATTATCTCGGAAATTAACAGCATTGATAAGTTTATAAAAGAAACCCCTTCTTTTCCCGGCTCAACCGACAAAATCATCAGAAGTGAGATGAATATGGCCATTGGATCGACGCTTGCCATCGAGGGCATACATCTCAACACCGACGAAATCGAGGAATCATTTCGCAAAGCCTCCCTTAACGAAACACTCCAAAGGAAAGAACGTGAAGCACAGAATTCGAAAAACGTCTATGACTTCATAATAGATACAGTCAATGTTCATATCGCGGATGGTAAACCTTTCACATTTACCGAAGGCTTGATCAGGCAGATACACAAGCTGTTCACAACCGATCTAGACTATGTCGGTAATACGCCCGGGGATTACAGGGGCGAGTATAAAGCGACATTCGGATATCCGAGACGTGAGGGAATATGCCGCAACAGAGGCGAAGTCGAGCAGGCTATGAAACTATTTACCCAATGGCTCAATGCTCCGGGCAAAGATGCACTTTCCCAGAAACCTCTCGTAAAAGCAATAACCGCGCATTTCTACCTTGCCGAAATCCATCCTTTTTCGGATGGCAACGGACGTACCGCGAGAGCGCTCGAAGCATTGATTTTATATCTCAATGGTATCAATAAATATTGTTTCTGGTCGCTGGCGAATTTCTGGAGTGCTAACAGGGACGAATATATAGCCAGACTCGGGGAAATCCGCTCAAACTGCGACCCTTTTAATTTTGTCGAATGGGGGGTCAGGGGTTACCTTCAGGAAGTTAGCAGGATCAAGGAAAAGGTCCTGAAGAAACTGAAGCAAATAATGCTAAAGGACTATACTCGCTTCCTTCTCAAGAATAAAAAAACCCAAGATATAAGGATTAACCAGCGAATAGTAGACGTCATCGATCTACTGATTGATTATGGTCAACCCGTACCCCTCGACAAATTCACATCCAGCCCCCAGGTTAAGGCGCTTTATAAGAATGTTACTACAAGCACATGGTACAGGGATCTTACAAAGATGAGCGATTCCTCATTAATCAAGATAAGTGAAAAGGATGATCTGAAAACCGAATACGTCGAACCAAATTTCTCTGTACTCGAACTTATTAGATACAATGTAAAATAAATGTCTGCTAGATATCAACCCCTCTCCCACCACACCTTCACCATCCCGTATGTCAGAGCGAGTATCGTCGCGGCGTAAAGGACCGCATGCAGCGTGACGGCGTTTACGACTTCGGGCGACGCCCAGTCGCCCGCTATCGACTTCAGCCCCCAGTAAATGAATAGCGCCGACAGCCCGGCGTTCGCCACGCCTGAAACGACGCCCGGCCATAGCATGAGCCCAAGGAAGAACACGGCGAATATGCCCGCGTCGAGCAGGATGCCGTCGAGCCCCGCCGGCCGCCCGCCGGCCGTCCCGAGCACGAGCACCACGAGCCCCGCCGCGAACCACAGCAAATGCCCGCCCGTCAGCGCCAGCGCGGGAAACATCGGCGAGCGCCGCCTGCTCCTGAAGAGCCCGATAAGGAGACTCGCCAGCATGATGCACGCCGCCATAACGCCGACCGAGTAATAGCCGAACTGTTCGCCGAGCGCATAGAACATGAAGAGCGTGGCCAGCGCGGATATCACGATCTTCGTCCAGGGGCTCTTTCGCGGGGGCGTATACTCCGGGCGCTTTGCCTCGGGCCAGGGCTCCTCGCCTTCCCTCTGCAACCGCTTTTTGAACTTGTGGAGCTCGCCCGTGTCCGGCCTTCTGAATACACCGGCATCGACCGCCGTGCTGCCCCCGCCCGCCGCCGTCTCGCCGTGAGGTACGAGCCGCCGCACCGTCTCGACGAGCCGCTCCGCCGCGAGCTCGGCCGAAGCCCCCGGCGAGGAAATCCTGTGGGACGGGGCGATATAATATTCGAGCTCCGGATCGAACGGGGTCTTGTCGGCGTGGAAAGAAATTACGGGCGTCCCTTCGTCTGCCGCACGCTCCACCTCGCGGAGCAATCGCCGCGACCCGCGCGCGTTCCACGAGAAGATCAGGAGAAGCGCCCCGCTCGCATCTATCTCCTCGTCCACCGCCTTTTCCCCGGCTTTCCCCCGCGCCCCCGCCGGGCCGAGCGTGGCCGAAAGGCCCTCTATTTCGAGCGCCTCCGCGAGCGCCTCCGCAATCTCCCTGTCGCTGTCCGAAAAACTTATGAATACGTCGTGTGACAAATAAATGGGCCCCCTGCTGTAATTATTATAGTATATCGCAGAAGCGGGTCGTATCCGCAGAAAATCGAAGCGAAGCCGTGCTTCCACCGTGGTTCCGCACATCTCTAGAAACGTCAGCAATTGATTTTGCGAAAGACCTGCGGCATTTTATTACTCATAAGCCCATTCCAACTTTAGCACCATTTTTAAACCCGCAATTTCAGAAGTAAGACAATCCGAATGTCACACAAACTAAAGGAGGAATATCTATGTCCATCAGTTTC
>JBFWTW010000122.1:0-8844 GCA_050247635.1 Candidatus Dadabacteria bacterium | reverse complement strand
CGTGGCTATGGGAGTATATGACCGCGACGACGGGCTTTTTGGGACGGTGCTGGTAGTAGAGATCGAGCGAGGCCTTGGCGGTTTCAGCCGATATCAGAGGATCCATGACTATGATGCCGTCATTGCCTTCGATGAATGTGATGTTCGAGAGGTCCGCGGTTCTTACCTGATATATGCCGGGAACGACTTCGAACAGGCCGCCCTGCAGAATGAGCTGGGACTGCCTCCAGAGGCTCGGGTTCACGGAGTCCGGCGCGGGCTCGCCGTCCTTTATGAATGCGAATTTGGAGAGGTCCCATACGGGCTGGCCCTTTTCGTTCTTTATTACACCGTTATCGGGGAGGGGCGCGATGAAGCCTTTTTTCGCAGCTTCGAAGCTCGCGGTGTCCGAAAAGGGAAGCTGCTTGAGCAGCTCTGCATTGGCGGCCTTTGTGGCCTCCGTTGCGTCTTTCGGTGTTTCCTGCCCGAGGGCGGTTGCTGTAGATACAACTATGAATGCCAGGAGTGCAAAGCAGAAAGCTACTATGAATGAGGAATGTCTGGGCATATTGATCTCCTTAAAGAGGGTTTAGACTTGTAACCAAATTTACAATAGCATAAGTTCAATGACGTGTTAAATAGTAATATTCAATTGAAAATTAGCGCGGAAAGTTTATATTACCTTAATTTAAAGGGGTTTATGGACCATATTATAACAGCCAAAAAGGCCGCATCCGGAAATCGAACGAACTAATGGAAAAGCTCCCCCTTCTAGTAAGTTTCTCGATGGTTATGTTCCTCCTTCTCATCCTCCCGCGTATCGCGAAGGGTGCGAGACTGCCGGGGGTGATAGGGTTTTTACTGGCGGGGCTCCTGCTCGGCCCGCATGGTTTCGGATTCCTCACCCAGGATGGGCCCGTCATAGGCTTCTTTTCTTCTATCGGCAAGCTGCTCCTCATGTTCTTTGTCGGTTTCGAGATTGATCTCGTGGAGTTTAACCGCGCCAAACACAAGTCGCTCCTGTTCGGGGTGCTGACTTTCTGTTTCCCGCTCCTGGCGGGTTTCTGGGTGGCGCATCTCCTGGGCTATGGGATTAATGCTTCCGTGCTCATAGGGTCGCTGATGGCGTCCCACACCCTCCTTGCCTTCCCGATTATACAGAGCCTCGGGCTCGTGAATCGGGATTCGGTCGTCATCACGGTCGGCGCTACTCTCTTTACCGATATCGCCGCCATGTTGGTGCTCGCCATTTGTCTGCCGATTCACATGACGGGGTTTTCGACCGCGTCGCTGTTAAGGGAAATCGGGCAGCTGATAATTTTTGTCCCGGCCGTGATATTCGGCGTCGGCTGGATCGCAAAGATGCTCTTCAGATTTTTCGGCGATTCGAAGGTCGCGCGCCTGACTATTATTTTCCCAATAATCGCCATGGCCGCACAGTGCGCCCACTGGATAAATCTCGAGGATATAATAGGCGCGTTCCTCGCGGGAATTACGGTGAAGAGGGCCATCGGCAAGTTCGAAAGCAACGAATACCTGGAAGTAATAAGCCAGACGCTGTTTATACCCGCGTTCTTTCTTACGACGGGGTTTCTTATCGACGTGAAAGCTTTCGGAACCACTCTTATTCATTACCCGCTGCTTGCGGTGGGGTTCCTGGCCGGACTGATAGCGTCGAAGTTCGCGGCGGCGGGTATTACGTCGCTCATCCTCCGGTTCCGTAAAAACGACTTCGGTCTTATGTGGAGCTTGTCGATACCGCAGGTGGCGGCGACCCTGGCGGCGGCGCTCGTCGCCTATAACAGCATAAACTCGGCTGGGGAGCGGCTCATAGACGAGCCTGTGCTCAATTCCGTGCTTATTATCGTCATCACCACGTCGGTTCTGGGGCCGATACTTACGGAGTATTTCGGCAAGCGGATACCGAAGACGCCATAGCCCGGGGGATTGCCAGCCGCCGTTCAAGCGTAAGAGGAAATCGGGGCGTACGCTTTCTCCCCGCAGGGATTACGGACCGCCGTCCAACACTTTTTCCTGAAGCTGCAGCATCGGCTGTTGACTTACCGCAATATGACCCTGCATCGGACGGTCGAGGTCGGTAATGAGTATTATAACCGTCGAGAATATGAAGGCGATAATAAAGCTGGCCCAGACGTTGCCTCCGCCTGTTATTCCTATTTCGAATCCCACAAGGCCGAATGTCAGAACCGTGAGGAGGTAGAGAGCCCCCCATATCGGCCCCGGAATACGGTATTGAAGGGCGACGACGATGCGCTCCGTGTGAAGGTCGATCATTTCGTTAAGGGAGGTTATGTACAGACTTACAATTTCGGAATCCGGATAAGTTCTGCCCATGTATACGACCTGGGACCAGAGCTGATCCTGAATGGCCTCGGATTTGGCGATGAGGTCCTGAACCTTTTCGGGCTTATTCCAGTAATCTGTGTTGGGCAATGATGCCCTCGTGTTCACATAGTCTCTGAGGAGCTTCCTGGCCTCGGACCTCGGGGGCTCGGGAAGCGTGTCGGCGCGAAGGTATGTCGTGCCGATAGTATTTACCTCATCCAGCACGATCTGCTTCCGCGCATCGAAACGATTGTACGCAATGCTGAACGTGAACGCGAGCATAAACGCCAGGAGAGCGAGCGAGGCAGCTACCACAGACCCGGCGGAAATCACGGAGCCGTACTTTTTCCTTTCCTGAACGTAATGCCCGATCTTGTAACCCGCGACGATCGACAGTAGCACGATAACAACGGTAGCCGCGAAGACAATCCAGAGCGGACTCGATCCAAGGAACGTGTCGTATATTTGCAAGTTGCCTCCCCTCCCCAGGGCGCTTTAGCGTCAATAAACAAAAGTAGATTGTATATCAAATTATCTGTTTTTTATAGATTTTTTCTAGCGGTTTGCATAAATTCCGGCATGATGGAAATAAAGCCCTGGGCGGTTTTGTAACCAACTGTAAATATTGTAGAATGGTGACAAAAGGGTGAGCGCATGAAGAGAGAAGATAGCCGGGGGAAGAGAAGGCTCGGATTGTCGGGGCTGTCGGTGTCACCCGTCGGCCTCGGGACGGTGCAGTTCAGCGGGGGGAGAGGGCTTTCGGGCCTCCTGTGGCAGCCGCTCCCCGTAGAGGACATAAGGGATATCGTCCGCGTCTCGGTCGAAGGGGGCGTCGACTGGTTCGACACGGCGGAGCTCTACGGCAGGGGGGAGTCCGAGGCGGCGCTGTCCCGCGCACTCGCGGAGCTAGGGACGAAGAGGGAGAGCGTCGTGATCGCGGACAAGTGGTGGCCGCTCCTACGGACCGCAGGCTCCATTACGAAGACGATAGACGAGAGGCTCTCGCGCCTCGGAACGGATTACATCGACCTCCACCAGATACACAACCCTTACTCGCTGTCTTCCATAAAGACGCAGATGGGTGAGATGGCGCGCCTGGCGGAGGAGGGGAAGATAAGATACGTCGGGGTGAGCAACTTTTCCGCCAAGGATATGCGAAGGGCGCACATGGAGCTCTCGCGCATGGGGCTCGCGCTCGTATCGAACCAGGTGAACTACAGCCTCGTCCGGAGGGAGATAGAGACGGACGGCGTGCTCGACGCGGCGCGGGACCTGGGGATGACTATAATCGCGTATTCGCCGCTCGGGCGGGGCATCCTCACCGGGAAGTTCCACGAAAGCCCGGAGCTTTTGAAAACGAGGAATATCTTCAGGAGATATTACGGGTCGCTCAACCGCTCACATCTTGAATCCTCGCGGCCGGTCGTCGAGGCGCTTGGGCGCGTGGCGAGGAAGTACGGCGTCACGCTTTCGCAGGCGGCGATAAACTGGGTTATCAATTTCAGCGGTGAGTGTGTCGTTGCGATACCGGGGGCGACGTCCGTAAGGCAGGCGGAGGACAACGCCGGCGCCATGGGTTTTAAGCTTCAAGAGGACGACCTCGCCATTCTGGACGAGGCGTCCCGGAGTTTTAAGTTCAGAAGCTAGCCAGCGGTCAGCCGCCTATGACCTCTTTTACCGCCGCGAGCACTTTATCGTGCACGAGGCCATTCGTGCCTATGACGCCCTTGTTTCCGGAGAGGGTTCTTCCTTTCGAAAAATCGAGCCTCTTCCCGGAGACGTCCGTTACCTTTCCGCCCGCTTCCTCGACTATGAGCGAGCCCGCGGCGTGGTCCCATATCTTTTCGGTGTAGTCCTTTCTGGTCGGGAGCCTGAGGTAAATCGAGGCGTCGCCGCGAGCGATTACGGCGTACTTGCACTGGCTGTCTATCCTGAGCGGCGGGACGCTGACGCCGAGCATTTCCGCGACGCGGCCCGATTCGTCGTGGGACGAGTGGGACGATTCGACGGACTCGCATATCGGGGCCTGCGAGGGGGCTGAGATTCCGGAGACCGTTATCCGCCACGCCACGCCTCCTTCGAGCGGCTGCATGAATGCGCCGCCGCCTTTTACTGCCGTGAGCACGCAGCCAGCGCCGCGCGCGGGGTCGCCCAGATCGAGCGGGAGGTTCGGGCATCCGAGCACGCCGAGGACGACCTCGCCGTCCTCTATCAGCGCGAGCGCGACGGCGTACTGCTCGCCCCGGAGGAAGCCTTTCGTGCCGTCTATGGGGTCCAAGGTCCAGAATCTCCCTGCCGGCCCTCCGCTGTAATTCCCGGAGTCTATAGCACGGAGGACGCCGTCCTTTGTCGCGTCGGGGACTATCTTGCTTACATATTCGAGCACCTGCGCCGAAAGAGCCTCGCCTTCGGGCGCCCTTAGATCGGAGGCGTCTTCTTCGCCCGCTATGGGGATATCGGGAAAGGCCTCGGTGAGCTCGCCGCATATCACCGCCTGGGCGCCGAAATCGGCGACCGTTACGGGCGACTTGTCCTTCTTCGTCATCGATTCCGCCGATACGAGGGCGGACTGGACGTTCACGCAGAGCCTGCATGCGTTCGCTACCGCGTGGACGGCGGCTTTAAGCTCGGTTTCATAACTCATTTCTATCTCCTTTGGGGGTTAATTCCGACAGCGGCGATTATATTACCATAACGCCGGCCGTCAGCCTTGGGCGGGCCCCCCGGTGGGGAAGAATCCGTATTTCCGGTTAAGGGCGAAGACGGTGAATCCCAGGATGTCATGAGCGGCGTGGACCGCCGCTGCTACTAGAAGCGAGCCGGTGTAGAGGTAGACCGCGCCGAGCACCGCGCCCTCCCAGACCGCCCATATGGAGAAGAGTGCGAGACGCCGCCGGGCGATCACGTGGAAGAGCCCGAAGAGTATAGACGAGACGAGGACGGCCGAAACCGGCCCTGCGCCAAGCATCTGCACCATGCCCTGAAGCACGACGCCGCGGAAGAGCATCTCCTCACCCGCGGCGAGGAGGCCGCCGGCGAGTATCTCGTGGGCGCGCTGAGCAGTGAAGTAATCAGCCATTTGCATGTAGGTATCGATGAACGCGCTCCTGAAAAGGGCGAGAAGAATGAGGATGAGTATTATGTCGGACGTGAGTATGGCAGCCAGGCAGAGTGCAAATCCGGGGATAAATTCCACCGCGACGGGGGACTGCCATTCGAGGCCGAGGGCGTATTTCGCGGCGAGCGCGGCTCCCGCAAATATCAGGGCAATAACGACGGATAGAAGGAAATTTTTCTTTACGGTAAACAGCATGTTCAGTCTCTCGCCGTCTGCTCTCTAGAGCGCACCGGCCGCTCTCATGAAAGGAATGAATGCGTGCTCTATCGCTGGCGGATGGAACAGGAGAAGGACGGGGCCCGCGACGACGGCTATCGCGAAAGCGCGCGCCCTCGGCCCCGAGGCGAGACCGGCCCCGATCCCGGTGCGCGATTTTTCGAGTATAACCGCCGCGGCCTGGATCATGAAGTATAGAATCGGCGCTCCGTACCAGGCGTTAACGGGGAAAGACGTTACGAGATCGTGGAGCACGCCCGAGAAGAGAAACGCAGCGAGGATCCCGGGCGCGAGCCCCCATCTGCGGGCGGCGGGCCTGAAGATAAACGCGCTATCGATGTCGCGGAAGGCGAGGTTCCATCTCCGGCTCCAGAAATCAGACGGCGAGGACGCCAGAAGCGGCGAGCGCATTATGGGGCCCGCGTCGGCGCCGAGGCTCCTCCAAACGAGCGAGAGGATGTGGAACACGCCGAAGAAGGTGAGTATGAGAAAGCCGGTGAAGCCGACGTAGCCGCCCGTGAGCGCGTGGGACTGGTACACCTCGCGGGCGAGCAGCCAGAATATGACGCAGCCGAGGGCTGTCTTGAATATTGCCTCCGCCCACTCCCTCAATCCAGGAATTTCGGGCCTGCGGGATTCGTCGAGGAACCGCCCTGCGTCCATACCGACCCAGAGGAATATGTAGCCGAGCGTGCGGCGCATCCCCGGCCTTACGCCGCCCGAGACGGCGCGTTTAAACGTCAGCCATTTAAAGCCGAAGAATATAGAGAACGAGAGCACGAATACGAATCCCCACGCGGGGATGAAGGGGCGCGCGAATATTACGGACAGCGCGAAAAGCCCGGCCAGCGGTATCCAGTCGGCGATGTTTGTTTTCGAGAACGTCTCGTTCATGTGCGCGGATTTATCTTAACACACGTGGATGCCGCCGGGCGGGGAGCTTTTCGCTAGTGTAATAAGGGAATGGGCATTACCAATCGGCCTGTTAAACGGCCTTTATACCGGTAAGGAATATTCCGACGAAGGTAGCTATGAGCTGCTCCTGGTCTATCTTGCCGCGTTTCTTTTCCCCGAAGAGCTCTTGAGCGATTATCTGGTTTACGACCATTCCGATGAAGGCCTTGGACGCGTAGAGGGGGTTTACGTTCCTGAGCGCCCCGTCCTTGATGCGCGTTTCTATGTAATCGCAGATAAGCATGTTGATGTATTCGACGTAGGTTTCGAAGAACATGTCGGAGAGGTCGTGCCCCTCGAGCGCGCTGAAATGGAGAAGACGCATGAAGGACGGGTCCTTGCCGCACCTGTCGAACATGCGAGTCGCGATAGCCGTGAAGACGAGGGCGTCGTCCTTGGAGTCCTTGTGGGTTTCGAGCGCGATTTCGATGCCGGGCTCTTCGAAGATTTTCTTTTCGATGATCGCGCCGTAGAGGTCGCGCTTTGTAGAAAAGTGACGGAAGATCAGGGCCTCGTTGACCTCGGCCTTTTCGGCTATCTCCTTGGTTGTCGTCCCGTTGAATCCTTTCTCTGCAAAAAGTTTTATTGCGGCTTCGAGTAGTTTGTCTCTCGTTGTTGATTTTTCACGCGCCTGCGGCGCCTCTTTTTCGAGGGCTTTATCTGTTGACATTCACACCTTTCCTGGAAGGTTGTAAGTAAGTGATTACTTACAACGTACCCGCCGCCGTCCGGCGTGTCAAGCTTGAGATTAGCCGCTTAACCTGACATTCTATTACGGTTAAAATCCATTATATATATTAATCTCGCATGAACAAGCGGCAACCGGATATCCGTTCAATCTTTAGGAGGCGTGGATGACAAAGACTCTCCTGATTCTTCTTTTCACGATTTCGGGGACGGGAGGGGAGCTCAATCTCACCCTGGGCGACGCTATAAAAATAGCGCTCGAAAACAACAGGGACATTCAGATACAGGAGCAGAACGTCGTCGTATCCGAGGGCGAGATAAAGAAGCAGGAGGGCGTGTTCGACCCGCTGTTTAACCTCGTCTCGTTTTATAACGACGGCGAGACCCCGCAGCTCAGCACGTTCATCCCGAGCGGCACCATTAAACAGAAGCAGTTCAGTTTGCAGACGAACGTGGAAGGGGATCTGCCAACGGGGACGTTCTATAACCTTTTCGACATCCAGACGACCAGGACGGACACGAATTCGCCCATCGAGGATCTGAGCCCCAACTGGTTTAACAACGTCAATTTCAGCATCGGGCAGGAGTTTCTCAGGAACTTCGGCACGGACGTGAACAGGGCGTTCATCGTAACGGCCAAGCGGTCGAGCACCATATCGCAGAAGGAGCTCGAAAAGAGGGTGGCGCAGGTTTTGCTGGAGGTCGAAAACAGGTACTGGCTGGTTGTCGCGGCGAGGAAGAACCTACACCTCGAAAGGACCGGGCTCGACCTGGCTATAGACCTGAAAGAAAGGAACCAGGTGCAGGTGGACGTGGGGGTTCTTCCGCCGGTATCGGTGACGCAGGCGGAGTCGGAGGTGGCTGCGAGGGAGGTAAACGTCATAAGGGCGGAGAACGATCTCCAGGCGGCCGAGGACGACCTCAAGAACGTTCTTGCCATGGATCTGACCATTAAGATTACGGCCGTGGACGAGCCGACGACCGAGGTTAGAAAGTTCAACGAGGAGGAGTCGCTCGACATAGCCTACGAGCAGCGGCCCGAGATGGAGCAGGGGGAGCTCGAAATAGAGAACCGCGAGACGCTCAAGAAATATTATTCCAATCAGAGGCTTCCGAGGCTTGCGGTAGAGGGGAGCTTGCAGCTCCAGGGCCTCGGCGGCGACGAGAACCCGGACAGGCTCAGCTTCGAGGAGATACCCGAGCCGATTCCGCCGCAGTTCGACAGCCCGAGCGACGCGTTCCGGCAGATCTGGGGGGCGGACTTTACGACGTGGCAGGTCCTGGGCGTGTTCTCGTTCCCGCTCTTTAACCGCACCGCGCGCGGGAATTACATAAAGGCCTCGGCGGAGCTCGACAGGAGCGTCATCGCGCTGAACCAGACGAAGGACAACATTGCCCTCGACGTCAGGAGCGCTATCAGGCAGATACAGAACAGCCTCCGCGCGATAGACGCGGCTAGGGTGTCTATAAAACTGGCCGAAGAGGTCGTGAATAACGAGCAGGAGCGGCTGAACGTAGGCATAGGCACGACGCGCGACGTGCTC
>JBFWTW010000121.1:0-8884 GCA_050247635.1 Candidatus Dadabacteria bacterium | reverse complement strand
GGGCACATCGTCTATCGTTATTATCCGCGCGCGTATGGCGTCGTCGAGGTCGTGGTTTGCGTATGCCACGAGGTCCGAGATCCTGACTACCTGCCCTTCGAGGGTCTCGGGCCTGTACGCCGGGTTGTCCACGGCCCCCATGCCCTTCGAGTGCTTGGCTATGCCGTCCCTCACCTCGTGCGTCAGGTTAAGTCCCTTCCCGCCCCTTTCGAGAACGTCCACAACCCTAAGGCTGTGTATGACGTGCTTGAAACCGCCGGGAAACAGTTCGTTGAGCGCAGCCTCGCCCGCGTGTCCGAAAGGCGTGTGGCCGAGGTCGTGTCCGAGCGCTATCGCCTCCGTAAGGTCCTCATTCAGCCTGAGCGCCCTCGAAATGGTCCTCGCTATCTGCGACACCTCTATAACGTGCGTGAGCCTCGTCCTGTAATGATCGTCCGTCGGCGCGAGGAATACCTGCGTCTTGTGCTTCATCCGCCTGAAGGACTTCGAGTGTATAACCCTGTCCCTGTCCCTCTGAAAATCCGTCCTTATGGAGCAGGGCTCTTCGGGCCTCTGCCTCCCCTTCGATTCCGCGCTGAGGGCGGCGTACGGCGAAAGTATCTTTCTCTCTATCTCTTCCGTGTGCTCTCTTATGTTCAAAGCCGTGTCCCTGTCTCCGCCTTCCGTCAGAGCCTTACGCTGACGCCCCTTCCGTCCATGTGCTCTTTCGCTTCCCTGATCGTATGCTCGCCGTAATGGAATATCGACGCCACGAGTACGGCGTCCGCCTCTCCTTCCCTCACCCCTTCCGTAAGATGCTCCAGGGTCCCTGCCCCTCCGGATGCGATCACAGGAATCGAAACAGCGCGCGAGACGGCCCTCGTAAGCAGCAGGTCATACCCCGACTTCGTCCCGTCCTTGTCCATGCTTGTGAGGAGTATTTCCCCCGCGCCGTTCTCCTCCATCTTCCTCGCCCACTCGACGGCGTCTATTCCCGTGGGATTACGCCCGCCGTGCGTGTACACCTCCCACTTTCCGGGCTCTGATTCCCTCGCGTCTATGGCGACGACGATGCACTGGCTGCCGAACCTCTCGGCGGCAGCCTTCACGAAGTCCGGGTCCTTCACGGCTGCGGTGTTTATCGAAACCTTATCCGCCCCCGCCAAAAGGAGCTCCCTCACGTCTTCGAGGGTCCTGACGCCGCCGCCGACTGTCAGAGGCACGAAGACCTCCCCGGCCGTCCTGTGTACGACGTCTATCATCGTATTCCTCTCTTCGTGCGAGGCCGTGATGTCGAGGAAGCAAATTTCGTCCGCCCCTTCGTCGCTGTACTTCTTCGCGATCTCAACCGGGTCTCCCGCGTCCCTAAGGTTAAGAAAATTTACGCCCTTCACGACCCTTCCGTCCTTGACGTCGAGGCAGGGGATTATTCTCTTGGATAGCATTACGAATACCTTGATACAGCTTCTTTGAGGTCTATTGTTCCGGTGTAGAGTGACTTCCCGAGAATCGCGCCGTAGAGCCCGTCTGACCCGAGCGAATCGAGTTTTTCGAGGTCGGCCATGGTCGCGATTCCGCCCGACGCTATCACGGGCAGGGGCGACATCTCTATAAATCCGCGGGCGGCGTCCACATTTATCCCTTCCATCGTGCCGTCCCTGTCTATGTTCGTGTTGAGTATTATCGACACCCCGGCTTCGTGGAGGTTCCGGAGCGCCTCTTTGGTATCGGTATCTATCACTTCCTTCCAGCCCTTTACGGCGATCTTTCCGTTCTTGGTGTCGAGGCCGACGGCTATTCTGCCGGGGAATTTCTTGCACGCCCGTTTCAGGAAATCGGCGTCGTTAAAAGCTGCAGTCCCGATTATCACCCTGTCCACACCGAGGCCGACGTACTGCCTTACGGTCTCGATGTTCCTTATACCGCCGCCCACCTGTATGCTGCACGAAACGGCGGCCCTGATGTCCTTCACAGCCGGGAGATTCCCCGGCTCACCCTTGAATGCGCCGTCGAGGTCCACGACGTGTATCCACTTCGCCCCGGCCGCCTCCCACTTCGCGGCCACCTCGCCGGGCCTCTCGGAAAAGACCGTCTCCGTCCCTTCCTCGCCCTTGTACAGCCTCACGCATTTTCCGTCTTTAAGATCTATAGCGGGTATTATCAGCATTTATTCGGTCGTCAGGAAGTTATTAAAGTCGGACGCAGCCTTCCTCGCGCCTTCCTTGGTAAGCTCGTCGACAGTAATCCACTTCGCTCCTCGTTTAAAGAATTTGTCTATTTCGTACAGGT
The DNA here is from genome assembly GCA_050247635.1 of Candidatus Dadabacteria bacterium. Taxonomy (GTDB): domain Bacteria; phylum Desulfobacterota_D; class UBA1144; order Nemesobacterales; family UBA2774; genus JADLGH01. The sequence goes on along the minus strand of JBFWTW010000121.1, from coordinate 6,616 downwards.
TATCCAGAAGCGGTCTCTGCGTCTCGGTGAAATAAGTCTCCCACAAGATCTTTCCGTCCTTCGTGTCCAGAAGCTCGACGCTGAAGGCTACCGTCGCCGGCGACTCCGCACCAGCGCCCGAGCCCTTCCTCTCCGTGTACTCCGAGATTACGCCCGTAAACACGGCGTCCACGCCGAGCTTCCTTCCGGCCTCGACCGCGGCGTCCCTGAAATAAGAGACTGGATTCTCATAGGTTACACCGTCGTACGCGGCTTCCGATTCCTGGAGCGGCGTGATCTTCACGATGCTCTCCTGTGCGATGAGCGCATCGTAAAAGGAGATCATAAGGAACCTCTCCTTATCGGCCAGAGTTTGCGCCGACATCTCCGCCGACAGGGCGGATTTCGAGCTGAACGGCATCACGGCCGCCGTCTTGACCTTCTCCCTTAGCGGCACTTTCGCTTCGGTCTGGTCTTCGGTCTGGGCGTGCGCTTGCACAGCGCACGCGGCCAGGAACGCAATCAGAATAAAGGTTTTAAAGGCCACGTTTATTTTCCCCATACGCCCATAAATATACTGGATAATGGGATTAGTTAAAGAATCCCGCGCGCCTCCGCGCCATTTGTAATCCTTCCAAATTTCCTCATAATTAAATCCATGAGCTATTGGCTTGTTAAGTCCGAACCGTCCTCCTATTCCTGGGACGACCTCGTCCGCGACGGCCGGACAGACTGGACCGGCGTAAGGAACTATCAGGCGAGGAACAACCTCAAATCGATGAAGAAGGGCGACCTCCTTCTTTATTATCACAGCAACGAGGGCCTGGCCATAGTCGGGGTCGCCAGGGTCGTCAAAGAGGCGTATCAGGACCCGACCACAGACGACGACAGGTGGGCTGCAGTAGACATAGAGCCTGTAAAAGCGCTCAAAAATCCCGTCACACTCGCGGACATTAAAAAGAAAAAGGGCCTCGAGAATATCGCCCTCGTAAAACAGGGCCGCCTCTCGGTCGTGCCCGTTACGAAGGACGAGTACGACGTCATACTCAAAATGAGCGCCGGGTAGCCGTCCGCTGCTTTGACAATCCTCACCCCGCGATTTAAGGTATGTCCCGATGTCCTTATCCCAACACGAAAACGATCTCATTGACAAGATGCTGTCCGGTGACAGGGTCGCCCTCGCGCGCCTAATAACGTTCGCCGAAAGCCGCCACGGCTCGCTCCCCGCGGTGCTCAAACGGCTCGACAGCCTCTCCGAAAGGTCCTACATCATCGGCGTCACTGGCCCGCCCGGCGCGGGAAAGAGCACCCTCACTAACAAGCTCATCGCGCACTACAGATCCCTCGGTAAAACGGTAGGTGTTCTCGCCGTCGATCCGTCGAGCCCGTTTTCGGGCGGGGCAATCCTCGGCGACAGGATACGCATGCACGACCACTCCATGGACGACGGCGTCTTCATAAGGAGCATCAGCACGCGGGGCACACACGGCGGCATTTCACGCGCTTCGAGGGAGATAATAAAGCTCTTCTCCGCGTTCGGGCTCGACTACGTCATAGTCGAGACCGTCGGCGTCGGCCAGAGCGAGCTCGACGTCATACGCATAGCCGACACTGTCCTCGTCGTCCTCGTCCCCGAGGCCGGCGACGGCGTCCAGACGATGAAGGCCGGGCTCATGGAAATAGCCGACATATTCGTCGTGAACAAGTGCGACAGGGAAGGGGCGAACCTGATTACCGCCGAGATAAGGCAGATCGTCTCCTTGAAGTCTCCCGGCAAGGAATGGAAGCAGCCCGTCCTCATGACGAGCGCCGCAAGGGGCGAGGGTATAGACAAGCTCGCGGACGAGGTCGAGAATCACAGGGAATTTCAGGAAAAGACGGGCCGTCTCAGGCTGAAGCGCGAGACGCGAAGGGAAGAGGAATTCTCCGAAATAGTAAAGGAAGCGGTCGAGGCGGCCGTCTCCGAAAAGCTCGCCGGAAAGGAAATCAAAAAGATATACGACAGGGTCAAAAAGGGCGAGATCGACCCCTACGAAGGCGCAAAGCTCGTCTTGTCGAAAATCATATAGCCCTTTTCCCGCTCATCTGCCGCGCCGTATCCAGGCGCAACTCTCCAGACAATTACTAGCCACTTTTATGCTAACCTTAGCTTTATGGAAGAGCTCCTTTTCTACGCTCCGGTACTGCTTATCCTGCTCTCCGCCGTGGTAACGGACGGCGCGGACGACTACGCCGAGATACGCTGGAGAATGGTCGAGGACCAGATCATCGCGCGCGGCATAAGGGACTCCGCTGTCATAAACGCCATGCTCAGGATTCCGAGGCATGAGTTCGTCCCGCCCGAGTCGCGGGAATCCGCCTATGGCGACAGCCCCGTTCCCATAGGCAGGGGGCAGACTATATCCCAGCCCTATATCGTCGCGCTCATGTCGGAGGTGCTGAAGCCGGCCCCCGGGCGGAAGGTGCTCGAAGTCGGCACAGGCTCCGGCTACCAGACGGCCATACTCGCCGAAACGGGAGCCGAGGTCTACACGATAGAAATCATTCCCGAGCTCGCCGAAAGGACGCGCCGTCTCCTCGCAAAGCTGGGTTATATGGATATTCACTTCAGGGTAGGCGACGGCTACGCCGGGTGGGAGGAAAACGCGCCGTACGACGGCGTCATAGTAACGGCTGCCCCCGGCGACGTGCCCGAGGCGCTCGTCTCACAGCTAAAGGAAGGCGGCAGGATGGTCATCCCAGTGGGCGGAGAAAATCAGGAGCTTCTGCTGATAGAAAAATCGGAAAAGGGCGTTTCCTACAGGAAGGTCACTTCCGTCCGCTTCGTTCCCATGACGGGCGAGCCCGGCCCTGAAAAGGTCTAGGCCCTTACACCGTCCGCCCCGCCTATATATCGAGGCTTACAAAGTTCCCCTTTTGTACCTGTCTCGAGCTTTCGATTATCACGCCGGTCGATGTCGTATCCCCGACTTCGAGCACGACTATCTTCCCTATGAGCGCCCCGGGTATAACGACGTTCTTCCCCGCGTCGGGGTCCCACGATTTTCTCGGGGACGTGTATATTGAGAACACGTTCCCGGGCACGACGGAGTTTCTCTTTCCGACGTCCAGGTAAACTACGTCCCCGCTTCCCAAAAGCTCGACGTTGTTCTTGTTGTCGACGATGAAGCCGTCCACCCTCTGGACTCCCTTCTTCATCACGACTTCCTTGACGAAGGTCTCTTCGGGCCTCACTCTCGCCCCGCGCATTATCTCCTGATACGCCTCGGTGATAACGGCGGTCGATTTCCTCTTCCCGAGCACCTCTATAATTTCGAGCTCTCCGAGCACTGCAACCTTGTATCCCACCCTGTTCCCCGATATCGGGTGCGTAATGGGTTTGGACGTCCGGAATATCGTATACCTGTCCCCCGTGCTTGCGCCGTTCTTCGTGCCGATATTCGTGTACACGATGTCGCCAGTGCCCAGGAGTATCTTCGGCGGCTCAGACGTCAGTATCGTGCCCATGTGCTCCCATTGGCCGGAGGATATGAAACCCTCGGACCCTCCGCGCGAATAATAAAAGACCGGCGGCGGGGGCTCGATGTCGTCGAACGTAACCTTGTGCGCCTTGGGCTCCACCTTAACCACAGGCAGAACTGGCTGCTCGGGTTTCAGCGAAATCACATCCCCCGGGTATATTTTGTTCGGGTTGTCTATGTTAGGATTGATCTCCCAGAGCCTGGGCCAGAAAAGGGGGTTTCCGAAGAACCTGCCGGAAATCCTCCAGAGAGAATCGCCCGGCTTTACGACATATATGGTCGTGCCGTCCTTGGGCGGCGGAAGGCTCCCCTGTGCAAGGGCAACTCCCGTAAACAGGAGTATCGCGATTATAGTTCTGACATACATCCCGTCTATCCTCCGTATATGGCCGGCCCTGTCATTCGGGCCGCTTTTTAAGACTGTTTTCAATTTTACACCCGTTTGGGGCGAATTAAAAGGAATTTTAAATTCTTTTAAGCTTTCATATCGACGACTTATAGACTATACTTAAGAAAACTTGTAAGGTTTGAATATAAAACAGCCCGTATAATACGGTATGGACAACCGGATTTTAATTAATATTACGTTCAACGAAACCAGGGTGGCCGTGATGGAGAACGGCTCTGTGGCGGAGCTCTATCTCGAAAGGAAGTCCGCCCCGAGGATCGTTGGCAACATCTACAAGGGCATCGTCGGAAAGGTTGTCCCCGGCATGCAGGCGGCGTTCGTTAACATAGGGCTCGAAAAGTCTGGCTTCATCTCCGTCGAAGACGTCCACGAAGACTCGCTCTACGACTTCTTCCTCGAAAACGAAGGCGAAGCCAACCACCACAAAAAACAGAGCCGCGGGCTCATACAGGACATCCTCCGCGAAGGGCAGCACGTCCTCGTCCAGGTGCTCAAGGAATCCGTCGGCGGCAAGGGGCCCAAGCTCTCATCGTTCATCGGCATCCCCGGCAAATACACCGTGCTTCTCGGGAACGCCGACATCGTCGGGATCTCCCGCAAAATAGAATCCCAGGATGAGCGCGACAGGCTCAACGAAATAGTAAGGCGCATAAAGCCCGAGGGCATAGGGCTTATCGCACGCACGGCCAGCATAGACGTATCCGAGGAAGACCTCCATCAGGATACCGAGGAGCTCTACCGCCTCTGGACCGACATTAAAAAGAGGAGCGACGAAACCAAAACGCCGTCCCTTCTTTACGAAGAGCCCCGTCTGTACATAAAAGCGGTAAGGGATTTCGTCTCCGGCGACATGAGCCGCGTCGTCGTCGATTCAAAGGAAGCCTACGACGAAATCAACTCGTACGTGAAGAGATATCTGCCCGATTCGGGCGTCAGGGTCGAGCTCTACAAAGAGCCCGAGCCCATCTTCATACGTTACAGCGTCGAAAACGAGATCAGGAAGATATTCAACAAAAAGGTGTGGCTCAAATCAGGCGGCCACATTATTATCGAAGAGGCCGAGGGCCTCACCGTCGTGGACGTCAACACCGGGAGGTTCCAGAGCGGGAAAACGCAGGAAGACACCATATACAGGCTCAACCTCGAAGCCGCGACCGAAATCGTAAGGCAAATAAGGCTCCGGAATCTCGTCGGAATAGTCGTCGTTGACTTCATAGACATCAAGAACCGCCAGCTGAGGGACCAGATTTACGAGGCCTTCGTCGAGGCGCTGAAGCGCGACCGTGCAAGGTCGGCGGTGCTCGAAATGTCCCCATTCGGCGTCATTCAGATGACCCGCCAGCGCCTCCGCGAGAGCGTCCTCACGGAGCTCGCCGAGCCCTGTCCCTATTGCGACGGCTCGGGATACCTCAAATCCAAGGACACGATCTCATACGAGATAATCCGTGAGATAAAACACAAGGCCGGAAAGCCGGGCGTCACCACCGTCGAGGTCCAGGCCGGCTCGCGCATTATCGAAAAGCTCCGCGAATTCGAGCAGGAAGGCCTAAAGCGCCTCGAAAAAGAGTCTGGTGTCCGCATATCGTTCAAGCCCGTCGAGGGACGCCTCGGCAAGTATGAAGTCAAAGCCTCCTGACGCCGCCCCGGCCTGTTGCTTTTTCCCTCCTTCCGGCGCTATTATTAACGAAAACCAAGGACGCGCCGATGATGAACGCCCCAAGATTTCCGCTAATGATTCTCCTGGCGCTGCTGCTCTTCGTTCCGGGCTGCAGCCGCGACAAAACTCCGTCCGAGCCCGATGAGGCTGAAATCTCGTCCGTTGATGCGGGCGACGAAATGGACGGGACCTACGAAGAAGAGGGCGAGGAGGATGGGCTCGAAACCGCGGGAGATTTCGACGCACCGGCTCCCGATCTTCCGTCGCTCGCCAAAATAAGGTCCGTTTCGGTCGAGACTATAACGGGCAATCCGAGAGACGGCTTCAAGGCGGTCATCCGCTTCGAAGGCGCACAAAACACCGACATAAGATACATGTACGACTGGACTGTCAACGGCGGCGACATCTCGGGCGAGATTGAGGAAACCCTCCCATGGCAGGAGGGGTTTAAGAGGGGCGACCTTATAGGCGTATCCGTCACCCCATACAGCGACCTCGGGCAGGGCGCCGTCACGGCGGGCGGCACATTCACGATTCCCAATTCCCCGCCCGTCATATCGTCCGAGCCCTCGGCCTCGTATTCGGACGGCAGGTTCACGTATACCGTCCTGGCGGAAGACCCCGACGGAGACCCCATAGATTTCACGCTCCGCGGCGCCCCTCCGGGAATGACTATAGAGCCCGCGACCGGTCTCATCGTCTGGGAATACGGCGAGGGCGACGCCGGGGAATACAAGGTTACGGTCATAGCCGCCGATTCCGAAGGGGCTTCGGTGTCCCAGGAGCTGACCCTGACGATAGACCCCGGCTCCGGGGAAGAGTGAGATGCCGTCGGATTTCACGGAGGTCCTGCTTCTGTCTGATATACACCAAATTATTTCGCAGGTATATTTACTCCATAGGGGTTAGATTATAAAGCCGCTTCACGCGGCTTTATGGGGTGGAAACTATAAATCTTGCCGGGTGAAATCGTGAGGAAATCGTTTCAGGCAGGCATGTTTATCGAGAAAAAGATCGAGACGAAGCCCGATATGGCGGCGTCCCGGTTCC
>JBFWTW010000120.1:0-8946 GCA_050247635.1 Candidatus Dadabacteria bacterium | reverse complement strand
TCGTCTATGACGCCGTTCTGGCTGTGAATGATAACGGGATTGAGGAATTCTTCCCTGTCGGGCTTCTTCTTGTTATCGCTGCATCCACCAGTCGACAGAACCGAAACCAGAACCACGAGCGAAATCCCGGCGATAATTCGAGACAGTGCCTTCATGAATCCTCCCTCCAAGCGGCGTACAGATTACATGCATTGTAGATTCATTTTCATGCTACTGCAATAGTTTTTTAATATCGGATGTAATACCCGGCGCGTCCAGTTTGTAGTGCGGATACGTAAGGCGGAGATTGCCGTCCTTGTCCACGAGATATACGGTATTCGTATGGGTCATGAGGTAGCGGTCCCAGGTGTCGTGCTCGCCCCTCCCGTAGACAGCCGGGTGCTTTACGATGGTGACGCCATAGTCAGAAGCGGCCTTGTCTATATCGGCCCTCGTCCCTGTGACGCCGATAAATTTCTTGTTGAAAAAGGGGACGTAGGACTTGAGCCTCTCGGGCGTGTCCCTTTCGGGATCGACCGTCACGAACAGCACCTGGACGTTGTCCGCATCCTCCCCCAGCCCGTCCATTACACCCGACAGCATGGCGAGGGTCGTGGGGCAGACGTCCGGGCAGTTGGTATAGCCCCACGCGATGAGAACGATTTTGTCCCGGAACCTGCCGAGGCCGATTTTATCCCCGTTGTGGTCGACGAGCGAAAAGTCCGGCGCGGGCCTGTGGTAAACCTTCCCGAAATATTGTCCGGAACCGCCGTGCTTCGTATAATGGTATGCGAAGAGCCCCCATCCCGAGGCGGCGGCCAGAAGCAGTATAGCTATCAAGAGGTTTTTCTTCATCGAATGCGCGTCGTCGCGAGATAATTATAACAGCGAATGGAGTCATATACGGAGTGCGATTTAACAGTAGTACCCGGAGGGCTTTTATATTAAACTTATACTTATGAAGCGTTTAAGTGTTGGAGTCTTTTCGGCCCTCTTGCTGGCAACAGCGTTTTGTTACACGGAGCGGAGCGCCTATTCCCAAGATGCGTTCGAATATAACAGCAATCAGGTCCTACACCCCGAGTGGTTCATCAAGGTCACCGACTGGTCTTTCTATACGGCCGCGCGCGTGGCGATATTGAGCTCGGTGACTATAGAGAATACCTCGGACGTTACTTATAAGGACGTACAGGTAAAGCTCCTTTACACGTCCTATCCCGCCCCGGTAGCGGGGATAATCGCTACCAGCACGGCGACGCTTCCAGTAACCCTTCCGCCCAAGAGTAAGGCGACGTACCTTAAGGGCGGCATTACGGTAGGCGCCGGCGAGCAAAGCTATAAATTGAGCGATGTAGTGGTTATATCGGCGACCGCCGTAAAGGACTGAGACCGGGCGGGCTAGAAGCCCTTCCAAATGGAGAAAGATATGAAAACGACGTCTACATTGACTGCATTACTTATTCTCGTGGCCCTCGCGCTGACAGTGCCTGCGGGCAGGCACGGCACGGCGACAGCAGCGGACCGGCAGGCTTCGGAATACTACGAGACGGCGCAGTACGACCCGGAGGACATTGCCCCGCCCCCGGTGCCGGACACGCCGGAGGCTCCCGGCCCCGGTGATATACAGGACGACGCACTTTCGCCGGATAGCGTGATCGACGACCCGGATCCCCCGATAGACGAGACGGAACCCTACATGATAGACCCCAATGATGAAGGGGAGGACCAAGGCCAGTACTATCCGGACGCTGGATGGGACGAATATGACGAGGAGAGCTATTACACCGACGACTCCCTTTTGCTCGTCGAGCAGGAAGACCCGCTCGTTGACAGGGAGTATCCGCTCGTCGAAAGCCCGGAATATCCGCTACAGCACCCCTACCCTCTGGTGACCCAGGAACGGCCGCTCGTAGACATGCCGGACCCTCTTGTCGCGCAGGAATATCCGCTCGTGGCGCGGCCTAACCCGCTAGTCAACAAACCCTACCCTCTCGTACAGAGGCAGGCGCCTGTAGTGCCGCAGCAGAACCCTGTCGTCAGGATGCCGAGCCCCGTCGTGAGGATGCCCGAGCCGCTGGCCAGATAATGCGCGCGCCAACAAGCTCCCGACGGATTTTCACACCGCCAAATACAAGGAAGCCAAATGCATAAGGACCGAATAATAAAATCCCTTTTCCACGTTTTACTTCTTGTGATTTTCACCGGTGCCGTGGGGATGCCCGGCCAGCCTTCCCTCGCGGGAGAAAGGCCGCTCGTTCAGTACGACGATACCGACATAGCACCCCCGATGCCGGACTCGGGCGACCCCGATCCGCTCTTCGAAGACCCCGACCCCGGGGCCGAGATCACGGACCCGTACGACGACGGCCTGGGCCCCGACGCTTCGGAGCCGATAGACGCGCCGTCCGAGGAAATCCCGGACGATTATCCCGCGGCGGAATGACCACCGATGCTGGGATTAGAATGTTCAATTAAAACGTGTTAAATTCTCACCTACACAACAAACCGCACAAGGAGGCATGGGTTCATGCTATTCGACAGAAAAATCGATTTCTCGGACGATAAAAAGCAGGAATGGGAGCTCCTCAGATCCAAGGTGGGCTCCGGCATGGAGCTTCCCCTCCCGGATTCCGAGCGCTGGTTCCTGACCATGGTAGACGGAGACGAGCTCGTGATTGAAAGCGCGAGAGCCAACGTACGCCCGATCATGATTTACGATCCGATCAAGGTAACTTTCGAGGAATTCCACATAGTCGCGTCGCACTACAACAACTTCCTCGAGCTTCAGGTGCGCACAATGAGCGACACACACGAAGTCAGGGATAAGGTCAAAAATCTGAAATATATCTTCATGCTTATTTATCATCTGCTGTAATCCCCGGCGGCCGGCCCTGCCGTTACGGGCGGGAATTTCGTTTCGGATTTCAAAGGAGGCGCCCCTTGTTTCCACGGAATTACTACGAGCTTATGGCCGAATATAACAAATGGATGGACGGCAAGATATATGAAAAATGCGCCGCCATCCCGGACTCAGGCAGGAAAAAGGACATGGGGGCTTTCTTCAAGTCGATTCACAGCACGCTTAACCACATCTATTACGGCGACGTCGCCTGGCTCGAGAGACTCAGGGACGGCACATTCACCCCGCGCCGGATAGGCACCGACGCCTTCGACGATTTCGGCGAGCTTAGGGCCGCCCAGGAAAAGCTGGACGACGAGATACTGGAATGGGCCCGCACGCTTACGCCCGAATACCTCGGCGCTGAATACTCATACGCAAGTAACGTCGATAAGAAGGAAAGGATTCTCCCGAGGTGGACGCTCGCTGTACATTTTTTCAATCATCAGACGCACCACAGGGGGCAGATAACGACGCTCATGAAACAGCTCGGAGTAGACCCGGGAATAACGGACATCCCGTGGCTTCCCTGCCTTCAGGACAAGTGACGCAAATCGCTTTTTAACACCCGCTTAACGGCTTCTTAACTTTTTTATAATAAGTTAACGGGTCATAAAAGATGTCAGGAGTGCACATGAAACGTCCGCTGAAGATTATTATCCCGGCAGTCCTCATAATATTCGCAGCAGTGCTTACGGCAAAGGCGCAAACAGAGGGGTTTAACGTAAAGACCACCGTTCAGAAAATATCTGACAGTGCGGCCGCCTTTTTAAAAGGCATAATGACCGAAGCCAAATCGGATCCCGCAAAATCCATCTCGAAAGAGCTCGTTTGCGATGCGGACTGTTATTTAGTCATCCCGTCGATCGCGCCTGTATCCGGCAGGGAAGATTTCGCCGGAACGGGACTCCTAACCTGCAGGGCTCAGGGAACAGGCAGACCGGCGCCGCCGCTTTTCTATCACCTGACAAACGTCGGAACATTCAGCGAAAGCGGGGGCGGAGTCGTCGTATTCGTGACAGACAAGGCGGGGATGAAGGCGGCACTCGGAGATCAGTTTCAGCTGACTGCCGCCAACTCCGGCGCGGGCGGTGTGGGAGAAAAAAGCTTCGGGAATAAATCCTTCGTCGGGCTCGTGATGCCCCCGGGCGGGCCTGTACAGGGGTTCGATCCCTCGGGGAGTACGCTCGTTTATGCGAGCGGTGACACATTCAACGCCTATCAGCAGGACCTGGACCCTGTGGACGTAATGCTGTTCGGGATAGACATACCCCCGGCCCTAAGGGGGTTCACCACTTCGGTTGACGAGCTCTTAAAGGGATGCAAGTAGCCGGCGGCGGCGAGCTCGTGCATCCGCCCCGCGCTCATTCGAAATAACAGGTTCCCATGCCGTCCTCTTCCTCGTAGGTAGGCTGACAGTAGCAGACGCCTATCTCACCGCAGTCGTAGGACGTGTTGCACTTCTTCCCCTGGTTGCAGTCGTCGCACACGACGGGTTTGGTCCCGAAATAGAGCCCCGCGGAACCAAGTGCCGCGGCGATGATCAGCGCCAACAGTACCTTTCTCATCTGAAACCTCCCGTATTAATGCCGGCTTGTCTTAACACGAAATCTCCTTAAAAGCATAGCAGCCATAAAGAGCCCCGGGATCAGGAGATATAGCGAGAAGTCGGCCTTTGCGCCCGGCCCGGCCATAGCGCATCCGGAGCCGCCGCTGCCTGTTCCCCTGCTTTCCCCGCAGAGCGTTCCGTTCACGTCGCACTGCGGAGTGATGCCGAGGTCTCTCTGCCGCTGATTGAGATCGAACACGGCGTGCTCGGTTTCGTTAGTGGCTTCGCAGCCGCATATCTGGCTTGCGCAGCAGCTGCAGCCAACCTCTTCTTCGAGCTTTACTATTTCGGATATTTCGCATCCGCTGAGCCCCGAGCAGGCGTCCCCGACGAGACCACTGTCGTTACACTGTGATGTGCAGAGCGTCGCATCACACGCGTAGCCGACCTCGACGCCGTTCGCCCCGCGGCAGCTCTGGTACTCGCTGCAAACCTCGGAGCAGTCGATATTCGGGGGCGGCTCAGGTATGTCTGAGGAAATAAGCGGGCATCCACCGAGCGATTCCGGTGCGTCCGGGATGCATCCCCCGGACGGCGGGACGGGAATAGTTCCCGTAATGTTCGGATTATACGCCGCGGACCACACAAGATTGTCGTCGAGCGTACAGGCCTGGTCGTTCAGCCCCACCTGGAAGGGGCCGTCGTATGTCGGGCAGAGGCAGTCCACTATTCCGTCCTCTCCCGTCCTGGTACAGGGGGCCGTCATGCAGCCCGCATAGGGCGACTGCCCGCAGTTCGTTTGCCCTATGCCCTCTTCGGGCACACAGTCGAAGCTGAAGGTCGAGATCATGTCGGTATTCGGAAAGAAAGTTCCAGTGTTGATGTAGCCGCAAACTGGGGCGGAGTTAGTCGTCTGGCATCCGCTTCCGTCCTCGCCGCATGCAGCGATGGTTTCGAAATAGACATCCACATTCTGGATCGCGTTAATATCGACGAAGTATTTCCCATAAGGAAGCTCGAAACATTTGCAGTTGGCGAATTGTCCGTCCTCGGTCGTCTCGCACGTGAACGGCCCGGGGCCGGAATAGTAACAGAGGGCATAAGGCCCGCCTTCGCAGGGGAGGAAGTTTGCCGGCTCGAGAAGGATATCGGCATATGCCGGCCCGAACGGCGTCGTCATCAAATCGTTCGGCACGAAGTTGAACCCGGCGTAAGATGTCCCGGCGAATCCGCCTATTGAGATCAAGACCGTAGCGAGAAATAGGGTAAGACGTTTCATCATAATGCCTCCTTGAATGCCGGATGTCGTGTCGAGTTTTCTACTACAGAGCCGTGTGGATATTCCCTAGTATCTGACTGTTTTACGGTCGAGTCAATATATTAATTAGCGCCAATCGTTGGCAATGCGACGAAAGCACTGAAAACGCGGCCCATAAGGCCATCGGCGGAAGATTAAAAAGAATTCTGGTGGATTAAATTCCTGACGCTATACGCCCGGCTTTCTCTTTTTCCTGAGCGCGGCGATTATTTCCTTCAGCGTGCCGTCCCTGGCGATTTGAATAAAAGCCGGCAGGAGCGAAACGATAATTATTGCGGCGATTATCGGCAGGAGGTATTTGTCTATGTTCGGAATTGCCGAGCCCAGATAATAGCCGAGGGCAGTGAGCCCTATTGCCCAGAGGACCGCGCCGACCACGTTGTAGGCGACGAAAGTCCTGTAGTGCATACGGCCCACGCCCGCCAGTATGGGGGCGAACGTGCGGACGACGGGAATGAAACGGGCCATGATTATGGTCTTGCCGCCGTATCTGGCGTAGTATTCCTCTGCGCGGGCGAGATGTTTTTTATGAAAGAAAAGGGAATCCTCCCTTTTAAATATCGCCGGGCCTACTCTCTTCCCGAAAAGGTAACCGAAGTTATCGCCGAGGACGGCCGCCGTGAAGCACAGAACTATCAAGACGGCTATGTCGAAGTATCCCTGGGACGCCAGAAACCCGGACGTGAAGAGAAGCGAATCGCCAGGCAGGAAGAAGCCGACAAAAAGCCCCGATTCGGCGAATATGATAGCGAAGAGGCCTATGTACCCCGCCGTTTTGATCAACGTGACCAGACTGATATCGAGAAATGGCATATGCCCTGCTATCAGGTTATAACAGATTTATCCGAATAGTACATCATATTTATACTGAGGGACAATAACCCGCGTTGCCCAAGGAGACTGCTTGAGAAAAGTGAGTCGAGGGGCGGGCCCGGGAACCGTCCGTAAGGCTCGTGCCGTTTTCCACGGAATATGTTATATTCCAGAGTTAAGGGGGGTTATACCGACATTGTTACCGACCAGCCCATACATAAAAGGAGGGAAATCTATGAGCACTTACCCAAATCCGGCGCTTTTCCGGCCACGCGTTCGTGGGAGGAGAGCATTCTTCAACATCATCGTACTCGCTGTTATTCTCGTTTCCGGCCTCGGCCTACAGACGGCCTCCGCCCAGTACGAGACCAGCCCCAATATAGATTCCGAATCCGCCGCGGTTTTGGAGTCGATGAGCAACTATCTCGGCAGCCGCTCGGATTATTCGTTTAAGGCCGACATCATGTACGACGAGGTGTTAAGCTCGGGACAGAAGGTTCAATACGGCGCCGAAGCCGTGGCTTACCTTACGAAGCCGAACAAGTTCGCCATAAGCTACATCACGGAAAGGGGCGGATACAAGCTCTGGTACACCGCCGGGCAGGCGACGATACTGGAAATCCCCGAGAACGATTACGCCACGGCCACACTGCCCGGAACCGTGGACCAGGCCCTTAACAAGCTATCCGACGAATACGCCTTCGACCCCGTGCTTAGCGAGTTCCTGTTCATAAATACGTTCAAGACGCTCACGAAGAGCGTGACCAGCGGACGGAGCCTCGGGCCAAGCCGCGTGTCTGGCGCGATGTGCCGCCATCTTATATTCCAGGGGAACGACATAGACTGGCAGATATGGATCGAGGACGGAAATCGCCCGGTTCCGCGAAAGCTTGTTATAACCTACAAGAACCGCCCGGAATCGCCCCAGTTCATAGCCCTCATAAAGGACTGGGTGTCAGACAAGACCATACGCGACGCAGCATACAAGCCCGATATCCCTAAAATGAGCAGTCAGGGCGAGTTCTTGCAAATAACAGGCAGGCCCGAATTTGCGGGAATAAGCATAAGGGCGTTTCAGTAGAAGTCTCTTTTAAAAACCGGGAATAAAGACGGAAGGAATCAAAAAGGCAAAAAAAGCGGCGCACCGGGGTTCCGATGCGCCGCAGTTGTTTTCATTGTCGTTAGGCTAGTACTACATCCTGAGCCTGCGGGCCTTTCTGCCCGTTCACGACTGTGAACTCTACACGCTGGCCTTCCTCGAGTGAACGAAAGCCGGTCGCTTTGATTTCGCTGTAGTGAACGAAAACGTCTTTCTCGTTTTCAAGCTCAATAAAGCCGAAACCCTTAGTAGAATTGAACCACTTTACAGTGCCAATTTTACGTTCTGACATGTCTGGCTACCTCCTGTTTTAAATTGGGTTGTGCTAGTGGTTCAAAATCACTTTCAGGTAAAGATTAAAGATCCTAGAATAGACAAGAACTGCACTACTGCAACCTTACCTATAGTTTAGCGCGTTTAAATAGCGGCGTCAACCTGCATTAGTAAATTATAAAATCGCATAAATGCCCTATATAGATAGACTTATATACAGGCCTGACGGCCGCCCGAACGCAACGGACGGGCGCCCAATTACGAAGCGTTAAAAGCGCCCTGCCCCCTTACCTGTCCCGTTATTACAGCACGGGGCGAAGAGCAGGGAAAAGGAGCGCCGTTACGACGTACAATTGCGGAAACCCGCTTCACTCACAATTCGAAAGGAATTCCTCTATGCTCACATCCACACCGGGAAGGTTCTCCCAGCATTCCTCGTCGGGCGTGCATTCGAGCATGTAGGCCCAATGCGCTATCTGTGTCGTCGAGGCTCCCGACGCCATCTGCATGAGGAACGTCCACTCGCCTTCCTTGAACGCCATCTTTCCCGTGCCGGTAGTCAGCGAGGGAGACCCGATAGGAGGAGACGTGAGCGGATTGAAAGCGATATAGACGCCGCCGTCTGGAGTGACCGACCCTATGAGATACTGGCATGTCGGGGAACCCGTGCCGAACTGTGCCACCACAGTCCCGAAGAAGTAGCCATCGGCATAGCTCTCCACGTGCCAGACGGTCTGGTCGCTTACGGGGAAATAATTTGTCGGGTCTGTCGAATCCCATTGTACGGCGGGCAGGTTGATAGGAGGAACGTACCAGTACGTCCCCTCACCTTCGCCGAGCCAGCTCCACCTTGCCGGAGTGAGGCCGGGGAACTGCTGGATGTTGCCGAGATCGACTTCGTTCTCGTTCCTCAAGCACTTGTCGGGCCTTATCTTCAGATCCCCCGTTCTCTTATTGGCGCAAATCACCTCTGCCTTCGAGTAATCCGCGCCGAGCACAGTCATAGCCGTCAATAA
>JBFWTW010000119.1:0-8962 GCA_050247635.1 Candidatus Dadabacteria bacterium | reverse complement strand
CCGACGAGAAGCGAGTTGCCGCCGAGCGGGTCGCCGCCATCGCTGAGCGGGCCGAGTTTCTGGAATGGAAAACCTCTCATGCTCGTGCTGCCGCCGGCGAAGAACCTCTTGAATATAGGTATGTCGAACGTGCCCGTCGAGCCGAAGGGCTGTATGACGCCGACGGTTAAGCGCGAAGCCAGGATCATTCGCAGGAGCCGTTTATAACCCCTGAGCTCGACCGTGCCCTTGAAGTAGTTGACGTCCGAGAACAGCGCCCGGAAGGATGACTCGAGGCCGCCCGCGATAACGAACCCGCGCGTCGGGTTCAGGATGTTATCCGTCGTATCCATCTCGAGGCCGGAGTTAAAATACGTAAGGAAGAAATTCTCGCGGCTCTTCTCCTCTGGAGTACGGCGAGCGCTGCGCTGAACCCGGGAGAGCTGCACGTTGAACGAGCCGAAGGCGGAATAGTATTCGCGAAAGTCCTTTTGCACCTCGGCGGTCGTAAGGAAGCTCTCGCCCTCGAAGCTGGGGACGTCGTCCCTCTGGAAGTTGAGAGACCCGATGAGCTGGGAATCCCTGCCAAGTATATAGGGCTGAAGGACGCTCGTCTCGAGCCTTTGGGTTATGAACGAGAACTTGCCCGCGACTTCGAGCCTCCTGCCCCCGCCGAAGAAATTCCTCTTCGTCCAGATGGCCTGGGCCCGGAGCTTGTCTTCGGTGCCGAACCCGACGCCGAACTTGACCGACCCCTGCTTTCTCTCCTTGACGGTTATTCTTACGTCCGCGACCTGGTCTTCTTCGTTGTATACCGGATCGATGACGACCGACCTGAAGAGCCCGAGCTGGAAGATATTGGCCTGGGTTTCGTTTATCTTCTGAAGCGAGTAGATGTCGCCCTTTTTGAATGTCGCTTCCCTGGATATGACGTAGGTTTCGACCTCTACGTTGCCCACGACCGTAACCGAACCGAACGTATAAACAGGCCCGGGTTTTACCACGAACTTCGCCCTGGCCCATTTCTCTCTCCTGTTTACGAGCGCCTCGCCGTCGACGACAGCCTTTGGATGCCCTTCGTTAGAGAGTATCTCTTCTATTGCCCCTTTGGTCTGCTGGTAGCCGACCGGGGAAAAAGTTTTGTCCACTTTGAGCGGGACCGCTTTGTCGATGTCTTTTTTAACCTCGTCGGTAAGGTCGCCTTCGTAACCGATGCTGAGCTCGGTGAGGATCACGGGCTCGCCTTCCTTGATGTTGATAGTTATTTCCACCCTGGTGTGGTCGTCGTTGTATTTGAGCTCGTATGTGGCCTCGGCGTCGTAGTAGCCGTGGCTCGCGTAGAGACGCTTTATCCTCACCATGTCGTCTATGAGGACCTCTTCGTTAAACTCGGGTTTCTTAACCCAGAACCTTATAGATGGAGATTCTGTGCCTATGCTCTGCTCTATGTCCTGTTTTGATACAGCCTTGGCTCCCTTGATCTTTACCTTTGATATGCGGACCGCGACTTCTTCGGGCTGGGTTTCGGAAGACTCGCTGTCATCGCCCGTATTTTCGGCGGCGAAGGCGGAATGACGGATGTCGGGTAGAAGGGTCAGATATAAAATCAGGAGGAGTATTATATTGACTTTATTCATCTGGAAGACAAAGCTGCGTTATTCAGACTGCTTACAGAAACCACTTTTCAATCCCGCGAGGCGTGATAATTATGCATGATAATACCACAAATTAACATCCAACTATGAGTTAAAATGTCACGGAAGTAATAACGTTTTCAGTGCTGCGGGGGTTGACAATAACCCGCGGGTGTCTTTATAATGGCTATGTCTGGCGTGGCTTATCGTTCTAACCTTCACTCACTCGTACAAACATGAAAAACCTAGGCGGCCTCTTCAATCCAAGCTCTCCACAAATGGAAGCACTGGCTGGCCTGACCTACTATACGATAGCCATTTCCGTAATCATTCTCGGCATCATAGTAATTGCCGTTACCTACATAGTAATAAGATTCAGGAAGAAATCGGGGGAAGAAGGCGAGCCCTATCAGGATTTCGGCAGTCTTAAGCTGGAAATCACCTGGACGGTGATACCGATAGCGATAGTAGCCGTCCTCTTTCTACTCACGTGTTCGACGATGAGGGCCATCGACCCGCCGAGCGCCGACAGGGAGCCAGACATTATCATAATAGGGCACCAGTGGTGGTGGGAGATAATCTACCCCGAATCCGGCGTTATAACGGCGAACGAAGTTCACCTGCCCGCTGGGAGGCAGCTTTTGGCGAGGCTCGAATCGATAGACGTCATACACGATTTCTGGGTGCCTGAGCTCGGAAGGAAGATTGACCTGGTACCGGGACACCCGAATTACATGTGGATAGTCGCAGGCGAGCCGGGGGTATACCTTGGAGCATGCGCCGAGTTCTGCGGGGCGCAGCACGCGAACATGCGCATACGGGTGATCGCACAGACGGAGGAGGAATTCTCCGCGTGGCTCACAGAGCAGGCGAAGATACCCGAAACGCCGTCTACCGGAATCGCGGCGGAGGGAGCGAAGATTTTCCAGGACGTCGCCTGCATGAACTGCCATACGATAGCCGGGACCCCGGCCGCGGCGCGAGTCGGGCCAAGCCTCACATATCTTGCGACGCGCGATACGATAGGCGCCGGCGTTTTGACCAACACGCCGGACAACCTCGCCAAGTGGCTCAAGAACCCGGCGAAATACAAACCCGGATCGCTGATGCCGAACATGAAGCTGACAGACAAGCAGGTAAATGCAATAGTCGCGTACCTGGAGGCGCTGGATGAGTAGCAGAATACCGATCGTGCCGGAAAGTACGGAGCCCCTGCCGAGGCTCGGTGAGAACACCGGGCTTCTCAGCTGGGTCGCGTCCATAGACCATAAGCAAATCGGTATCATGTATTTGATCGCTACGCTGATTTATTTCGTGATAGGCGGCATCGAAGCGCTGATGATAAGGGCCCAGCTGGCAAAGCCCGGGAGCGGGCTTCTTTCGCCCGAGATGTATAACCAGCTATTCACCATGCACGGTACGACGATGATATTCTTCGTCATCATGCCGTTCCTAATAGGCGTCGGCGTTTACCTGGTGCCGCTGATGATCGGGGCCAGGGACATGGCGTTCCCGAGGCTTAACGCGCTCAGCTTCTGGCTGTTCGCATTCGGCGGAGTGCTCCTTTATTACAGCTTCTTCACGCAGAGCGGCGCGCCCGACGTCGGGTGGTTCGCTTACGCCCCGCTCAGCGAAAAACCGTTTTCGCTCAACAACGGGCCTACGTACTGGGCGCTCGGGCTGCTGGTATCAGGCATAGGGTCGCTCATATCGGGACTTAACAACGTCGTTACCATATTGACCATGCGCACGCCGGGCATGACGATGCGGCGATTGCCGCTGTTCGTCTGGATGATACTGGTGACGTCGTTCCTTCTCGTATTCGTAATGCCCATCATCACTTCCGCTTTCGCAATGCTCCTTCTCGACCGTCTTCTGGGCGCGACGTTCTTCACACCGTCCTTCGGCGGATCGGCGATACTGTGGCAGCACTTCTTCTGGGGTTTCGGGCACCCCGAGGTTTACATACTCATACTCCCGGCGTTCGGAATAATATCCGAGGTCATACCGGTCTTTTCGAGAAAGCCGATATACGGCTACGAGTTCGTCGCGGGCTCGACCGTGGCGATAGGGCTCCTCAGCCTCGGGGTCTGGGCGCATCATATGTTCGCCGTCGGACTCGGTAATGTAGCCAACGCATACTTCTCGCTCGCGAGCATGCTGATCGCCATACCCACGGGCATAAAGGTGCTCAACTGGGTGGCAACGATGTGGGGAGGAAGGATAAACTTCGCGACCCCCATGCTCTTCGCTACGGCCTTTATAATCGAATTCGTCATAGGCGGCCTTTCGGGCGTGGCCATCGCGTCGGTGCCGATAGACTGGGTCGTCACGGACAGCTACTTCATAGTCGCCCACTTCCACTACACGATATTCGGCGGCTCTCTATTCGCGATATTCGCCGGCGTGTATTACTGGTTCCCGAAATTCACCGGGCGTATGCTGTCTGAGACTTTAGGCAAGTGGCACTTCTGGCTTACCGTGATCGGATTTAACATGACATTCTTCATACAGCATTTTCTAGGCGTCATGGGCATGCCGCGAAGGACTTATACGTATCACGACCTGCCATATTGGGGATCGATGAATCTTCTATCGACAGTAGGGGCTTTCATAATAGCTATTTCGGTGCTGATTTTCATATGGAACATCATAGTGAGCCTCAGGAAAGGCGAGCCCGCCGGGGACAACCCCTGGAAGGCGTGGACGCTCGAATGGGCCACCACCTCGCCGCCACCGGTATATAACTTCAAGCTGGTCCCCCCGGTAAGGGGCAGAAGGCCGCTATGGGACCTCGCGCACCCCGACTCGCCGGACGAGCCCAACGCGAAGATCGTGACGGAGGGACCAAATGGCTAACAACAGGATGATGATAAAGTTCTTCATCGCATCGGAATCGATCTTCTTCCTGATGCTCATTCTGGCATACGTCAACTTTCACAATTCCGTCACCACGGGCCCGACGGCGAAAAGCAGCCTCGACCCCTACGTTACGGGCATATTCAGCATCTTTCTGCTCGCGAGCAGCTTTACAGTATGGCTCGCAGGCAAGAGCCTCAAGAACAAAAACCGCTCGGGGCTAAAGTTCTGGCTTTTCGCGACAATAGTGCTGGGCGCGGTATTCATATTCGGGCAGGCGCGCGAGTGGTTCGGGCTTTTCGGGCGCGGCATAACCATAAGCAGCAATGTATTCGGCTCGACTTTTTTCACGCTGACGGGATTCCATGGGTTTCACGTGTGCATCGGGCTCATAATGCTTTCGATACTTCTCGGCCTCACCCTCGCGGGGGATTTCAAGGGGCCAAAGTCGGACGCCGTCGAATGCGTCTCATTATACTGGCACTTCGTAGACGGCGTATGGATAGTGGTTTTTTCGGTCATATATCTCTGGGCGTTTTTATGATTTAACGCGATTCCGGAGGGAAGCGTAATGAACATATCTGAATTCCTCACAAATGCGTGGGCGCCGGAGCCGGGTGTTATAGCGCTCGCGATCTTGTTCCTGGCCGTATTCGTAATGGCCGGGGGCCTCAGGGACAGGGGCCGGACGGCTCTTTTCGGCGCCGGGGTTGCGCTCATGGTGCTGGCCGTCGTCTCCCCCCTCGGGCACCTAGGGCGGAATTATCTGCTTAGCGCCCATATGATTCAGCACATTCTGCTCCTGCTCGTCGTCCCGCTTTTCATAATGTTCGGAATACCCAAAGGCGCGGCTGATAGAGCGCTCTCGTGGAGGCCCGCCGGGGCTGTGATGAGCGTGCTCGGGAACCCCATCGTCGCGTGGACGCTCGGTGTAGGGTCGATGTGGCTCTGGCATGTGCCGTCGGTTCACGACGCTGCAATAGCGAGCGACAGGCTCTATGCGGCGCAGCAGGTGAGCTTCGTACTCATAGGAATAATATTCTGGTGGCCGGTGTTCGCCCCGGTCAAAGCCCGGAGGCTGACGCATCTCCGATCGACAATGTACCTCGCGTCTGCGTGCCTCGGATGCACGGTTCTCGGAATACTGCTTACATTCGCCGGGGCGGGAATGTACCCGGCTTATCTCAACCCGGCGGACTCTGCCGGGATACTGCCGTATCTAAGGAACGACCTCTGCATAACGCCCGGCGTAGACCAGCAGATAGCCGGGCTTACGATGTGGGTGCCGGGGTGTCTCATATACCTTACGGCGAGCATGATAACGCTGGCCCAGTGGTACAGGTCCCCCGAAGCGGATGAAGAGACCGCGGCGCACGGCGGCGGGATTCTGCCGGGCGAGGGCAAAACGGTTTGAGCGAGCCCGAAAAGACAATGAAAGAAAATAGCGGACGAAGAGACAAAATGGAGGACGGACGTTGAGCTCAGGAAGCGAATTTCAGGCCCCGGAGCAGGCCGCGGCTGAGAGCCTCGAGTATCCGGAGAGCTACGAGGACGTAGAAAGGGAAGTTGCCCGCCAGGGCATCCCCCCGGGATGGCATAAGCCACTCCCCGAGAGGCTCCCCTCGCCGGGATACTGGCCCGCCATAATGGCCCTCGGCATAACGTTCATGATGTGGGGACTTGCCGTGGGGTTCAACGAAGTCCTGAGCACCATCTTAATATTATTTTTTATAGGATTCGTATTATTCGTCGCAGCACTTATAGGATGGATAGGAGATCTCAGAAATGAGCGACAAGACCAGAACGAGTGAATGTACGAGAAGGCAATTCTTCGTCAGGCTCGGTATCGTTCTCAGCAGCGCTGCCGGGGCGCTCGTCGCAATCCCGATAATCGGTTCGATACTGGAGCCAATATTCAGGAAGCCGCCCCCGAAGTGGAGGCCCGTTGGGCTCTTGGGCAGCTTCACAGAGGGCGAGACGGTACTGGTTAAATTCATAGATTCCTCGCCGCTTCCATGGGCCGGCGTGACGGCCGAGACGGCCGCATGGCTGAGAAGGTCCGGGCAGTCCGACTTCATCGCGTTTTCGGTGAACTGCGCTCATTTGGGATGTCCTGTGAGATGGATAGCCGGGGCGAAGCTTTTTATGTGCCCGTGCCACGGCGGGGTTTATTACGAGGACGGCTCAGTCGCCGCGGGGCCGCCCCCGAGAGGGCTTTACCAGTACCCCGTCAGGGTAAATAACGGACAGGTCGAGATACTGACGAGACCGATACCGGTTACGACGGCATAAATGCACTTCCGGAGATGGAGCCGCATGAGACTTGAAGGAGGATACGAAATATGAATTTTTTAAGGAGCGCGTGGGCATGGTTCGACGACCGCACCGGTCTGTCGGCGGCCGTGGGGCCGATAGCCAAGCACTCCGTCCCCCCGAATACCGCCACATGGTTCTACGTTTTCGGGAGCGCGACCCTATTCGCATTCATACTGCAAGTCGCAACGGGCGTGACGCTCGCATTCATCTACGTCCCCGCCGCCGGCGAGGCGTATCAAAGCCTCCAGTACATAACGAACCAGACGACATTCGGGCGAATCGTGCGCGGCATACACAACTGGGGTGCGTCCGCCATGATGCTGCTGGTGGGCGTCCACATGATACAGGTATACCTCACGGCGGCGTATAAGTTCCCGCGCGAGATGAACTGGATCTCCGGCGTCGTGCTGCTCGCGCTCACAATCGTCATGGGCTTCACCGGGCAGGTGATAAGGTGGGACCAGACGGCCGTGTGGTCTGCAATAGTCGCCTCTGAGCAGGCGGCGCGCGTGCCGTTCATGGGGCGCTGGCTTGCGGACTTTATAATAGGCGGCGAAACCATAGGCGGAGCTACGCTCAGCCGAATGTTCGCGTACCACGTGTTTATAATTCCCGCGCTCATTTTCGTATTCATAGGATTCCATCTCTACCTCGTCATCAGGAACGGCATTTCGGAATTCCCGAAGGCCGGAGACCCTGTGGATCCGGCGACGTACAGGGAGAAATACGAGAAGCTCGTCAAGACAAAGGGGATTCCTTTCTGGCCAGACGCGGCGTGGAAGGACATGATCTTCGCATTCATAGTTATAACGACCGTTTTAGTCATTGCCATAGTGATCGGCCCGCCGACGCTTGGGCCGCCGCCGAATCCGTCGAACATAGACGCATTACCCGTGCCGGACTGGTACTTCGTTTTCTACTTTGCATTCCTGGCACTGATGCCGCCTGCATTGGAAACGTATCTGATGGTGCTCGGGCCGCTGCTCGTAGGGCTGCTTCTCTTCTGCCTCCCGTTCATATCGAACAGGGGGGAGAGGAGCCCTCTCAGAAGGCCGTGGGCGGTCGCCATGGTGGCGCTCGTGATTCTGACGATATCCGGGCTCTGGGCCATAGGAATCGTGTCTCCATGGTCTCCGCGATTCCACGCCGAGCCGATTACGGCAGAGATAATAGGAGCGGATTCGGGCCCGATATACAGGGGCGGGATGGACTTTAACGACAAGGGCTGCCTCTACTGCCACACGATAGACGGGCACGGCGGGCTGAGGGGCCCCGACCTCACATACATCGGCGACAGGCTTAGCTCGAACGAGCTTACGTGGCGGATCATGAACGGCGGACTGAACATGCCGGGGTTCGGCGGAACCCTGACCAATCAGGAACTAACCGACCTGGTGACGTTTTTGAAGTCGCGGACGAAAAAGCCCGCTCAGGACTTGCCCGCGGACTGAGGCTCGTTCTGCCTCTGCCTCATTTCCATTTTGAGCTGAACGATATCCCTCGGGAGGAATATGTCGAGGAACCAGTCGATGGCTACTCTTATCTTCCTGTCCCATCCTGGGAGCTTTCCTAAATAGATGCAGCGCCACAGAAACCACGCGAAGAACCCCGAGAACTTGACGCCCCTTATTTCGGCGACGGCGGACCTGTGCCCGAGAGGCGCGAGCATTCCCATCGTCCTGTAAACGAACGGCCTCTTGTCGCCGTCTTTGGAGTTTATCGAGGCTGCGACGTTGGCCGCTACGCGGGCGCCCTCGCGCTCTGCGTTCTGGGCCGTTGGGGGATAGGACGCGCCGGTGTGCGGATCGGGAACCACGGCGCAGTCGCCTATGGCCCATACCCCGGGACAACCGGCGACTTCCATGTATTCGTTCACCTCTATCCTGCCCCTTTTGTCGGCGCAGGAAAGAGCAGCAATTACGGGCTGGGGAGCTGTACCCGCCGCCCATATGGTAGTGCAGGTATCGACTGTGCTCCCGTCCTCTGCTTTTACGGAGTCTTTAGATACCTCGCTGATCCTCGTTTTCAGACGGAACTCCATCCCGCGTTTCTTGAGGAGATTGAGGCCGTATTCGGCAAGCCCTTCGCTCATCTCGTGCATAATTCTGTCGCCCGGGTCGATCACGACGACCTTTACCTCGCCCGCTTTTACCTCCCTGTAAAATCTCTTGCTG
>JBFWTW010000118.1:0-9011 GCA_050247635.1 Candidatus Dadabacteria bacterium | reverse complement strand
TAAGGCCCACAGCTGCGACGATGCCTCCCGCGCCTATCTCCTTTATATCCTCACGCTTGTTGGAATGCATCCTTACGAGCCTTCCGATCTTCTCCCTCTTATCCTTCGTGGAGTTGTAAACCGTCGTACCCGAAGTGAGCTTCCCGGAATACACCCTAAGATATGTAAGCTGCCCGACAAATGGGTCGGTCATAATCTTGAATGCAAGCGCAGAGAACGGCTCGGAATCATCCGGACGCCTTACGCCAACCTCATCCTTACCGGGGATAACCCCCTCCACCGGCGGAAGGTCGAGCGGAGAAGGCAGATAATCGACCACAGCATCCAGAAGGAGCTGAACGCCCTTGTTCTTAAATGCCGTTCCCAGAATAACCGGGACTATTTCGAGAGCTATAGTCGATTTCCTGATGCCTTTCATAAGCTCTTCTTCGGAAATCTCCTGCCCTTCGAGATACTTCTCCATTATTGCTTCATTAAAATCGGCCACCGACTCGACAAGGGCTTCCCTTGCCGCAACGGCCTCATCCTTTACGCTGTCGGGGATGTCCGTGAGCTCGTACTTGAGCCCGAAAGACTCTTCGTCCCAAACAGCCAGCTTCATTTTTACGAGATCTACTATTGCTTTGAAATTATCACCTTCGAAGTAAGGAAGGTGAAGGGGAACAGGGTTTGAGTTCAGCCTGTCTTTAATCTGGGAAACGACTTTCGCGAAATCGGCGCCCACCTTGTCCATCTTGTTTACGAACGCCATTCTGGGCACCCTGTATCTGTCGGCCTGCCTCCAAACCGTCTCCGACTGGGGCTCGACACCGCCCACCGAATCGAAAACGACAGCCGCGCCGTCCAGAACCTTGAGCGACCTTTCAACCTCTACCGTAAAGTCTACGTGCCCCGGGGTATCGATAAGATTAATCCTGTGATCTCTCCAGAAACAGGTGGTCGTTGCGGAGGTGATAGTGATCCCGCGCTCCCTCTCCTGCTCCATCCAGTCCATCGTGGCCATGCCTTCGTGGACCTCGCCTATTTTATAGGTTATTCCCGTATAAAAAAGAATGCGTTCAGAGGTAGTAGTCTTCCCTGCGTCGATGTGCGCGACGATTCCAAGGTTTCTGACTCTATTTACCGGTATTGCCTTTTCCACAACAAATCTCCCTGAGTATTACCACCTGTAATGCGCAAACGCCCTGTTAGCGTCCGCCATCTTATGGGTGTCTTCCCTCTTCTTTATAGAACCGCCCCTGCCTTCGGAGGCGTCGATAAGCTCGCCCGCAAGCTTGTCGATCATCGACTTGCCGTCCCTCTTCCTCGTCGAAGAGAGTATCCACCTTATCGCGAGCGACTGGCGGCGGAACGAGCTGACTTCCATCGGGACCTGATACGTCGCACCGCCAACCCTGCGCGGCCTGACTTCGATACCCGGCTTTACATTATCCATAGCGGCATTGAAGACCTCTATCGGATTCTTCCCGGTCTTCGCTTCCATCACTTCGAGCGCACCGTAGAATATCTTTTCGGCCTTGCTCTTCTTGCCGTCGAACATGAGCGAGTTTATAAACTTCGTAACCGTCAAATCACCATGCTTGGGATCGACGGGAATCTTTCTCTTTGGTACTGACCCCTTTCTAGGCATATCGTTTATCCCTTAGAATTATTTAGGCTTTTTGGCCCCGTACTTGGAACGGCCCTGTCTTCTGTTGGCTACACCGGTTGAGTCGAGAGTACCTCTAACTATGTGGTACCTTACCCCCGGCAGGTCTTTTACCCTGCCGCCCCTTACCAGGATAACGGAGTGCTCCTGAAGCGTATGCCCCTCTCCAGGTATGTAACCCGTGACCTCGATCCCGTTCGTAAGCCTGATACGAGCGACTTTTCTGAGCGCCGAATTAGGCTTCTTCGGGGTGGTCGTATAAACCCTCACGCACACTCCGCGCCTCTGCGGACAGTTCTGAAGTGCGGGGGCTTTACTCTTCTTCTGGGCCTTTTCCCTTCCATGTTTTACAAGCTGACTAATAGTAGGCACGAATACTTATCTCCATAAAAAAGGTAATCCAATTAATATATCCAGACTTCGGCTCCGGTGTCAAGACAAAATGACCTGTTATTTGGGTTTTTTTCTAACATTTTTTTCAAACCCGACTATGGTGAGCGCCGACCTGTACCACCCCGGCTTCCACCCTTTGTCCCCGGCCCCCGAAACGTCGTCTTCATTCGCCTTGAGCATAACGTATATATATCCGCTGTCATCTACCAGCGGATTCCCGGTCTTAAGATCCGGTATTGCATCGGGCGGGGATTCCCACTTGTCCGGCGTCACGCCGAGCAGCTCCACACACGCGTCGAACGGCGCCGTGTGTCTGGGCTCGAGACCTTCCAGGGTTTGTGTACCGATGCCAAGGTACCATATTTCCGCCATGTTAGCACCTCCTTCATGCGATTATCGTGAAAATTATAGACAATTACGAATAATATCTATAGGTGCTGAAGCGCCTTGCGTCCTATGTCCGTCCTGTAGCAAAGCTGCTCGCAGTCTATTTTCCCGACCGCCTTGTAGGCAAGCCTTATAGCGTCCTGTATGTTTTCCCCGAGCGCCGTAACCCCGAGCACCCTTCCTCCGTCCGTTACTATCTGTCCGCCCTCGAGCGCCGTACCGGAATGAAATGCGACGACGCCGTCCATATCGCGTAATTCGTCGAGCCCGCCTATCGGGGCGCCCTTTTTATAATCTCCGGGGTAGCCCTTCGATGCCATCACGACACAAACAGCTGCATCGTCTTTCCACTCCACGGTCTCCTGCGATATCCCCTTTCCCGCAACCGCGCGAAGAATCGGCACGATGTCCGACTTAAGTCTCATCATCAGCGGCTGGGTCTCCGGGTCACCGAACCTGCAGTTAAACTCCAGCACCTTGGGATTCCCGTCCTCTATCATGAGCCCGGCGTACAAGACGCCCTTATACTCCCTGCCCTCTTCCCTCATCGCCTTTACCGTCGGCAGCATGATCTTAGACATGGCGAGCTCGGCTATCTTGGGAGTCACTACAGGCGCCGGAGTGTAAGCACCCATCCCGCCGGTATTGGGCCCCTGATCGCCGTCGAGGAGCGGCTTATGGTCCTGCGATGCTTCGAGCGGCACGACGTTCACGCCATCGGTAATGGCAAAGAACGATGCCTCCTCGCCGCGGAGAAACTCCTCTATAACAACCTGGTCGCCCGAGTCGCCGAATATCTTTTTTTGCATTACATCATCAAGGGCCTGTATCGCTTCCTTTTCGGTATGGCATACGAAAACCCCTTTTCCGGCGGCCAGCCCGTCAGCCTTTATGACGAGCGGAGGCTTCACTTCCCTCACCCACGCGATGGCCTCTTCGTAATCGGTGAAGGCCGAGAAAAACGCCGTCGGTATGTCGTACTTCTTCATCAGGTTTTTCGAAAACGCTTTACTCGTCTCGATTTCCGCGGCCGCTTTCGTGGGCCCGAAAATATGAAGCCCCTCATCGTTGAAGCTGTCTACGATTCCGAGGGACAACGGAAATTCAGGGCCTACAACGGTCAGGTCTATTTCGTTCGACTTCGCGAACCTCACAAAACCGTCGATATCGTGCGTCTTTATATCGACGCACTTCGCATTCTTCGCAATCCCCGGGTTACCCGGCGCGCAGTAAAGCGTCGTAACGAGTGGGCTCTGACTGATTTTCCAGCACAACGCGTGCTCTCTGCCGCCGCCTCCGACGACAAGTACTTTCATCGTAATAGGACCTCTTGGGCTTGGGTAGTTACTGCAAGAAGCCCAATAATCTACCTGATTATTTTCTCTTTGGAAGCGTAAGAGTGAAATCGAAAATATGAGCGTGGTTTAAGAACGCAAAATCTGATAGTAATAAGGGTTTTTCGGGGTTATTCGACGGTAACGACCTTGGCCAGGTTCCTCGGCTGGTCTACGTCCGTCCCTTTGAAATTCGCGATGTGATAGGCGAGAAGCTGGAGCGGGATAACCGATATTATAGGGCTCAGGAGATTACTGCTCTCGGGGATTATAATAACCCTGTCGGCGGCATCCCGGAGCTCTTCTGCAGCGCCGCTCGAAGTCACGAATATGACCTTCCCCCGGCGCGCCCTTATTTCCTGGAGGTTCCCGAGTATCTTCTTGAACGTTATCCCGTCGTTCGGGGCTATGAGAACGACCGGCATGTCCTCGTCTATGAGGGCTATAGGGCCGTGCTTCATCTCGCCTGCGGCATATCCCTCGGCATGTATGTAGGACACTTCTTTTAATTTGAGCGCCCCTTCATAGGCCACCGGGTGGCTGATGCCCCTTCCGAGATAAAGGAAATTTCTGTACTGGAAGAAGTCCTGCGCAAGCTCTTTAACCGAGTCGTCGAGCCCGAGCGTTATCTGAATAAGCTGAGGGATCCTTATCGCATGCCTTAAGAGCTCGCGAGACTCCGCCTCGCCTATCGTCTTCTTTATCTGCCCTAGATAAAGCGCAAGGAAGTAGAACACAATAAGCTGCGTCGTAAAGGCCTTCGTCGAGGCGACGCCGATCTCGGGCCCGGCGTGGGTGTAAATAACGCCGTCCGCGTCCCGCGCTATCTTGCTCATGAGGACGTTAGTTATGGCTAGCGTCTCCGCGCCTTTCGTTTTGGCTTCGGTTAGAGCTTCTGACGTATCAGCCGTCTCGCCCGACTGCGACACAGCAATGGCCAGCGTATCGTTGTCTATTATCGGGTTTCTGTACCTGAATTCGGACGCTATCTCCACCTGCACCGGTATGTGCGCTACGGTCTCTATCATGTACTTCCCGATTAGAGACGCATGGAATGACGTACCGCACGCGAGTATAACTATCCGCTCTATATTTTTATAATTCGAGCTGTCGAGCCCGTCGAAATATATCTCGCCGGTATCCTCGGAGAACCTTCCGCGCATCGTGTCGAGAACGGCCTGGGGCTGCTCGTGGATCTCTTTTAACATGTAATGGCGGTATCCGCACTTTTCGACCGAGACCGGATCCCAGTTAATCCTGTCTATCTTCCTGTCTACCGGCCCACCCTGAAGGTCCGTTACGGCTATCGAGTCCTTGCCAATCACGACCACGTCCCCGTCTTCGAGGAATATAACGTCATGGCAAAACGGCAGCACGGCCGGCACGTCGGACGCAATGAAGTTCTCGTGCTCTCCGCAGCCTACTATTAAAGGAGAGAACTTCCTCGTGGCGATCACCTTGTCCGGCTCACTTTCCGAAATTGCGGCCACGGCGTAGGATCCCTCGATCCTCATAAACGCCGCCCTGAACGCCTCTTCGAAGGTTAGCCCCTGGCGCGAAAAATCCTCTATGAGATGAGCTATGATTTCAGTATCCGTATCGGAAGTGAACTCATACCCCTTCGCCGTAAGCTCTTCCTTGAGCTCCGAGTAATTTTCTATTATTCCGTTGTGAACGACTGAGGTGCCGCCCGATGTATGTGGGTGTGCGTTATTTTCGGTAGCGCCGCCGTGCGTCGCCCATCTGGTGTGTCCTATGCCCAGCATGCCGTGCAGCTCGTGGCTTTCCAGCTTCTTTTTCAAGTTTTCGAGCTTTCCCGTGCTCCTGAATACCCTCGGATGGCCGTTCTCCATGAGGGCTATTCCCGCCGAATCGTACCCCCTGTACTCGAGCCGCGAGAGCCCCTCCATGAGCACATTAACCGTCTTCCCTTCGTCCCCTACGTATCCGACTATTCCGCACATATTATTTTTTCTTTTCCTTGGGCTTTCTGTCCCAGTTGTCTATTACCGTCTGCCTTGCGCGCCCTATGGCGAGCGCCCCTTCCGGTACGTCCTTCGTAATCGTCGAGCCTGCGCCGGTGGTCGCCCCTTTCCCGATCTTCACGGGCGCAACCAGCATCGTATCGCTCCCTATAAATACATTATCCCCTATAATCGTCTCATATTTTTTAAATCCGTCATAATTGCACGTTATAGTGCCTGCGCCGATGTTGACGGCGCTCCCGAGGACGGCGTCCCCTACGTAGGAGAGATGAGGCACTTTCGACCCTGGCCCGACGGTGGACTTCTTTATCTCGACGAAATTCCCTATCTTCGCGCCGTCCATTATCTTCGCCCCGGGCCTGAGATGCGCGAATGGGCCTACCGACACGCCGTCTTCGACCTCCGCCCCGGTTATATAACAGGACATTTTGACCGTAACGCCGGCGCCTATTCTGGAGTCCTCTATCCAGACCCCCGGCCCTATGAAAGAGCCCTCGCCGATCACAGTGTGGCCGTAAATATATGTCCCCGGATACACTACCGTATCCCGGCCTATCTTCACTCCGGGCGATATGTACGTATTCGCCGGATCGATTATCGTCACGCCGCCCGCCATTAGCTCCCCGTTTATCCTGCCCCTTAAAAGCCCTTCGGCGTAGGTGAGCTGCGCCCTGTCGTTGACGCCCAGGACCTCGTTCGGGTCTTTTACGGGCACCCCTGACACCCCGAGCGATTTACTCTTGGCGATGCCTACGATGTCGGTCAGATAATATTCCCCCTGGCTGTTCTGTGGCGTCAGGGCGGAAAGGGCCTTCCAGAGAAAATCGGACTTTACACAATAAGTCCCTGAGTTTATTTCGTTTATCTTTTTTTCGTCAGCGGACGCGTCTTTTTCTTCAACAATGCGGTCTACGTTCCCGCCTCCGTTACGCGCAATCCTGCCGTAGCCGTACGGGTCGCCGACGAACGCCGTCAGAATCGACACGTCCGCGTCGTCCTTTTGGTGCTTTTTTACGAATGATTTTAGCGTCTTTCCGGTAATGAGCGGATAATCGCCGTTCACTATTAGCACATCGCCCTTAAAGCCCTTAAGGGCCCCCCGGGCGCAGTTTGCTGCGTGCCCCGTGCCGAGCTGCTCTTCCTGCCGGGCGTACGACACGCCCGCGCCGTTGCCAGCGGCCTTGGCGACTTTGTCGCCGCCGTTTCCGATTACGATGACCGTCTTTTCGGGGGAAAGCCCGGCAACAGCGTCCAAGACATTTGTCAGCATCGGCTGCCCAAGCACCGGATGAAGCACCTTCGGCAGGCGAGACTTCATCCTTTTTCCCATTCCGGCTGCGAGTACTACCACTGCTAAAGCCATTTCGTTTCCTTAAACCCTTCCGTATCTGTCTTCAAGTCGTACCACGTCCTCGACCTCGGGGGTCGAAACCTCAATAACCTCGCAATCCTCTATTGCCGTCATTCTGTGCTTCGTATACGGAGTAATCCTAAGCGATTCCCCCGGCGTCAGTGTCAATACTTCTTTAGAGCCCCCCGGCTCTTCTATTTCGAGCGCCATCTTTCCGCTGTAAAGAAGGAGCGATTCATCCTTCACCTCGTGATATTGATAGCTCAGGCTCTGCCCCTTGTTAATATGAAGTATCTTGCCGACGTACCTGTCGGTCAGTGCCCACCAGAGCTCGTATCCCCAAGGTTTCTCGACCCTCTTTATCTCGGTCAGCTTCATGTTTATTTAAATGCGGACGCCTCTGCCTTTTTAAGGTCCCCAGGCGGGTTTTGTTGCCTGTTTGCAGCCTGATTCAGAACGGTATATCGTCGTCAGAGCCGAAGGAATCTTCATCGATGTCGAAATCGTCCGGCATGCGATCGTCTCGCCCGCCGCCCTCACGCTCCTGCCTTCCGCCCGCCGAGCTCAGCATCTGCATCTCCCGGGCCATGATTTCGGTGGTCCATCTGGTCTTGCCTTCCTTATCTTCCCAGGAGCGGGTCCTCAAGGTCCCCTCTATGTATACCATTTTCCCCTTGTTGAGGTACTCTCCGCATATCTCGGCCAGCCTTCCCCACGCGACAACCCTGTGCCACTCCGTGGCCTCCTGCTTCTCTCCGCTCTTGGTCTTGTACGACTCGGTCGTGGCCACCGTAAAATTGGCCACTGCCTGCCCGCCAGTCGTGTATCTTATCTCAGGGTCGCGGCCCAAATTTCCTATTAAAATTACTTTATTTACACCCCTCATTTCAGCTCCCTTTAATTATAATGCTTTTCCGTAAATTCTATCACCCGGGGTAGTGAAAATCCAGAAATTTAACAAATCTGGGCAGTTATGGACAGAAAACTGTGCACTATACGGCCGGTCATCCCCCAAATCAGGTACGGTCCGTAGTTATATGCGTAATCTTCGATCAGCCTGCCGTCCCGCTCCCTCAGTCTGACTTTAAAATTCCTCTCGTCTTTGAGGTGCTCCATCGGGACCCATACCGCCTCCTCGACTTCCCTTCTGTCGAGCTCGAGCGGGACTTCCTTCGTCAGGAAGGACAGGTACGGCGTCACGATATACCCCCTTGCCCTGGGGTTGTTGGGATTCACGTCGTCGAGCTCCCCCAGAATCCTCCCGTAAGCGCCGATGTCCACTCCTATCTCCTCCTCGGTCTCCCTGATGGCGGTTTCGAGCTTGCTCTCATCCCCCTCCCTCATCCTACCGCCCGGGAACGCCATGTGGCCCGAGAACGGGTCCCATTCGGATTCGGGACGCTTGATGAAGAGCATGGAGAACTCCTCCTCCGTTTCCTTAAGTATCATCATCACGGCTGCGTGCACGAAGCCCGCCTCTCCGCCGATCTTCGCCGGGTTTCTTTCTTTCAGTAGCCGCTCGAGCGCGGCGATTTTCTCACTGTCGCTCACTATTCCCATATTGGTTACTTATTCCCGAGGCGCTCTTCGAGCGCCGCCCTGAAAACCCTCTCGCCCTCCTCGTCGAATAGGACGAAGTAAACACTTTCGAGGCCGGGGGCGAATTCGGCGGCGCGGTCTATGACCACATCCAGCATGATCTCCGCGCACTCCCCCAACGGGAATCCTCCGACTCCCGTGCCTATTGCCGGGAAGGCAATGGTCTTTATACCAGCCTCACTCGCCCTTTTCAGGCTGTTAAGTGCGGCGTTCCGGAGGGACTCAGCGCTCACGCTGCCGCCGAGATGCATGGCCGCCGCGTGAATCACATGCCGCGCCTTAAGGTCCCCGCCGCCGGTTATCGCGGCCTCGCC
>JBFWTW010000117.1:0-9049 GCA_050247635.1 Candidatus Dadabacteria bacterium | reverse complement strand
CTCCGGTGAGCCGAACCTCTGGAGGGGAATTTTATCTATGTACTGCTTTCTGATTTCGTCTGTAAGGTTTTGCGTGATGTCGGTTTCTATGAAGCCGGGGCTGACGGCGTTTACGGTTATCGCCCTTGACGCGAGCTCCCTCGCGGCGGCCTTGGTGAATCCGATTATCCCGGCCTTGGAGGCAGCGTAGTTTGTCTGCCCCGAGTTCCCCATTTCGCCGACGACGGAAGTGAGGTTGATTATCCTTCCCTGCCTCTGTTTTATCATGATTCTCGCAACGGCCTTCGTGCAGTTGAATACGCCGTTGAGATTGGTGGTCATGACGTTGTCCCAGTCCTCTTTCTTCATGCGGACTATGAGGGTGTCCTGCGTGATGCCGGCGTTGTTTATCAGTATGTGTATACCGCCGAGCTCGGTTACGATGTTTTCGATTTCTTCCTGTACGGTGTCGAAATCGGAGACGTCGAAACCGCTCACCCTGGCGCGCCCCCCCGCCTTTTCGATCGAGGACACCACTTCCTCAGCCGCTTCGCGGTTTTTCGCGTAATTGACCACGACGTATGCGCCTTCCGCCGCGAGCCTTAGTGCTATCGCTCTCCCTATGCCCCTTGAGCCCCCTGTCACGAGCGCTACCTTTTGCTCATTCTCTGCCATTTTTGAGTGACTCCAGTTGTGCTGTATTTTCGACGTTGCTGATTTCCATGTTCGAGAGCGTTCTCTTGATAAGCCCCGAAAGGACATTGCCCGGGCCGATCTCTATAAATCTCGTCGCCCCTTCCCTCCCGAGGGTCTCCACCGATTCGTACCATCTTACAGGGCTCGTTACCTGCCGTACTAGTATGTCCATCGTCTTTCCCGAATCGTTATTCACCGCGGCGTCACAGTTTATCACAATCGGAGCCGACATTGGAGAAAAATTTATTTCCGAAAGAGTTTCGGCGAGCCTCTCGGCGGCCGGCTTCATGAGCGGGCAGTGGAACGGTGCGCTCACGTCGAGCGGCACAACCCTTCTCGCGCCCCTGGCTTTCGCCGCCTCTGACGCAGCCGCAACAGCCTCTTTATTGCCGGATATTACCGTCTGGCCGGGGGCATTAAGGTTGGCCGGGCTTACAACGAATTTGTCGTCCGACGCCTGCCTGCAAATCTCTTCCACGTCCTCTATATAGAGGCCGAGGACTGCTGACATGGCGCCCACCCCGACCGGCACGGCTTCCTGCATGTACTCGCCCCTTTTCCTTACGACCCTTACGGCGTCCGCGAAATCCATGGAGCCGTTGGCCACGAGGGCCGAATATTCGCCGAGGCTGTGGCCGGCCACGAAGTCCGGCTTGAGGCCGGTCTCTTGCCCGAGGACCCTCAGGCACGCGACGCTGGCCGTCAGAATCGCCGGCTGGGCGTTAAACGTAAGCGAGAGCTCTTCCTGCGGCGATTCGAAGCACAGCTTCGCCATGTCGATGCCGAGCGCTTCTCCCGCCTCGTCGAAGGCTTCCCTTGCGGCGCTGAAGCCGTCGTATAGCTCCTTGCACATGCCCACGTACTGGGAGCCCTGTCCGGGGAACACGAATGCAATCATGTAGACCTTATTCCTTTACGGCCGCGGCCGTTCAGGGCTGAATCTCTTCCTGCTTCTCTTTTATGAACGTCCTGCCCTTGTGGAAGCCACAGCTGGGGCATGCCCTGTGCGGCGGCTTGTTCTCGCCGCAGTTCCGGCATACGGATACGCCGGGAGCCGCTATCTTGTAGTGGGTTCTGTTCTTTCTGGATCTGGACTTGGAATGTTTTCTTTTAGGCAGTGCCATATCTCTTTCTCCCTTAACTCCTCATAATTTAAATTTTTCGAGCCCCGCAAACCTCGGGTCTTTCCACTTCTTGCTGCACTCACACGTTTCGCGGTTGAGGTTAGTGCCGCATTCGGGGCAAAGCCCCTTGCAGTCGTCGCGGCATGTAACCTTCAACGGGAGCGATACCGCTATAAGCTCCCGCAGATAATCCCCGAGGTCGACGTCCTCTCCCCTGTACGTTTCATGTTCGAGATCGTCGTCATCATCTATCTTTTCGGACGGCGAAAGTATTAGCCTAATCTCCGGGCTAATGTCAAGTCTTACGGGCTCTAGACAAAGGGAACAAGGGGCCTCTATAGTAAAAGAGACTTTGCCCAGAACGGACACTTCCCTCAGCACCTTCGTCAGCTCGATATCGACATCGATATCGGAGACGAGCCTCATTTCTTCGTCGCCTGACCAGAGCTCGGGGATATTATGCAGCCACCGAGGGTCTCTGTGTGTTTCAATGTGTAGACCCTCGTCCCCAATATCCGATACCCTGATTTTCATTGCCCGAACTCGCCGAAGAAAACTACCTCGAATTTAACGGAACTAAATAATAATACAAGATAATCCATTTGCAAGTTAAGGGTGACCAGGGGTCAGACAAGGTGGCAGGCGACCATGTGCCCGCCGCCTACGTCGCGGAGCTCGGGCTCCTCGCGGCTGCATCTTTCGACAGCTATCGGGCAGCGGGGATGGAAGGCGCAGCCTCCGGGCGGATCGATGGGGCTCGGGACGTCGCCCTTAAGGACGGTGGCCTCTCTTTTACGCGTCGGGTCTGCCACCGGCACCGAGGATATGAGGATTTTCGTGTACGGATGGAGCGGATTTTTGTAGAGCTCCCTACTGGCCGCAAGCTCGATTATCTTCCCGAGATACATCACGGCCACCCTGTCGCTTATGTGCTTTACGACGCGGAGGTCGTGGGATATGAAGAGATAAGTGAGGCCGAATCTTTCTTGCAGCTCTATGAAGAGGTTTATTATCTGTGCCTGGACGGAAACGTCGAGGGCGGATATCGGCTCGTCGCAGACGATGAAGTCGGGCCTTAGCGCTATCGCACGGGCAATGGCTATCCTCTGCCTCTGCCCGCCCGAGAACTCGTGCGGGTAGCGCGAAAGGGCGTCTTCCCTGAGCCCGACCGTCCGCATCGTTTCCCTTACGGCCTCTTTTCTCTCTGAATTAGAGGAGACGCCGTGTATGACGAGCCCCTCGGACACGATGTCCTCGACCTTCATTCTGGGATTAAGCGAGCCGTACGGGTCCTGGAAGACTATCTGCATGCGCTTCCTCACGGGGCGCATGCTCGACGTCGAGAGGTTGGTGATGTCCCTGTCCTCGAATATTATCTCGCCCTCTGTGGGCTCGTGGAGCTTTATTATGGTCTTGCCGAGGGTCGTCTTGCCGCAGCCGCTTTCGCCTACGAGGCCTACCGTCTCGCCGCGGCCTATCGTAAGGTCTATTCCGTCGACGGCCTTCACGTAGTTAGAAACGCGCGAAAGTATCCCCGAGGTTATGGGGAAATATTTTTTGAGGCCGTTTACCTTTAGAAGTTCTTTCATACGATTGTCACACCTTTAGCTCGACGTCGTCCGCACGCCAGCATGCCGACAAATGCCCCGGGGCGTGCTCCGCGAGCGGGGGCTCTTCCGCCCGGCACTTGTCTATGACGAGCGGGCAGCGGTCCTGGAACCTGCATCCCGGCGGGAAGCTGCCGGGGCTCGGGACGACTCCGGGTATAGCATCGAGCTTTTCCTTACTGTCCCTTAAGTCGGGTATCGAATGCAGGAGCCCGACTGTGTAGGGGTGCTTCGGGTCGGCGAAGATGTCTTCAGTCGCGGCGTCCTCGACGACCTTGCCCGCGTACATTACATATACCCTGTCGGCCACCTCGGCTACTATGCCGAGGTCGTGCGTAATCAGAAGGACGGCCATGCCCATCTTGACGCGAAGGTCGTCTATCAGCTCCAGGATCCCGGCCTGGATCGTAACGTCGAGCGCTGTAGTCGGCTCGTCCGCAATGAGCACCTCGGGATTGCACGCGAGCGCCATGGCTATCATCACCCTCTGCGACATTCCGCCGCTCATCTCGTGCGGGTAGTTCTTCATGCGCCTCTCGGGGGCCGGGATGCCGACGAGCTTTAATAGCTCGATGACCCTGTCCCTCTCCTCTCGCTTCGAAATCTTAAGATGCGTCCGGAGGGCCTCGCCTATCTGGTCGCCGACCGTGAATACGGGGTTGAGCGAGCTTATCGGCTCCTGGAATATCATCGATATCCTGTTCCCGCGGACGGCGCGCATATCCCTCTCGCTATATTCGAGGAGGTTCCCGTCGTCGAATATGACCTTACCGGAGTCTATGCTGCCGGGGGGCTCGGGAATGAGGCGCATGACCGAAAGCGCGGTCACTGTCTTGCCGCAGCCGCTCTCCCCGACGACGCCTATGATCTTTCCCTTCGGCACCGTCAGCGAGACGCCGCTTACTACCTCGAGCTTTTTACCCCTTGCCGAGAATGAAACCCTCAAATCCTTTATTTCGAGCGCGCTGTTCATAGTTAATCTTGGTTCCGGTTATGCCTTTGTTCCGCTAGCTCCGTTAACTGTCTCCTGTGAATTTCGGGTCTACGGCGTTACGGAATCCTTCGCCGACGAGGTTAAAAGCCGTCACTGTTACAAATATAGCCGCGCCGGGGAATAGGACAAGCCACCACGCGAAATCCACGTACCTCTGCGACTGAGAGAGTATGTCGCCCCAGCTGGGGTCTGGGGGCGGCACGCCGAACCCGAGGAAGCTGAGTGCCGACTCGACCAGAATCGCGCCCGCAATCCCGAAGGTGCAGTCCACGAGCACTGGGGCGAGCGCGTTCGGGAGCATGTGCTTAGCCATCACCCGCGCGTCGGTCCCTCCGAGGGCTATGGCGGCGTCCACGTATCCGTATTTTCGGAGCCTGAGGAATTCGCCCCGGATCAGCCTCGCGACTCCCGTCCAGCTCGTAACGCCTATTACAATCATTATGTTGTAGATGCTCGGGTCCCTGAACGCGAGGATCGTCAGGATGAGGAAGAATACAGGGAACGTCATCATGACCTCGAACAGCCGGGAGACGATGAAGTCCGTCTTCCCGCCGTAATATCCCGCGATGCCGCCCAGTATGATCCCGATGATCGCGGATATGCCGACGGCTATGAAGCCTATCGAAAGCGATATGCGGGCCCCGTGTATCATCCGCGAGAGAACGTCCCTGCCCCTGTCGTCCGTCCCGAAGTAGTGCTCGGACGAAGGAGGGTTCAGAATAGACAAAAGGTCGTTCTCCGTCGGGCTGTAGCGGACGGGCGGGAATACGGCGAAGTCCCCCTCGGGGAGCTCCTTGGCGAGGTCCTTGAAATTCGTCTGGAAAAATTCGGGGTACTGGAAGAGGACGGGGAAATAATATTCGCCCTCGTACTTCAGCACTATGGGTTTGCTTCCGGCGAGGAAGTTCTGGAAGACCGCTATGCCGAAAAGAATGACGATGATAAGGAGAGCGCCCAACGCAAACCTGTCGCGCTTGAACTTATCCCAAACGCTCCCCCAGAATCCGAGGCTCTTGGGCTCGCTCAACGCCTGCCTCCGAAGCTTATCCTCGGATCGACGAGGACGTATACGATGTCGGATATGAGTATCCCGAGAAGCGTGAGAAAGGCAGATATCGTGGCTATGGCCATAATCATCGGGTAGTCCCTCGCGAGGACGGACTCGAACCCGAGCTGCCCTATCCCGGGTATCGAAAATATAGTCTCGATTATGACGCTCCCGCCTATCATCGCGGGCAATAATCCCGCGAGTATTGTAATTATCGGGATGAGCGCGTTACGGAGCGCGTGACGCAGAATAACCCTGGACGGTGGAAGCCCCTTGGCCGTGGCTGTTCTGACGAAATCCTCCCTCAGCACTTCGAGGAGGCTCCCCTTCTGGAACCTCGAAAGGTAGGCGAAGCTCCCATACGTAAGGCAGAAGACGGGGAGGACGATGTGCCAGAGG
This sequence comes from Candidatus Dadabacteria bacterium, assembly GCA_050247635.1. Lineage (GTDB taxonomy): Bacteria > Desulfobacterota_D > UBA1144 > Nemesobacterales > UBA2774 > JADLGH01. Next base: position 3,202 of record JBFWTW010000117.1, on the reverse strand, counting down.
AAGTCGAGGGCCTTTTTGTAAAACGGGTAAGTATCCGCACCGGGCGAGAGTATTCCGTAGACGGGGAAGATGTTCCAGTACTCCCCTCCCCCGAGGAAGAATATCAGTATCATAGCCATCCAGAAGCTGGGTATCGAATACAGTATGAAGAGGAAGAACGTGGTAGACCTCTCCACGAAAGACCCCGTCTTGACGGCGGAGTACACCCCCAGGGGAATGGCTATGAGGTATATAATAAATATAGATAATATATTGAGCGTGATTGTGATGGGAAGGCGCTCGGCTATCTTGTCGATGACGGGCCTGTGGTCTTTGTAGGACCTCCCGAAGTCGAGCGTGGCAATCTGCTTCAGCCAGATCCAGTAGCGCTCGTATATGGGCTTGTCGAGCCCGTAGAGTTTTTTCGTCTCCTCGACTATCTGCTGCGTTATCGCCTCGGACTTTATCCCTTCGTCTAGCTGGAGCTTCCTTTCGACGGGGTTTCCGGGCGCGAGCTGGATAATGAAGAAGGTAATGATAGTGATACCCAGCATCGTGGGTATGAGGAGCAAAAGCCGCTTTATTAAATAATCTCTCATGTCCGGGTCAAAGGGAATTGTATGCGTTTAAACCGTACAGCTTCGGCATATAGAATACAATTATACTTATTCCCGGCCCGGCGGATATAGGGCTTTCGATATTCCGCACTCTTCCGGGCCGGAAGCCTCACGGGCCGGATGCGAAGCGGCTATTCCTTGTACTTTTGGAGCGGGAGCGGCACATACCACTCGGTGGGCTCTATGCCGAGGGGATAAACGGTCACGTTCTCGAACCGTTTGTTCACGGCCACAGTCGCCTTCCGGCAGAAGAGGAATGTGTAGGGCTGCTCCTCGTGGATGATCTCCGAGAACTGCCGATAGAGCTCGATGCGTTTGTCCCTGTCGAATTCCTTACGGGCCTCTTCGATCAACTTGTCGGTTTCGGCGTTCTTGAACCCTATGAAGTTCGAGCCCGCTTCGGCCTGCGTCGAGCTCCAAATCTGGTACGGGTCGGATTCGATGCCCATGGACCAGGCGAGGGTGACCGCGTCGAAATTCCTTTCGTTGAGCCTCGTCGTGAAGACTGCCCACTCCGTCTTCCTGATGGTCATGTCGATTCCTATCCCGTCGAGCTCTTCCTTGAGGATGGTGGCAATCTTCTCGCCCGTCTCCGAGCCTCCCGGGATCAAAAACTCGAAAGAGAACTTTACGCCGTCCTTGTCCCTTATGCCGTCGTTGTCGTGATCCACCCATCCGGCCTCTTCAAGCAGCTTCCTCGCGGCCGCCGGGTCGTACGGAATTGGCTCGATGGATTTATCGTACTCGGGGCTGTTAATGTAGAACGGGTTCGTCACGATGGCCCCGAGGCCGTACATGACCTTGTCCAGTATGAGCTCCCTGTTTACGAGATGTGTGAGCGCAGTCCTTACGCGCTTGTCGGCGAAGAACGGCCTTTTGGAGTTCCATCCTATGTAGCTGTAGTTGGGCGTGAAGTAGCTGAACTTGTCGAAGTGTTTTTCGAAGTCTGGGGAATTAGTCTGCTTCTCCCACTGTATGGGCGTCAGGCTCGCTACGTCGAGCTCCTGGCGCTTAAGCACCTGGAGCGCCACGGAAGAGTCGGTGATGATCCTGAAGACTATGCGGTTAAGGTGCGGCTTCTCGCCCCAGTAGTCGGGGTTCTTTTCGAGGACGACCTCCCTGCCCGTCGTCCATTTCACGAACTTGAACGGGCCCGTTCCGACGGGGCTTCTGCCGGCGGGGTTGGTGTTGAAGTCGCCGTTCTCGAAAATGTGCTTCGGGACTATCGGCATCCCGCCGCAGAATTCGAGCGCGAGGAAGTACGGCCTTGCGTACGTGAACTTCACTGTATAGTCGTCTATAGCCTCGACGTCCCTTATCTCCTGGTAATAACTCCGGAGCTGCGGGGCATCCACCTTCGGGTCCATGATCGTTTTATATGAGAACACCACGTCGGCCGAGGTGAACGGCGCACCGTCGTGCCACTTTACCCCCTGCCTTATTTTGAAGGTGTAGGTGAGCTTGTCCTCGGATATTTCCCACGATTCGGCAAGGAGAGGCTTTAACTCGAGCGTAGCATTGTCACGCTCGATCAGGGTTTCGTATATGTTGCCGCCGTTGATGACGCTCTCGTAGGCGTCGGTCGCGACGATCGGGTTGAGGGTGCCGGGCTCGGCGCCGATGTGATAGATGAGCCAGTCGCCCTCGACGGGCTCGCCTCCCTGGGAATCGGCCCCCGGGCTTTCCGAAGTAGTGGCGCTATCCTCTTTCGTCGCGGTCTTGTTTTCGTCTCCGCCGGATTTACACGAAGCTGCCGTGAGCACGAGCAGCAAAAGCAGGGCTGTATAGAGTGATGCGGTTCTCAAGATTTCTCTCCTTATCCGGTTTCTCTTGTATGCATTAATCGGACAGCTTCTTTATGAGCGGCGTAATGAGATCGAGCGGGAGCGGGAACACTATCGTCGAGCTCTTCTCGGACGCCATTTCGGACATCGTCTGGAGGTATCTCAATTGAAGCGCCATCGGGTTCTTGGACAGTATGTCGGACGCCTCGGACAGCTTGGCCGCCGCCTGGAATTCGCCCTCGGCCGCGATGACCTTTGCGCGTCTTTCCCTCTCGGCCTCTGCCTGCCTCGCCATCGCGCGCTGCATCTCCTGCGGAAGATCGACGTACTTTACCTCCACCAGCGTAACCTTGATCCCCCATGGGTCGGTATGTTTGTCGAGGACTTCCTGGAGCTTTATGTTAAGCGTCTCCCTTTCGGCGAGAAGCTCGTCGAGCTCTACCTGGCCTAGGATGCTCCTGAGCGTGGTCTGTGCGAGCTGCGAAGTTGCATAGAGGTAATTCTCGACCTGTATGACGGCCTTTACCGGGTCTACGACGCGGAAGTAAACGACGGCGTTCACCTTCACAGAGACGTTATCCTTGGTGATGATGTCCTGGGGCGGGACGTCCATGGTGATGATCCTGAGGCTTATCTTCACCATCTTGTCCACCATCGGGATTATCCACTTAAAGCCGGGGCCTTTCGGCGCGACGATCCTCCCGAGCCTGAACACGACCCCCCTTTCGTACTCGTTAAGGATCCTGACACCCGATAGAATGAGTATCGCGATTATCGCTATGAATATTACGACCGGTGAAAACATGTGCGGGCCTCCTCAAT
>JBFWTW010000116.1:0-9171 GCA_050247635.1 Candidatus Dadabacteria bacterium | reverse complement strand
AATAACTAATGGGCCCCGGCAATCCGTCGGGGACTTTCTTTTTCGAATCAATTACAGGCTGTTATCGGACCGGTCTGCTCGAAAGATTTCCGGATTAGTCGATGCCCGTCGCGCGGTGTTACGCCTTTCCGGCGTCGGAGTTTCCGTAGCAGGGGCTCTGGGCCTCGTCGCATTCCTCTGTCTCGATCTGGAGAGTGACGTGGCTTATCTGGAATTTTTCGAGGAGAAGGGTTTTTATCTCGGCTATGACCGCCTCGCCCGACTGCATATCCGAAATGACGAGGTGAGCGCTAAGGGCTTCGTGCCCCTGGGTGAGCGTCCATGCGTGGAGATCGTGGACGCTCATCACGCCGTCGTGGGAGCATATGGATTTTTCCACGGCGTCTATGTCGAGCCGGCTCGGGGTCCCTTCGAGGAGAATGTGGGACGAGTCGCGTATGAGCGTCCACGCCCCCCTCAGGATGAGCACCGAGATGAAGATGCTTATTATGCTGTCGGCGTAGTACCAGCCCGTGAATATCATCACGAGGCCGGCGGCTATGGCGCCTATGGATCCGAGCGCGTCGCTTATGACGTGGTACATCGCGGCCTTGATGTTGAGGTTGTCGCTTCTGAATTTATAAAGGACGTACGCCGAGCCCAGGTTAAGCAAAAGCCCGGCTACGGCAACTATCGTCATGTCGAGGCTCTTTACAGGCTCAGGGGCTTTTAATCTGTGGAAGGCCTCGATGATTATCCATACGGATATCCCGAACAGGAGAAGGCCGTTGATGAAAGCGGCAAGTATCTCGGCCCTGTAGAATCCGAAGGTCTTCCGCGCGGTCGGGGGACGCGACGTGACCCATACTGCCATGAAGGCTATAATGAGCGCGACGACGTCCGTCAGCATGTGCCCGGCGTCGGACAGAAGCGCGAGGCTCCTTGTATAGTAGCCTGCGGCAGCCTCTATGAACATGAACGCCCCGGTGAAGAAGAGCACGATTAAAAGCGCTTTTTTCTGTGAGCCGCCGCATATGTCGTGTGAGTGGCCGTGATCGTCCATTTGAGTTAATGGTACATAAACCCGTTAACCGGTCAAAACGGTCGTCATCCGGCGGCTGATACCGCTTCGCCGGGGAAGTGCCTTGCCGCCATCGGGTCCGAGTCGAGCTCGGAGGCAAGATACCCTATCTGGTACTGGTCGCCGGGGTAAAAGTAAATGCGCGTCCCTTTGGGCGTTATAAAGTAGAGGCCGTCCTTGTGCGTTCCGTCCGGGAGCTCGACTTCATACACCGGCACTGTTACCGCCCCCGCGCCGATGTTGACGAGCCTCCTTTCGTCCCTCAGCTTCCTTACGCCCTTGGCCAGGTTCCAAATACTGGGAAAGAGTTGTCCCTTGACGATAAGCTTCATTTTGAATTCCTCTGGATCCTTCGAATGATGGAGGTAAAGAGATTATACCCCGGGCTGGGGCTTTGAAAAGTGCCCCGTTACGCCTCGGTTATTTTTACTTCCGTTATCATCCCGACGCAGGTCATAATCATGTCGAGCCGCTTGCTTCTTTCGTGCACGTATCTCGTTATCAGCCCGCCGCCGCAGCGGGCGCACTTCCCGCCTTCGTCGCCCTCGGCCCTTGCGCCGCATTCGGAGCAGAAGAGGTCCTTCTCTTCGTACCAGGCGAGGTGGGAATATATTAGCTCGTTAAGGCCCCTCTTTCCGAGGGAGCCCGACCATTCGGCGAGGTCGTTCGTTATGGACGACCTTTTTTTCTCGGGAACTTCTCCAAAGTCGCCCGAGTATATCTCGTCGTCGTTTACGAATATGCTGAATCTGTAATTTCGGGTCACGGAGGTATTATACCCGCACGCTGCTACCTGCTCGCGGCTTCGGCCCCAAGAACCCTGCTTACGGCGTTTTGTATCTGATCGACGGAGAAGGGCTTCTTGATTATGTTGTAAGAGCCTTCGTCCGAGAGCTCGTCCGGGAGCTGCTCCTCGGGCCTCGCGCTTATAATTACGACGTTCGCGTTGTGGTCGATGGCCTTTATTTCCCGGAGGAGCTCCAATCCGTCCTTGCTCGGCATCGAGAAGTCCAGGAACAAGAGGTCGAAGTGGTTCTTCTTCAGAAGGTCGAGGGCTTCCTCGCCGCTCCCGGCAGTGATGACGTTATGCCCGGTGCTGGTGAGGCATTCCTTTACGATATCCCTTATGAATTCCTCGTCGTCGACTATGAGCACGTTGCCCTTTCGCCTGAGCTCTATGACCTTGCCGCTCGGATTTCTCCTGGGCGCTGCCTCGGGCTGCTCGGCCGCCTTGGGCGCCGACTGCACATTAGGCAGCAGGATTGTAAACGTCGTGCCCTTGTTTACCTCGCTCGATACTTCGATCTTGCCGCCGTGCCTTTCGATGATGGCGTATATGACGGAGAGCCCGAGCCCGGTCCCGGACTTCGGGCCTTCGCCTGTCTTTGTCGTGAAGAAGGGCTCGAATATCCTCGAAAGATTTTCCGGGGGTATGCCGGCTCCTGTGTCGGAAAAGTCGATTCGGATGAAATCGTCCGCCAGCTTCGTGCTTATGGCAATAGCGCCGCCGCCGGGCATTGCGTGCTTGGAGTTTATGGCGAGATTTAAAAACACCTGCTGAAGCTCGCCCAGGTTGAGCCTTATCGGCGGGATGTTCTCGTAGCTTCTGAGTATTCGTATCCCTTCCGTTTCGAACGTGTGCTCGATGAGGCCGAGGGCATCGTCTATGACGTTCTCGATCTGCGATACCTGGAACTTCTCGCCTTTCTGCCTCGAGAACGAAAGCAGCTTGTTCACAATCTCGACGGCCCTGTCGGAGGCCTTTTCTATTATGTGGAGGTCTTTCTTTATGCTATCGATGTCGTTCCTCGTAAGGGCGAGGCTCGTGTAGCCGATTATTCCCGAGAGAATGTTGTTGAACTCGTGCGCGACGCCGGCCGCTAGCTGGCCCACGCCGGACATCTTCGCCGAGTGTATGAGCTGGGCTTCGAGCTTCTTTTTCTCGGTAATGTCCTCGGTCGTTGCTATGACGCCGAAAATCTCACCTGATTCGAAATCCCTCAGCGGCGAGAGCGACACTTCCAAAAATTTATCTTCGTATTTTATTTCGTGCTTGGTGGAGTAAGACGTGTCGCTCAGTATCTTTGGGATGATAGTATCGAAGTTTATGCCCTGGAAGAGCCAGCTAAGCTTCTCGCCCTTGCACTCCTTGCCGAATATCTCGGCTGTTTTGGGGTTGGAGCTTACGATTACGAGGTCGCGGTCCGTGGTGATTATGCTCTCAATAGTGCTGTGGAGGGTGTTCTCTATCTCCCTGTTTCTTTCCCTAACCTTTTTTTCGAGATTCGTGTTGAGCTCCTTCAAATCTTTCAGGAGCCTGGTGTTTTCCTTGTAGAGCTCGTACCTGTCCGCCGCGTGCTCGATCACGCTCTTTAGCTTTCCGTAATCGAGGGGTTTGATGAGGTAGTCGAACGCCCCGTTCTGGACTGCTTCGACAGCCGTTTCGAGCGACGCGAACCCGGTCATGAGAATTACGGGTATGTTCGGGTCCTTGTTTTTTATCTCTTCGAGGAGGTCTATGCCGCTCTTGATGGGCATCTTGATGTCGGAGAGCACTACGTCGAACTGGGTGGTCTTCAGAAGCTCCGCCGCTTTCTCGCAGTTGTTAGCCACGAGAACGTCGTACCCCTCCTTGGTCAATATGTCGGAGATGATTTTCAAAATAAGCTGCTCATCATCTACGACAAGTACCCTTTTCTGATCCTCAGCCATTTGCCTCTCCTACCTTCATGTTAAGGTTATTAGCAGGAAGCTCAATTGTAAATACGGTGCCTTTGTCTTTTTCCGAGCTCACGATTATCCTGCCGGAATGCTTTTCGATTATCTTGTACGCTATTGAAAGACCGAGCCCGGTCCCCATATCCTTTTTGGTGAAGAACGGGTCGAAAATGCGCGTAATATCCTCATTCGCTATGCCGACGCCCGTGTCCTCGAACGTTATGCATACGTTACGGGACGGCGCGGGGCCGGAATCCGAGTATCCGAGCGATGTCTCGACTACAAGACTTCCGCCTTTCGGCATAGCCTGAATGGCGTTCAATATGATGTTTATGAAAACCTGCCAGAGCTGGTTCGGGTCGGCCATTATCATGGGGATTCCCGGGTCGAGCTTTGTCGAGAGGTTTACGTTGTTGTCCGAGAGCTGCTTTCGTACCAGTATGACCACGTTATCTATGACGGCGTTTATGTCCACCTTCTCGAAATAGGGCGGCTCGGCCTTCGAGAACTTGAGCAGGCTGTCGATGAGCCTGTTCGTCCTGTCTATCTCCTGCTTGATGTAGTCGAGGTATTCCCCGACCGTCTCGGCGTTCTCTTCGTTGACCATATAGGTCGAAAGGTAGTAGCGCGCGCCCTCTATTATATTGAGCGGGTTTCTGATTTCGTGTGCGACCCCGGCCGCCAGCTGACCTATCGCGGACATCTTCTCCGCGTGTACGAGCTGGGTCTGCATGTCCTTGAGCTCGACGTTCGTCTTCTCGAGCTTCTTGGCGTAATCCTCGACGAGCTTGAACGCAAGCGCGTTTTCTATTGCGATGGCGCTCTGGTTGGCGAGTATCCTGAGAAGGTTAACGTCGCGGGACGTGTAGGAGAGCTTCGATTTCTTGTCGCCGAGGACAATAAAGCCTATGAGCTGCCTCTTAAAGAAAACGGGCACGAATATAGACGCCGTGAACCTGTCGAACTCGTCCAGCAGCTCCTCGGAGTCGTGCTTGTACCTGTCGTCCGATATGAGATCTTCCCTGAATAGCTCCTTTCTCTGCTGATTGAGCTCCCGCACGAGGGCGCTGTCCTCTCGCATCGGCTCGGCCGCCCCCGCGGGAAGATCGCTCCCGTCCTTGACGTAGGCTTCGTATACGCCGGTGTCCTGGTTGTATATGTAGACGAGGACGGGCGAGGCGAACATCGTGCTCTCGATGATCGAGATTATCTTGTCGACGATCTTGTCCAGGCTGAGTAGCGAGGTCATCGCGTAGCTGACCTCTTCGACCGTGCGTTTGTAGTCGTATTTCTTTCTGAAGAATGTGAGGTCCACGAAGTCCTGTATGCGGTTCTTGAGCGGGTTCAGCGCTATTACGAGAAACGCGCTCAGGACGACGAAGAAGGCGGGGTTCCGCCATCCGCCGTACCGTGCGAAGACGACGTTGAACGCGAATATCGTAAGCGCCGACATTGCGACGACCGTGCCCGTGAGGAGGCCGTACGTTAGGGCCTTTTCGAGTATGACGTCTATGTCGAAGAGCTTGTGCTTTACGATGGCGTAAGCTATCGAAAGCGGGAATATTACGACCGGAAGCGCCATAAGGTTGTAGGGCAGGTTAATGTTGAAAACCGTTATGCCCGCCACGGCGAGCGCCGGCACCAGCAGCCCGAATACGCAGCCGAGCAGGATTATCTGGGCCCTCTGCTTCGCGAGAGCCGAGGCCGGATGGAGATACGTCATCAGCGAAGACGCCGGGAAGATGAACGTGCTCAGGACGACGTACATCCACGTTACGGTGTTTATGTATTTCCAGACGTCGTACGAATGGAAGAATATGTACTGCAGGATGAAGAGCATTGCCGATATGAACAGGAACACCAGAGATATGATGTTCTGCGCCGACGCCTTTATGCGTGTGTCCGACGGGAATATGAACATAAGATGTATGCCGGCCACGGGGCTGAATATCCATGCGAAGAAGACGATCTGCTCCATGATGTGCGACGCCTGCGCGTCGAAGGAGCCTATAAACCATACGCATATTGCCGCACAGAAAAGGAAAAACGCCCGGCTCTCACGCGCGTTGGCCTTTATCCTGAGGACGAGCGCGCCTATAACGAAGAACACCGCGCCCATCAGGAATATAACGCCGAACATCTGTATGAAGTCGCGGACGTTAAACGCCTGAACCGGTATGCCGACCTTAAAGCTCGAGCCGTTTCTTTCTATCGTGTATTCGACGTTGGTCCCTACGGGAAGGGCGTCTGTAATATGAAGGAGCTCGGACGGGCTGCTAACAGGGACTCCGTTTGCCTCGAGAACCCTGTCCTTGAATCTCGTGAGCTGCTCACCGTTCTCGACGCCCGGAGTTATGTCCGTTACGACCATGTTGCCGTAAAAGAAAAACCCCGGGTAAGACCTGCCTATCCAGGTGATTCCCAGTACGAAATTTCCTATGCAAAATATCAGCAGAAGAAAGGCTAAAACGCTGAAAGCCGATTTCTTCAGCCTGTCCTTGTCGGTTGCCGGCATATTACTCTATGTCTGTCAGTCCTTGTTCGTTGTCGTTTCCTTCTATCTGCTTTCCGTACATGTCCCAGTGTATGTCAACTTTTCCGCCCAGCTTTTCGACCATGCGCCGGGAGCCTGGATTGTCTTCGAGGACCCACGTGCCGGCGGCCTTCTCGTAACCCTTTTCCATCATCGCAGCGCACACGCCGGCCAGAAGCCCCGTGCCGAGCCCGGAGCCCGCGTATTCCGGCAGGAGCCCCTCTATCATGAGGACGCCTTCCTTTATGCCCTTCATTTGCAGCGGGAGCTTAAGCAGCCTGTGGGCCTTCATCTCGCCGTCGAGTCCCCTGAACACGGGGGCGTATTGCGGGAATCCGCCTATGAAGCCGACCGTCTTGCCGCCCGCCTCGGCCACGAGCCAGAATTCGGGCTTTATGAGCGCCTTGAACTCGTCCGCGATCTCTATGAATTCGTCGTATTCTATGGGAACGTTGCCCCAGAGATACGCGAGCGACTGGTTAAATACATCTACGACGCCCCTGACCTCGCTCTCCCACTCGGATTTTTTCATCTGCCTTATCTTTACGCGGTTGGCCTTGAATCCCTTGGCGTATTTTTCAATCTTCGCAGCGTTGTCTTCGGATTTAAAGTCGATGGTGTAGTGAAGGAGCTTCTTTATTGGTGCCATACCCGCGGCCTTGAAGTAATCGTGGTAGTAAGCCTGGGTGTAGACCTGAAGGAACGACGGCACCTTGCCGTAATTGCTCGAAAGGAGCCCCCCGCCGAAGAGGCCGAATATGCCGTTTGCGGGGCCGGTGATCTGTTTCATTCCTTCTTTTTTCAGGAACTCTTCCGCTTCCTCGAAAAGAAGCGAGACCGCCTCTTCTTTAAACGGAAGCGCTTCGAAAAAGCCCAGAAAGCCGTTCTTCACATTGTGAAAATCGTTGTAGTAGTTGTCGATAAATGCGCTCACGGTCGCGACTATGCGGCCGTTCTCCTCTGCGACGAAGCGCTTTCCGTAAACCTTTCTGAAGTAATAGTAATCGTAGGAGACGAGCTTCACCTGGTCTTTTATGAGGAAATAGGGGACCCACGCCGGATAGTCCTTGTAAACGTCCCACGAGAACCTGACCGACTTTTCCATGTCCTCCGGGGTAGATATCTCCCTTACGGTATATCTCGCGCCCTCGGGAATGTTCCTTACCGGAGCGCTCCCTATGATGCCGAACTCCTTCCCGAGCCTCCCGATGATGTCGAGCGCCTCGTTCATGTCATCCATTGTGTGCGTGGCCATGATGCTGAACCTGAACCTTTCCTGGCCTTTCGGCACAGCCGGGTGGGGAATGGCGTTTACGTAAAGGCCCTCTTCGTGAAGCCTCCTGCTCATCTTCTTTTGCTTTAGCTCATCGCCTATGAGCACGGGTATGACGGCCGTTTCGCTGGGCCCTGTGACAAAGCCGAGGGCCTTTAGGTTTTCCCTCATATATTTAATGTTGCGCCAGAGGTTCCGGTGGAGCTGTTCGTCCGTCTCCATCACCTCTATCGCCGCGAGCACCGACGCCGCCACCGAAGGCGGGAAGTTCGACGAGAAGAAGAACGACCTCGTGTAATAGCGGAGATAGTTGACGACTTCTTTCGTCGAGGCTATGAAGCCCCCTATGCCGCCGAGGGATTTGCTCAGCGTGCCCATGACGATATCTACGTCGCCGGGCTTCATCTTGAAGTAGTTCGGGGTTCCGCGGCCCCTGTCGCCTATTACCCCCGTCGCGTGGGCCTCGTCCACCATGATCTTGGCGCCGTAGTGGTGGGCTACCTCCGTTATCTGGCGGAGGGGGGCGATGTCGCCGTCCATGCTGTATACGCCGTCGATGACGACGAGCTTTCCGTTAAAATTGGTCTGGTTCCGTTTGAGTACGCCCTCGAGGCTGTCTACGTTCGAGTGCTTGAATGTCCTGAACTTGCCCATGGACAGCATGCAGCCGTCGATGATGCTGGCGTGTGCGAGCCTGTCTATGACGGCCAGGTCGTCGTTCTTGACGAGGGCCTGTATGCATCCGAGGTTGGTGACGTATCCGCTCGGGAAGATTATTGCGTCCTCGCATCCCTTTACCTCGGCGAGCTTCTTTTCAAGCTGGGTGTGTATGTCGTATGTGCCTGCGAGAAGCGGCACCGAGCCCGCGCCAGCGCCGTATTTCTGAAGGTTCTCGAGCGCGATCTTGACGACCTTCGGATGGGAGGTGATGCCGAGGTAGTTGTTGCTCCCCATCATTATCATCTCTTTTTTCTGTCCGGTGAAGTCGTCGTCTATGACAACCCTGTTGGCCGACGGGGAAGCGAGGGGCCTTCTGTATCTGATGTAACCCTTGGATTCCATATCGAGCTTGTACTGCCAGAATATTTCGGTTTTCTTGAAGAGGTCCCTGTCGGGGATGTCGCTGAAGTCAGAGAGGTAGTATTCGTCTGAGTTGAGCTTATGCTCGTTGTTGGCGATGAAGTTTTCGAGCTTCATCCTGTCGGAATCGTAGAGGTTTACGAATGCGAGGGCGATCCCGGCGGGCAGGTCTCCTTCAGGCTCGGCTCGTTTGACTTCGCAGTAGACCTTCACCGGCAGTGACCATTCGGAAAGATCGCACTCCACGAGAAGCTTGGTGCCCGGGGTATAGCGCTCTTCCGTTTCGACGAAGAGGCCATCGAGGGATAGATTCCTGGCTGTGCCTATAAGCTTTCCGGTGTTTCTGGAATAAACCTTGAAGCTCGCCGGGACTCGGTCACTTCTGCGACGGTCCTTGTTCTCCCTGATCACAATACCCATTACAGTCGCCTCTTTGGGTAGCTAAGTTTACCAATATTCTTTAACATACTTAAGAATATTGTTTATAGCTTTTGTATAATTATCATC
>JBFWTW010000115.1:0-9203 GCA_050247635.1 Candidatus Dadabacteria bacterium | reverse complement strand
TCGTAAGCACCCATGTGTTCGAGGACATGTCCGGACGCTTGAGCTCGGTGAGGGCGTCCGTGGTGAGGAAGGCGGCTTCGCGCGAGAAGAGCCTCGTTTCGTCGTAGTTTCGCTCGCCGTCCTCTATAACCTTGAGCGGGCGGTGCACGCCTCCAGAGGCGAGAGTGGCGTAGAGGTTCGTGAGATCGAGGAGCGTAACCTCGCCCGAGCCGAGTATGAGCGGAAGGCCGTACTTGCCGGAAGGTCTGTCGAGGGTCGTGAGTCCCCCTTTCAGGAGAAGCTCGTGGAAATCCCTCAGGCCGACCTGAGCGAGGAGCCTAACGGCAGGGGCGTTAAGCGACAGTATGAGTGCGTATCTCAGCGTTATCTGCCCGCGGTATGTGCCGTCGTAGTTCTCGGCGACGTAGCCTGAGTAATCCGTGGGCACGTCTAGTACGTATGTGTCGGGTATTACCATGCCCTCGTCTATCGCCTTCGCGTAGAGGAACGGCTTTAAGGCCGAGCCAGGGGAGCGGCGGGCCAGTGCGAGGTTAACCTGCCCCGAGCTTTTCTTATCGAAATAATCCGCCGAGCCGACGAGAGCCTTAAGGCTCCTGGTCTCGTTATCTATGACGACTATCGCGAGGTTTTCTATGCCGTCCCGTTTGAGGTTGTCTATGTGCCGTGCGGCTATCTCGGTCGCTATCCGCTGTATCGAAGAGTCGAGGGTCGTTTGCGCGCTCTCGCCACGCGAGACCTTTTGATAGACGTACTCCGAGAAATGGGGAGCCGAGAACGGCTGGAGCCTTTTCTTTTCGGGCACGGGCTCCTTCGCGTATCTCGCCGCGTCATCTTGCGTGAACACGCCGCTTCCGGCGAGCTGACGGAGGACCTTGTTCCTCTCGCGGAGCGCTGCCCCGGGATTACGCGTCGGGTCGTACGCGACGGGCGATCGCGGGAGCGCCGTCAGGAGCGCTATCTCGGCGGGCGACAGAACGCGTGGAGACTTTCCGAAATAAAAATATGAAGCGGCCGCGACGCCTTCTATGTTGCCGCCGTAGGGCGCGATATTGAGATATATTTCGAGTAGCTCGTCGTCCTCGTAGCGCCATTTGAGCTGGAACGCGCGGAAGGCCTCTTTTACCTTCGACGTAACGTTCCGGCTCTTGGGCTCGGCCATTCGCGCTATCTGCATCGGTATCGTGGAGGCTCCGGAGACAACCCTGCCGGCCCTTAGGTTCACGTAGAACGCGCGGGCGAAGGCGAACGGGTTCACGCCAGGGTGGTGGTGGAACCACCTGTCCTCGGAGGCTATTACAGCCTCTACGAGCTCGGGCGATATGTCTTCGAGCCTTGCCTGGAACCGCCACCTGTTGTCCTCGGGCAGGAAGAACCTGAGCGGCCTTCCCTGGCTGTCCGATATGACGGAGGCGGTCTTTCTGTGTACCGACGCCTCGGGAAAGGGGAAGAGATAGTCAGCCGCAAGGAACAGGAGGAACACGTCTGCCATGAGTATCAAAACGGCCGCGCAGGCTCCTGCCGTCCACTTAAAATATCGGCTCATTTTATTTCCTTTCCGCGTCATGCCTTCACGTCCGTCACTGCTTGAGCTTCACCTCGAAGGGCTCGCCGAGCTTTCCGGTGAATCTTATGTTGGGCGAGTACATGGCCTCGGCCTGTACGGGCGGGACGGCGAACGTCCCGGGATTCACTACGCGAAGGAGTGCGTAGAAGTTATACCACTTCGCATCGGGCAGGTCGGTAAATATGAGTATCCTGTCGTCCCTTATGTCCATGTACTCGGGCTCGGTCGTGTTGCCAGTCGCCCACTTCAGGGTCTCGGTCGTTTTAAGGCGCGGGTTCTCGACCTCGAATCCCGACGGGAGGAGGTTCTCTATGACCACGTTTTCAAGCGGTCCGGCGCCGCTCTGTATCTTCGTCCGTACGACTATGAGGTCGCCCTGCGCGATAGTCGCCGGGTCTATGGGAGCGCCGTCTCTCGTTAAGAACTCCCTCAGAACCGAGAGCCCTTCCTCGACGGGCTTAAAGCCCTTGGGCGTCGGCGTTCCGCTCGTGAGAACGGTGAAGAACGCGCTCCCGTCCTTGTACTCTTCGTCCATATTTATGACTATGGGTTTGTCTCCCTCTATGCCCGTGAGCGAGAGGATTTTATTGCTATTGAACGTAGCCACCTGCTTTCCGTCTATAGTGACCGTGCCGACGAACGGCGGAGCTTCGGATTGCTTCTTCACGAACTCGCCTATCGCGAGGAGGGCAAAGGAGCTCTCCTGTGTCGTCCACCACCGGTTGAGCTGCGCATCCCTCGACAACCTGTCGACGAGAGCAGGGACCCTGGGGTCTTCGGGGTTGAGGTCGAGTATCGCCATCAGCAGTATTGCCCTGTTTCTTATTGTCGAGTTGAAGTTGCCGCCGGTTTGCCTCGCTATCTCTTCGACGTCGTTTATCCCCTTGAGTAGCTGTTCCAGGGCCGAAGCGTCGCCCGCCCCTGCATACGCGCCGCCGAGGAGGGCCTTCGATTCGACTGTGAGCTCGTCCTTGTAGCGATCCCTAATAAAGTCCATCGTGCCCATGTCTGGCTTACCGTCGCGGCTAAGGACGTAGAGGGCGTATACGGCAAGCTCGAGCTCGTTCGTGCTGAACTCGGGCTGCGCCTTGGCCATCGTCCTCGCGTACCCGACGGCGTTCGAGTAGAGCGACTCGTCTACAAAGAAGCCGGCCTTCCTCGCCTCGACGAGGAAGTGGGCCGCGTATATGCTCGCCCACGGCTCGGCCGAAGCGCCCCCCGGCCAGAGCGAGAATCCGCCTCCGTCCATCTGCATGGACGCGATCTGCCGGATGCCGTCCTGCACCAGAACCGCAGGGTCGCCCTTCTCGAAAAGGGACGGATCTATCGCGCGGGCGATGTCCGAAAGATAGATGAGCGGGAAGACGCGCGACGTTATCTGCTCGAGGCATCCGAAGGGATACTGAAGGAGGTAATCGAACTTTCCGGAGAACTGAATGAGCGGGAGTTTGCTGACGTAGAGGTCCCGCCTTATCGTCCCCGGCCTGTAGTCGCCGGAGGCGACGGGAATCTCGAATTTATGCGAGTCTATCCTGCCTATATTCTCCTCCCTTTTCGCCGGGAGATCCGGCAGGACCGGGACGTCCAGATTCGAGAACGTCGATTCGTCGTTGCCCGAAGCCGTGATTTCCATGGCGACCGCGCCGGTTGCGTCCTCCGTGTCGATGACGAAGTAGACCGTACGCTCGCTTCCGTTTGGTATATCGGCGTTGAGCTGGGCCTCTTTCGATCCCTGTGAGATGCCCTTCTTGCCGGCGCCGTCTATGATGCCGACCGAGGCCGGGCCGTCTATCTTCATGCCTACAGTAATCGTGCCGTCTTTTTTGGTGTCGTTCCTGACGGAGACCGGAATTATGACGCTCTCGTTTAGGGAGAAGAACCTCGGCACCGTGGGCAGGAGCACTATCGGGGATTTCACTCTCGTGAACTTTTCGCCCGAGCCGAATTCCTCGCCCCTCGTGGCGACGGCCATGATCCGGACCGCGCCCTGGAACTGCGGCATGTCTATTTTATAAGAGACGTTCCCCTCGCTGTCCGCTTCGAGCGGGCCGGACCAGAACGCGACGGGCTTTACCCTCCTTATGCCCTGGGTGCTCAGGAACTGCATCTCTTTTCTGGCTGCAAAGCCGCCGCCCTCGGGCGAGAGGCCTATGGAGATGTCGGGCAGTAGGAGCGAGAAGATATCGTAGGACGAGACTTCGAGCGCGAGCTTTCTGTAGAAGAACGTAAACGGATCGGCTGTCTTCTGATCGATAAGCTGGAGTATTCCCTCGTCTACCACCGCTACCGTGACCGTGGCCCCGGGGAGGGTTTTGACCCCCACTTCAAGCGGCGTGAGAGGCCTTATCTCCTCAGGCGCCGTAATTTCCACCGTGGCTTTGTTCGCCGTGCGATCTACGTTTATCGGGACGGCCCCGAACGCCCTTCCCGCAGAGCCGGGCTCTAGCTCATTCACGCCCCTGACGAGCGTCGCCGTAACGTAGGCGTTCGGCCTGTACTTGTCGCTTATGGGGATTTTAATCGCTGCGGTGTTGCCGTCGATGCTGTATGTTTCGGTGTAGTAGACCTCGTCCCTCTCGACCGTGACGAGGAGCTTCCCGGAGAACGGCGCGCGGACCTGGAGATTCGCCGTCTCGCCCGGCATGTATTCCTTCTTTTCGAGGTCGAGGTCGAGGCGCGCGGGGTTCTCGACGGCCCACGGAGAGAAGCCCCACCCGCTGGCGTAGAACTGCACCTGCGTGGACGAGCCGCCCTTCGGGTCGGTCAGGACCACCCTGTAGCTGCCGAACTCGGGAGGCGTTACCGTGAAGCTCCCCTTCGGCGAGCCGCCGTCCATCGAGAAGGAATTCACGAGGACGGAATCGCGTTTGGATTCGTATTTGTAGTTTCCGGACGGGGTTTGCCTCAAGACAGTATTCCACACGTCCTTATAGAACTCCGCCTTGAGCGAGCCGGTGTTTACCTCTTCAGTGCCCTCTCCTTTTGTAGCCAGGGCGACGTAATCGAGCTCTACTTCCTTTCCGGGCTCTGCGTACTTATCGGGGTCTTTCAGCTTAAGCCCTATATAATAGGGATAGGGATCGACGTTTACGCGGCGGGTCGCATTCACGCCGCGCCCGCCCGTTTCCTGAACGCGGGCCGATATCTGCGCCTGTAGCGATGACGGCGGGCGGAGCCCGTCGGGTATGGATGCGGTAAAGCTCGTGCTGCCGTTCGCGTCGAGCGTGCCCTGGCCCCTGAAAATCTCCTTCGATTCGAAGGTCCTGTCCGGGTTCGTGAAAACGTAGCCCTTGTAATCTTCGGGGAGGAACGGCCTCTCGACGAGATCGACCAGGGTCTCGACAGAGAGTCCCGAAGCCGGCGGCCCGAACAGATACGCGCTCGAAACGTCGTACTTGAGCTCTTTACCTACACCCACGGCTGCCTCGTCCGTCCCTATCCTGACCCTTATACGGTCGGGGATAAATTCCTCGACCTGGAACATGTACTGCCCTATTACCTCGTCCCCTACCTTGACCTCGATTGTGTTGTTCCCGGTGGGGGCGAACTCGGGAATGTCGATGGAGAAGGAAACCATTCCCGCCGGATTCAGTATTTCTTTTATAGTCCGCGCGACGCGCCCCCGTGCGTCCATTTGCCTTAAAATCACCGGCATCTTTGCGGGGGTGTTGAGGTTGGAGTCCCTCACAATGACGACGCCCTCGGCGGTTTCGCCCGGGCGGTATATGTCCCTCTCGCCGTATACGTATGCGCTGTAGCCCTGGAGCGACGGCACCGCGCCGCCGACGTCGAGGCCGGACGTGTCTATCATCATGTTATCCAGCACGAGGAAGCTGAAGTCGCCGCCCTTCTGTACGGTGACCATGTAGGGCCGGCCTTTCTTTTCGTCTCCCGCCGCCTTGTCCGTCTCGAATATGCCTTTGGAGTCCGTCGTGCCCTGCGCAATGACCTGGTTCTTGTCGCTGATTATCTTTACGACCGCCCCGGAAACGGGATCGAGGGTAGAGAAGGAGCTGGTCCACACTAGGAACCCGTCCTTGCCCTTTTTGGCGACGATGCCGATGTCCGTTATGAGCACCCATTTCTGTACGCCCTGGTATTGCCCCTGTGGCAGTATGCCGACCTGATACAGCCCGGGCTCGGACGGTATATATTTCTTGAGGTCGAGAACCGTCCTTACTTCCTGGTTCTGTTTTTCGGCTATCTTGAACCCGTACGCCTCTGCCACCCTTCCACCGAAATAATCCCCTATGGAGCCCTGGTAGAACTCGTCCCGCCAGACGGAATAACCATAGGACTGGAAGAGGAAGAAAAGGTTGTTGAGGTATACCTTGTCCACCGTGAGGTCCACGGTGTTTATGTTTATTGAGTTGAGCGCGACGGCCTTGGTGCCGTTAGAGTCGAGGAACATACCCGGGCTTTCGAATTCTATGCTCGGGTCGAGGTTCGCGAATTGTATTTCCTTTGTAAATTCCTCCCTCAAAACGGCGTCGTCGAGCGCCGGCATGCCCTTTGCGATTTTGAGGTTGTATTTCTTTCCGGGGACAAAATCTCCGGTCAGAATCAGGTCGTTGCCTACTCTCTTTACCGTATAGCCGACTTTTGGCTCGACCGAGATGTAATCGGACGCGATCTCCGGGCTCACGAACGAAGAGAACCCGATTGTCACGGACGACTTCGGATATATGGATTTTGGCTCGGCGCTCCTGACGGCGAGATTATCCTTCGAGCCCAGCGTTATCTTCTCTATAAAATCGTCGCCCAGGGTGACGTTACCCTCCGTGGGAGTTAGGTCGCCGACGATGACGAGCTCGAACGTCCTCTCGCCCGCCGCTTTTTCGAGCGGGCCGCTTCGCCATCTCATCGTGTTGTGCCAGTACTCGGTAATGAGCTTTACAGGCACTTCTTTCGGGCCTTTGCCATCCCCACCGACTTCTCTTAAGGATATTTTTCTCGCGAGGATATTGGGATCGACCGGATAATTGAAATCCACCGTTCCGTTTAGCGTTACCGTGTTACGCTCGTCGGGGACGGGCTCTTCCGAGACCGAAGCCTTTACGACCTTGAACTTGTCGGTCCGTATGCTGAACTCTGTTTTTCCGCCGAGGGTTTCGCCGGGCTTTAAAAAATTCTCCGGGTTTAGCTTTATCCTGTAATCGGTGGCCATGTTGAACTTCCACGAGGCCTGGAACGTGAGGACGTTTGGGGACTTCCACTGCCACGAGCCGTTTACCGGGGGGGTAATCGTAGCCGGGTCACGCCCGAGTATCTCGCCCGTGTCATCCTTCCCGACGGGCTTGTTGAATATGATATCTACAAAGGAATTATTCTCCTTGTCGAACTTTACCTCGACTACGGACACGCTGCCCGACGACGCCGGCTGCTCGGCGGCATTTTCAGGCCCCTTTGCCGGCATCTCGTCCCTTAAAAGAAAGAATCCCATTACGACGGCTATCAAGACCAGAAGCGCTATTGCGATATTTTTCGGGTCTTTATACTGCGGCTTTCCTGCATTATCGGAACGGCTTTCCATAATCTATCCTCACATTAATTTGATGACCATCAAATACAATAATAACCCCTTCAGTGACCTATCCGAATGAGATTATATAACACCTGCAATCAAACATGAATACCGCAAAGAGAGATAATAGGGGTGGATAAGGCGGGCTGAGACGGATGTCGAAGGTATTGATTAAATTTCAATCTCGACGATAATTACCCCTAAACTTATTCCAGGTGATAATCCCATGAAACTACTCGAAGGAAAGACAGCCCTTATAACGGGCGGCGGCTCAGGAATAGGCAGGGAGACGGCCCGGCTGTTCGCGGAAGAAGGGGCGAACGTCGTCATAACCGGACGGAAGGAAGAGAATCTCATCGAAGCCGCAGCGGACAACGGCGCTATCAGTTATCTCGTAAACGACGTATCCAAAGAAGAGGATTGTAAAGCTGCAGTCGAATTCACCCTGGATAAATTCGGCAAACTGGACATCCTTTTTAATAACGCGGGGATTATTTATAAGGTTGAGACGCACGACACGACGACCGAGCAGTGGGAAACGACTTTCGATATAAATGTGAGGGGAATGTTCCTTATGTCGAAGTATGCCATACCCCACATGCTCGAACAGAAATACGGCTGCATAGTCAATAACTCGTCCATACTCGGCCTCAAGGCGTCGAGGGGATTCGCAGCGTATAACGCCTCAAAGGGCGCGGTCGGCCAGCTCACCAAAAGTATGGCGCTCGAATATGCGGCGCTCGGCATACGTGTGAACGCCATCTGCCCGGGAACCATTTTCACCCCTATGGTCGATTACATATTCGGCGAGTGGGGGGACAGGGAAATGGCCAGGCAAAGATACCTTTCAGTACATCCTATTAAGCGCTTTGGGGATACGAGCGAGGCCGCCCGGGCCGTGCTTTTCCTCTGTGACGACAGGGTTGGATTCATTACCGGCGTTCTTCTCCCCGTGGACGGCGGCCTGAGCGCGAAGTAGCGTACGCCCCCAATAATTCCGGCAAGGCAAAAATGCCGGATCTCCGGAATTATCACCGATTTCAATATAGAGGGTTGGCTAAAAAACCACGCTTAGACGTTAATACTTTGGTATTAAGCAATACAGCTATGTAATTCTTTTAAAGTGCCGGAAATTAAGTCTTGATGGGGTCGCCGTCTATAGACTATCCTTAATACCATGAGCGGGCGGATTCATAAGACATACGGGTTTCTGGACTTGGCGCTTTATTCGATTCTGTTTGCAGCTTTCTTCATAGCAATGTTTGCATAGGCTTAACTACATCTTGCCTTTTGCTTCTCTTAGGCCCTCCCCCATTCCCTAATCGGATGCGGGAGGGTTTTTCTTTTAGTTGCCCGCGCCCCCCGAATTCCAATCCTTTTTCAGCATGCTGTATATCACGTGATCGACGTAGTGGTCGTAGAGCCATTCGGCTTCTCTGAGCGTGCCCTCTTCGACAAGACCCAGGCGCTCCGGAACTGCCCTGCTCCTGCTGTTGCCCGGGGCGCATCTTATCTCTATTCGGTTAAAACCGAGGCTGCCGAAGCCATACTCCATGAGGGCCTCGCAGGATTTAGTAATGATTCCCTTCCCCTGATAGCTCTCGCCGAGCCAGTAGCCGATGCTGGTCGAGTGATTAAGCCAGTCAACCTTGTGAAACCCTATTACACCGGCGAGCTTCCCTCTGTACATAATCGCCAGGGTAAGGGATACGCTCTCTTTGAACTGCTTCTGACTGTAGGTGATGAAGTCTATAGTGTTTTGCAGGTATCTGTTGTTGTCGAGCCAGGGGAGCCATTTTTTGAGGTACTCCCTGTTCGCATCTATGAGCTCGAAGAGCTCGGTGGCGTGACCATCCCGGAGAAGCTCAAGCTCGAGATAACTTTCCGCTCT
This sequence comes from Candidatus Dadabacteria bacterium, assembly GCA_050247635.1. Classification (GTDB taxonomy): domain Bacteria; phylum Desulfobacterota_D; class UBA1144; order Nemesobacterales; family UBA2774; genus JADLGH01. Next base: position 224 of record JBFWTW010000115.1, on the reverse strand, counting down.
CAGTATAAGCTTGTCGTCCATATGAAGCGCCTGCCGCTCAGACCCGTTTGTTCGAAAGCGCGGCTCCGATCGCGGCATCCAGTCCGGCCGGGTCGTCCGTACCGATCCTGACCTTCCTGCCATCCTTCAGGGTTATCTCGACGGCTTCGAGGCCGGATACGTTGTAAAGCCATCCTATCGGAGTCCTCCTCAGTCCCCACCCGTAGTACCAGGGATTCCGTACC
>JBFWTW010000114.1:0-9298 GCA_050247635.1 Candidatus Dadabacteria bacterium | reverse complement strand
TAACCTCGTTATAAAGCATGTGCCCGTGCTCGAAACCACCGTGATCCCAGAACTCCTCCCCGTGGTCGCTCGTGAATATAATCAGTGCGTCGTCGTAGATCCCGTATTGCTTGAGCGCCGCGATGAAGCGTCCGAGCTCGTGGTCCACGTATCTCACTTCCGCGTCGTAGAGCTCCCTGATCCACTTTCTCTGCGCCTCGCTCGGAGTAAAGTGTCCCGACCTTATGTTCCTCGCGCTCTCGAACATATATCCTATGCTGTCGTCCTTTACGGCGTCCTTCGATATGTATTCCCAGGGCGGGGCGTACGGTATGTGAGGGTCGTAATAATGCACCCAGAGGAAAAAGTCCCTGTCCCTGTTCTCCTTGAGCCATTTAACTGAAATATCGGTCAGCTCCTTTGTCGATGTGTAGCTTCTGATAAAATCCGGAAACAACTTGAACACAACAATGGCCCCGAACGAATTTATCGTCTTCTGCCGCTTCGGATGATAGTCGTACTCCATAAAACCCTGATCGACGTTATATTCCGGATGGAGGAAAAAGTTATCTATGATTGCCGCGGTGTGATAACCCGAATCTCTCAGGCGCTCGGCGAGCGTCGTAAACTCGTCCGGCAGCATGGAATCTGCCGTTGCAGTTTTATGCACCGTTACGGGAAGCCCGGTCATGATCGACGAAAAGGACGGCAGGGTCCACGACGACGAAGAGTATGCATGCTCGAACAGCTCCCCGTCCGAAGCAACGCCGTCTATGGTCGGCGTCTCGACCCGCTTACTGCCATAAGCCGAAAGCGAGTCCTTCCTCAACGTGTCTACCGTTATCAGTATCACGTGGCTAACGTCGTGGTCTGTCGTTTCCACTGCCTCTGAGGGATCGGCCACGTACGATTCCCTGGTCAGGAGAAATGTCACCGGCGAAACGAGCAGCGCACAAAGAGCAAGCAAGACGAGCGGGTATGTCGGGTCAATTTTGCTCTTCGAGAGTCTTACGAACAGAGCCAGCGTTAAAAGCATGACGATGAAAAACGCCAGCGACAGCTCGTAAGTCGAGTACCTCCCGAACTTTGCCAGCCATACGGTGAGCATTATCTCGATAGAGAGCACGGGCAGGAAAAGGCTGAGAAAAGACCCGATAGCGGCGCCCTGGCTCAGCTTCTCTATCCTGGCGGCAACGATATAGGTAAGCGCCGCGATTGCCGCCGACACAACGAGAAACGCCGAGAGCTCTCCGATGTAGATATTCCAGTGCTGGAGAAAGATCCCGTAATTGAGCGATACGAGGAGCATCGTAATCCCGATGAACACCCCAGTGGATATTGCGGCCGGAACGCTCCTTAGATTAAAGCGCCTCGAAACCGGTTTTCCCACGACAAGCCAAAGGACAGCGAACCCGATAAGGAAAACCCCGGCGCTAACGGCTATTGTAAGAAGCGCTGATCTGAACAACGGAAACTGTAGGTATGTTTTTTCGATTCCGATGGATACGTCGAGAATCGAAAATATGATGGCGAGCGAAAGCGCCGCTATGGGCACATTTTTATCTGAACGAGCGGCTTGTTCCATACATTCCTGAGATATAACCCCGCTTAAATGCAGCTTCCCGTACGGCCGGAACCGTTTTCATCGACCTTGATCCTGTCCGGAAAGTTCACCCTGGATAACTTAACTATTATAACCAATTCCCTATCTTCTTTAACAGGTTTTTTATGCCGCCACTTGGGGCCGTCGTAAGGCTCTTTCCGGCTATATTTCCCGGCGGATCCATACCGAACAGGTTCAGCACGGTCGGCGCGACGTCATATATGCTCATACCCTCCCTCGGGCCGGGCTCTATCCGTCCCTCCCTGCATCCCGCATCGTTAAGCACGAACACGCCGTGCCAGTCGTGGTTCGCGTCGTCAGACCCTGTATCATTCTCGAACGTGTGAATGTTCCCCGTCCCTACGCTCCCCGCCGACCGCCATCCGAGGTCCCCGAAATAAACGATAAGGTCCGGCGGGATCCCGTTCGTTTCCATGTACACTTCCCCCGGTTTTATCGCCGTCGAGCCGAGGTTCTTTCCGTCGGGGTCCGTTATCGCCTCTATCTTCGATATTATCTCGTCCCTAAGTCTCTCGTAATCCTCGGGGTCTACTATGCCCCGGGGCTCCCTTCCGCGGACATTAATAAAAAGCCGCCCGTAATATCCGCCGTCCCCCCACGCCTTCGTCCGGTCCCAGTCTATCTCCACGTCGGCTATCTTCGTCTGGGTCTTCGGATATTCCTTAAGAACTAGATACCCCTCCTTTATGAGCCATTCGTTAAAGCACACCGCGCCGTCCATCTTGCACGCGCCGTGGTCCGACACCAGTATCACCGCCGTCCCATCCGGGATGAGCGACAGCATCTCGCCTATCTCCCTGTCGCAATATTTGTAATATTCTTTTATCGATTTTTCGAACGGATTTCCCGGCACGTACCTCCTGTGCGCCGGGTCGATGAAGCTCCAAAAGCCGTGATGTATCCTGTCCGTCCCCATCTCGACCGTCATGAAGAAATCCCACGGCTTCGTCCGGAGGAGGTGCTTCGCCACCTTAAAATGCTTCTCCGTCTTTTCGTATATGCGCCCGAGGAGCGCCTCCTTGTCGTCCGTCCTGAAGTCCTCGACGTCGAGCACATACCCGCCCGACACTTCCTCCACCTCATCCTTCAGCGGCACGGGATACGTATAATTGCTTTCGGTGGACGGGGCGAGGAACCCGCTCACTACGCACCCGTTCACGGGCTTCGGCGGATAGGTCTGCGGCACTCCTAGCAAGACCACCTTTTTTCCAGCGCGAGACAGGATATCCCACACACGGTCGCATCTGACGGAATTCGCATTGGCTATTCCGTATGCGCCGTACGAATAATCGGTCCTGTTCCGAAAGCCGTAATACCCGAGCTGCCCCGGGTCCTTCCCGCTCATCATCACAGCCCACGCCGGGACGGTTATCGGCGGATGACAGGAAAGAAGGGGCCCGTAGGCCCCTCCTTCTATAAGTTTCTTTATGTTGGGGAGCTCGTCCTTCCACCCGAATATGAACTCCGGGTCGGCGCAGTCGAGCCCGATAATAAGAAGCTTCATTTGCTCCTTTTTCTCCTGAGCATGCCGAGCCCGAAGAGCGCTGCCGGGGCGAACATTATCAGCATGTTCACGGCGTTTCCGGCGAGGTTTGCCGCCGATGCGCCGGGAATGGAGCATCCGCCTCCTCCGCCCCCGCCGCCGTTACTCGGCGGGTTCGTGGGCTCCGGTGTGGAGGTCGGGACAGGCGTCGGGGACGGCGAAGGCGTTTCGCCCACGGCCTCTTCCACGGCGGTAAATGCATTTATCGCCCCGTATCCCGTCTCATAATTAAATCCAGTCCCATCTGTGGTGCTTATAAGAATTTCTCTTACCTGCTCCGGCGGCGCCCCAGGTCCTCCCAGAGCCTCCAGCACCAGCGCTGCAACGCCTGCGGCATGCGGCGCTGCGGCTGAAGTTCCCGCGAACGGGTTGAATCCGGGCACCGTTGTCGAAACCCTGTTGGGAGCCGTAAGCGTAGGCGTGTCTCTTTCCTCCAGTACAGGCGCCAGCCTTTCCGTTCCCAAGCCGCTGAGTGCTATCGTATCGACGGGCCCGAAGTATATGGTCGAAGGGCCATGCGAGCTGAAGAAGTCGAGCTCGCCGTCCAGGTCCGTCGCCCCGACAGCTATGACAAGCGACTGCGCCGCGTGCCCGTAAACGCTGTCTGCCTCCACGTTATATTCCACGGGCGTCCCGCTGCGATTGACCAGTATTTCGAGGTCCTGCGCCTCACCGCTTGCTTTATCGATCACGACTTCGAAAAATCCGGTCGCTCCGCCGAAGTTCTCGACCTGCGCCACCTTGACCGGAATATCCGCCCCGATGCTGATCCCTGTGTCTATTATGTCGAGCGACACGGAATCGAGGAGGTAAAGGTCGTAGTCGTCTGTGACGTCCCCGTATGGGTTACTCCAGTGGAGTACTATGACGGACCTCTGTCCGGGCCCGAGCTGAAACGTCATTCCGGCGTCGCTCTCTTCACCCGCCCTCGCGCCGAAGTCGTGGAGATTATTCTCCGGGTCCCCGGGGTCTATGTCGAGATATACCGCCTGGTAGTGTCTGTGCGCGTCGTTCCCGGCAGCCGAAATGAAGACTATGCCGTCTTCAACGGCCTCCCCGGCCCTTATGGCCACTGAGCCATCCTGAAACGTAGGCTCCGTCAGGAATCCAATGTCGTCTACGATTACGTCAACATCGTTGGCGGTGAAAAAATCTATGGCCTGTATGAATTGAAGTGAGCTGGTGCCCGAATAAAATGCAAGGCCCGCCCCCGGCGCTACGTCGTGGACGATTTCGAGTAAGGCCGTTCCCTCGTCGCCGTCTCCCGGGTTGCCGATGAGTATGGTATCCGGGAGGTCTCCCGTGGCCTGCGATACGGCGAGGCTGTCCACACCGTCCGATATTACCCCGACGCGTATGCCCGAGCCGTCTACGCCGAATACCTCACGGGCCTCGTCCGCATGCATGAGAGCGTCCCCCTCGCTGGTGACGGACCCTGTCCTCGTATGGCCGTAAACCGGTTCCGTTATCCTATCCACGAATCCGAGTGCTGCCGCCCTTTCCAGATTCCCCGGCGGCAGCCACCCCTGAGCTATCTTGAGCTTTTCGTTTACGATTTCCCTATCGAATCCGAGGCTGTAGAGGTCCTCGAGATCAGCCTCGCCGAGCTCGCTGAAATATATGTACACCTCCACTTTGCCCTCGCCGTTCACCTTGACCATGTCAGACAGCAGGTCCTCTCCCGCTCCGAGCTGCCTCGGCGAAACCGTTCCATCCCCCAGCCTCTCCGCGGCAGCCCTGAGCAGCGGGCTTACCCTGGAATCTTTGTCGGACGTTTCCTTTCCCAGGCCGGTTCCCCTGAGCGTCTGCTCCGCGTGCGATTCGAAAGTAGCCGCCGGAAGGGCGGCCGAAATTATTGCGAAAGCGAATATGACTAATGCTTTCCTCATCATTTCACCTCTCAATTATTATTTTCTATAAATACTACGTCAGATAGGAATCCGTCTCTACATATTTCTGCTGTCCCGAGCCAGAGCGGATTATACAAATATTCTACCCCGATTTTTACCGCCCATGCGGAATACTTGTATATGCTCTGTCATCTCATCCTCCTGAACAGTCCCGGATAAGATACCACGAGTCCGTCCTCGTCTATCTCTATGTCGCATTTAAAATCGGAATCGAGCGACTCGAAGCGATAAGCTTTTAGCGGTTCAATGCATGTGTAGCGCTGAGGGGCTGATGTCACGGACATTTCGGGGAGGGTTATATAGGCGACCACAATATCCGCCGATTGGCCCGCGCCGAGGCCGAGCCGCCTGATCGGAAGCGTGTTGGTAAACGGAGTCGGAAAAATATCTACATCGATAGCGCCTTTTAAATCGGGGAGCTCTACGTAGCCGTCAGTCCATCCGCCCTCGCCGTCGCTCAGGAGCCTCGTCTCGCGCGGCTCGCCGAGAAGGTGTGCGCCTACGCTCCTCACCCTCCAGCCCGGATCGCATTCGATCGCGTACCTCGCGGCGAACGGGCGCCCGCCGCCGTCGGAAATAATCAGCGACTCCGCGTATACATTCCCGCCGCGCTCACCGAGCGTAAGGTACTCCCTGCTCTCCCCGTTCCATCCCTTCCAGACTGCCGTGATACCCTTTTCCACCCGGCCCCCTCAGCCGTGAAATTTTTCTCCCCTGATTCTCAAACGGAGGCTCAGCGTCTCCTCCCCGGTTTCCACGCCATCTTCATGTAAACGTCTCCGCGCCCGAGCTCGTCCAGCATCTGTGTGGGCCTCTTCCGCCGGGTCTCCTCCCGCTTGGCGAAATCGATCCACCTTATATAATCGTTCCTCTGGTATGCCGGTCGGCCGTCGTAAGCGTCCTCGACCCCGCTCTCGGAAATGGCTTCCGTCACGTATGCCGGCATCCGATACTTCGGGCGTTTAAGCATCTACTTATTATGCATTATCGCCGGCCTTTCGGCGATGCCCGGCCAAAATACGAAATGCATTGCTCAGCCCTTCTTCATGGTTTCCCAGAGGCCCACCACGTTCCCCTCGGAATCCTTGAAGTAAGCGTAGTACCCCATGTCGGGCACCTCGCCCTTTTCTCCGACCATCTTCCCGCCATTGGCCTCTATCCTCTTCACGGCCTCGTCGATGGAATCGACGTTAATCGTAATGACTGGCGCCGGTATGTCGCCGCTCTTCTTCACAAACCCGCCGTTTATCGCTCCAGGCTCCTTGGGCACGTACGTTTCCTCGTCCACGTCCACGGTCCTTACGCCCGTATACACGATGCCGCCGGGCATCTCCCAATCCATTATAGACCACCCGAATACAGAGCCGTAAAAGTCCTTTGCCCTCTCTAGGTCGTCGAAAGAAATCTCGAAATGAACTACCTTATCCATGATGATTCACCCCGCTATGCGTAATTTTGTGATTGATTACCTGCAGCCACGATCCGAAGATCCTATATCATCGATACAGTGATAACTTTAATAATTACGAGTATATCACGTAAGATGCCGGGCTATAGTTAAAGTTTCGTAAAGGGGGATTCACGAATTCGGGTGCGGGTGCGGGGCAGTGCCTAACGGCAAGTGAGATGCGCGCATAGGGGCTTTTCAGAACGATCCCGTCTCAACTTCACCTGCGCGCTTGAAGTTGGCAATCATAACTCCGCTCGGAGAAACTTTGCTATCCGTTAGTTCGAATGCTGCCGGGATCGTGCCCTCGGCGAACAGGCGTTTGCCCGTGCCGAGCGTTATGGGGAAGATTTTGAGCCAGAGCTCATCTACCAGGTCGTTTTTTAATAACGTCTGTATGAAGTCTCCGCTGCCGTAAACCTGCAGCTCGGGGCCGTCCTGCGCTTTGAGCTTTTTAATTTCCTCTACTATATCTTCTTGAAGAAGTACGGAGTTATTCCAGTCAAGCTCAATCGGCGAGCGAGACGCTACATATTTTCTTGCCTTGTTGAACTTCAGGGCAAACGGAGTCGTGCTCTCATCCTGATGCGGCCAGTAACCGGCAAATATGTCATATGTTTTCCTTCCGAGAAGGAGGTCAAAGGGGTGCCCGGTTTGCTCGTCCATGACCCGGCCCGAAAAATCATCGAAGTATGGAACCGTCCAGCCGCCGTATTCAAAACCTCCGGAGGTGTCTTCTCCGGGTCCGCCCGGCGCCTGGATGACGCCGTCGAGCGTCATGAACGACAAGACTATGATTTTTCTCATAGTCATAGATTAGCAAATTTCTCCGGATTTTTCTCGGGCGGACGTCGATGTTAATGATGATTGCCATGTTGATTTGGTCATACCGTTAAGTCGTTCCCGGATTTTATATAAGCGGCACTTTGTAAGGTTTTTTCAAATACGGACGCGGCGGTGGCGACTACGATAGAAATAAAAGCAGCCACAATGGACACGGCAATAAAACCCGCCGGATCGTCGTCTTGCGCACCTTCCGCATGTAAAGCAAAAGATATTCTTATGTACATCGCTGCTATCGCAATTAAGACGCTCAGTACGATTGCGCAATATTTTATATTCCTTAAAGCCTTCACAGAATTAAATAAGAATAGTTTATTCTGCCTGATATATCCGAGCAATTTGAACGCCTGATACAGGGCGACAAAAAATGCAATAGACGCCAGATATCCATAGATTATGAACGGATCAGCGTAAATACTAAACAGGTCTAAGTTTGCGGCTCTCCCTTCAGTCAAAGGAAACCGGATCATGATGGCCAGAGCCGTTATGCCGATGAGTACAACGACGACCTGAAGAAATATTGTTGAGATTTTTTTCATAGGTGATTTTTAGTTAGTAATAAATACAGCTTAATCTAGTGCTTACCGTTATCCAATATGTTTTTATCGTTATCTGTTGATGACGTGCTGACACCTTTATTTCAATAAATTCTCAATGGAAACGCCTGGGCCTTTCGCAATTTTTGCGGTTATGAGAACAGACGGCAAAAATTATGATTTCTTTCAATTCAGAAATGAGAAACCCGATTTTGGTTTTACCTGAATTCAAAATAGTTTGATTGGTTATTTGGGCAAACGATTGGGAAGCTGCTTCCTGGCTGGCGGAGGGGGTGGGATTTGAACCCACGAGAGCCTTACGACTCTACTGGTTTTCGAGACCAGCGCCTTCGTCCACTCGGCCACCCCTCCGTGGTGCGGAACAGATAAACTACCAAAACTAACGGGCTTGCGCAACAAGCCCTCTTCTTCGCCCTTCTGTCAAAGCCCCGCGAATGATGTAGACTTTTCCCCGTGCCGCGCGAGCTCATTTCCGAAAAAGCGAGAAACGCCATAAAATCTGGCATCGAAGAGGCCTCGGGGAACGAGGTCTTTTTCGTAGGCCGCATAGAAAACGGCGGCTCGGTCAACTGCGTCGAGATCATAGCGCGAGGGAACGAATACTCCGTCCCGGCCGTGCTCGATTCCGCGGGCCCCGGCGACGTCGTCATACACAACCACCCCTCCGGCAACCTCACTCCCTCCGACCAGGACATAAAGCTCGCCTCCGTCTTCGGCAACGACGGCGTCGGATTCTATATCGTCAACAACGCCGCAACCCATATCTACGTCGTGGTGGAGCCCTACTTCGAAAAGGAGATAGAGCCGCTCGACATAGAGGACGTCACCGGCTCGCTTCTCCCCGGCGGCAGCGTCGCCGAGGTCATGGGCGAGCGGTACGAGCTCCGCGACGAGCAGCTCCGTATGGCCGAGTCCGTCGCCCGCGCGTTCAACGACGACACCATATCGGTGATCGAGGCCGGGACGGGCACCGGAAAGACGCTCTCCTACCTCATCCCGTCCGCCGTATGGGCTATGCGTAACGGCGAGCGCGTGGTCATATCGACTAACACGATAAATCTCCAGGAGCAGCTCATAGACAAGGATATCCCGCTCGTCCACAAGGCCTTCGGCGAGGCGTTCAACTACTCCCTCGTAAAGGGCATGGGGAATTACCTCTGCCTCCTCCGCGCCGAAACCGTCCAGGAAGGCCTATTCGAGATGGCGGACGAAGACGAGGCTGGCGCCCTCACGAGCATACTCGAATGGGCCCGCGTCACGGACGACGGCTCTCTCTCCGACCTCAGCTTCTCGCCTCCCGACGAAGTCTGGGACAAGGTCTCCGCCGAGAGCGACAGCTGCCTCAGGGTAAGGTGTCCATACTACTCCCGCTGCTTTTTCTACAAGTCCCGCCGC
>JBFWTW010000113.1:0-9305 GCA_050247635.1 Candidatus Dadabacteria bacterium | reverse complement strand
CTCCCGATATACAGGAACATCGACGTCGAGGTTCCCGTTCTCGAGGTTCCGGTGCCGGCCGCGGCTTCGGCTGACGAATAAAATCAAACTTTGAAATTCCGGGGGCAGGCGACGGAAATCCCGTTACCCGCCCCCTTTTTTTTAATCCTTCTTTATACAAACGGCTGCCATGTCAGAAAACGATAAAACCCAGATGGATAAGGTTTACGATCCTAAAAAGGTTGAAGAGAAATGGTACGCCGAATGGATGGACAGGGGCTATCATAAAGCCTCGCCGGATTCGGGGCTCCCGCCTTTCACTATAGTCATCCCCCCGCCCAACGTTACGGGCTCGCTTCACATAGGCCACGCGCTCAACAACACGCTCCAGGACATCCTCATACGCTACAAGCGCATGAAGGGGTTCGACGCGCTCTGGGTGCCCGGGACGGACCACGCCGGTATCGCGACGCAGATGATGGTCGAGAGGCAGGTCGAAAAGGAAGGCACCAGCAGGGCCGAGATGGGCAGGGATGTGTTCATCGAGCGCGTCTGGAAGTGGAAAGAGGAGTCCGGCGGCACCATAGGGACGCAGCTAAGGCGTCTCGGCGCTATGCCTGACTGGGACAGGGAGCGCTTCACCCTCGATGAGAACCTCTCCCGCGCTGTGAGGAAGGTGTTCGTCGATCTTTACAACGAAAAGCTGATTTATAAGGATAAGAGGCTCGTAAACTGGGACCCGAAGCTTACGACCGCAATAAGCGATCTCGAGGTAGAGCAGAGGGAGGTCAGGGGGCATTTCTGGCACTTCAAGTACCCAGTCGAGGGGAGCGAGGGCGAGTTTATTACGGTCGCTACGACGAGGCCCGAGACGATGCTCGGCGATACCGCCGTTGCGGTCCATCCGGACGACGAGCGCTATAAGCACCTCGTTGGCAAGAACGTCGTGCTGCCGCTGGTCGGCCGCAAGATTCCTATAGTCGCTGACGAATACAGCGACCCTGAAAAAGGGACCGGCGCGGTGAAGATTACGCCTGCGCACGACTTCAACGACTTTGAAGTCGGGCGGAGACATAATCTCCCGATGGTGAACATCTTCGACGCTACGGCGCACCTAAACGAAAACGCGCCCGAGAAGTACCGCGGCCTCGACAGGTTCGAGGCCAGAAAGCTCGTCGTCGAGGATCTAGAGGCGCTCGGGCTCCTGGACAAGATAGAAGAGACCAACCACACCGTCCCCTACGGCGACAGATCCGGTGTCGTAATAGAGCCGTGGCTTACCGAGCAGTGGTACGTCGATGCCAAAAAGCTCGCCGAGCCGGCACTCGCGGCCGTCGAGGAGGGCAGGGTCAGGTTCGTGCCCAAGTTCTGGGAGAATACGTACTTCGAATGGCTCCGTAACATAGAGCCGTGGTGCATATCGAGGCAGCTCTGGTGGGGGCACCAGATACCGGCCTGGTACGGGCCCGACGGAGAGATATTCGTTGCAGCTTCGGAAGACGAGGCCCGCGAGGCGGCGAGGAAGCATTACGGCGGGGAACCCGTCCTCGAGCGCGACCCCGACGTCCTCGATACGTGGTTCTCGTCGGGGCTCTGGCCGTTCTCGACGCTCGGCTGGCCGGACGATGCGCCCGAGCTTAAGCACTACTACCCGACGAGCGTTCTCGTCACGGGGTTCGACATCATCTTCTTCTGGGTCGCCAGGATGATAATGCAGGGCATTCATTTCATGGGCGACGTGCCGTTCAGGGACGTTTACATACACGGCCTCATAAGGGACGAGAAGGGCCAGAAGATGAGCAAGACCCGGGGGAACGTCATCGACCCTCTGACCGTCATCGAGGAAAACGGCGCTGACGCGCTCAGGTTCAGCCTTACGGCCCTCGCGACGCAGGGGAGGGACATCAAGCTCTCCATGCCCGTCATACAGGGGTACAGGAATTTTATAAACAAGATATGGAACGCCTCGCGTTTCCTGATCATGAACCTCGAAGACTACGACGCCGGGACGAAGCTCGGGGGCGGCGAGCTCTCGACATACGACAAGTGGATACTCACGAAGCTTAACGAAACGGTGAAAGAGGTCGAGGCGTCGCTCGACAATTACGAGTTCGACAAGGCTGCCAGTGCCGTGTACCAGTTCTTCTGGTCGGAATATTGCGACTGGTATATTGAGTCCGTAAAGCCCGCTCTCTATGGCGGCGACCCCGAAAAGAAATATCAGGCGCAGGGCGTCCTCGTACGGGTGCTCAAAACGGCCCTCCAGCTCCTGCATCCTATGGCCCCCTTCGTTACGGAGGAGCTTTACCAGAGGCTCCGGGAATTCGGGGTCGAGCTCGGCGGAGTGCGCGGCGGTACGGCGGAGAGCATAATGCTGAGCGCGTTCCCCGAATACAGCCCCGAGCGGATTTTCAGGGCGGAGCACGACGAGGTCGAGCTCATGAAGGGGATTGTCGTCGGTATACGTAACCTTCGGGCGGTGCTGGGGCTTCATCCATCCGAGAAGGTAAGCGTCGTTCTCCTCCCCGAGAATGATAAAATCCGTAAACAGATCGAAAATAACAAGGGCTTCGTCATGAGCCTCGCGACCCTAACCGGAATGGAGATAACGGAAGGCGACAAGCCTGCAAAGGCAGTCGCGCAGGTCATTCCCGGGGTCGAGATATTCCTCCCCGTCGAAGGTCTCATCGACGTTTCCAAAGAAACCGAGAGGATAAAGAAAGAAATCGGCAAGATTTCAAAAGACCTCCAACGCACCCAAAAGAAGCTGTCCAGCCCCGATTTTCTCAGCCGCGCGCCGGAAGAGATAATCCAGAAAGAGCGCGATATATTCGAAGAGCTTTCATTTCAGATAAAGAAGATGGAAGACGTACTCGGTAAGCTGAGCGAAATTGGATAATACGTTTCCTTACGCCAGCCTTATATTCTGAACCGCTATTGTAGTGGTGACCAACTATCCCCCAAAAAGCCCAAGCTGCTTGTGCTTGACCTTCTTGAGGTCTGTCAGCTCCACGGGATATCTCCCGGAGAAACAGGCGCTGCAGAAGCTCTCTTTACCTTCGATCTTTTTCGTCTCGTCCACCCCTTTCATAACACCTTCGAGGCTGAGGTAGCCGAGTGAGTCCGAGGTTATGTACTTTCTTATTTCGTCTATTTCGAGCGAGTTGGCGATGAGCTCTTCTTTGAGGGGGGTGTCGATTCCGTAGTAGCACGAGAACTTCGTCGGGGGCGAGCTTATCCTCATGTGCACCTCCGTCGCCCCGGCGGCGCGAATCATCTTCACTATCTTTCGCGACGTCGTGCCCCTTACTATAGAGTCGTCTATTATGACGACGCGCTTCCCGTTCAGCACTTCCCTTATGGCGTTCAGCTTGAGCCTTACGCCGAAGTTCCTGATAGACTGCTGGGGCTCGATGAACGTCCTCCCGACGTAGTGGCTCCGGAGGAGCCCAAGCTCAAGCGGGAGGCCGAGCTGCTCCGAAAACCCTATCGCGGCGGGCACGCCCGAATCGGGCACGGCGACGACGATGTCGGCCTCGGCCGGGTGCTCCCTTGCGAGCTGCTTTCCGAGCTCTTTCCTTACCTGATAAACGTTCCTCCCCGTAAGGAAGCTGTCGGGCCGCGCAAAGTATATGTATTCGAAGACGCAGTGTGCGTGCGGCATCTCGCCGAAGGGCTTGAAGGATTCCATCCCGTCCTGCGTTACGACTATGATCTCGCCGGGCTCTACCTCTCTTATGTAATCGGCCTCTATGAGGTCGAAGGCGCATGTCTCCGAAGCGAACACGGGGGAGTCGCCGAGCTTCCCCATTACCAGCGGCCTGAACCCGTACGGGTCCCTCGCCGCTATCATTGCCTCGGGGGTGAGGAACATGAGCGAGTAGGCGCCCTTACATCTTATGAGGGATTCGATGATCCTCTGGACGAGTTTTTCTTCTTTAGATTTCGCAATGAGATGGACTATGACCTCGGTGTCGGTCGTAGACTGGAATATCGCCCCTTCGCCTTCGAGCTCTTCCCTGAGCGTCCTGGCGTTGGTGAGGTTGCCGTTATGCGCTATGGCCAGGGCACCGCGGAAATAGTTGATCACGATGGGCTGCATATTCTTGTCCTGGCTCGACCCGGTGGTCGAATAGCGCACATGGCCTATGGCGTTCGTGCCCGGCAGGCGCGACAATATATCCTCGGTGAAAATATCGGAAACGAGGCCCATCTGGCGGTGGTTGTGAAGGTTCACGCCGTCCGACGTGACTATACCGGCGCTTTCCTGGCCCCTGTGCTGGAGGGCGTGAAGGCCGAGGTATGTCAGGTTTGACGCTTCGGCATTACCGAAAATACCGAACACACCGCATTCTTCTTTGAGCTTAGCCATAGCTTTTAAGGTTGTTCTCGAAACCCGTGTTCCATGCCCTTAAAGCCTCGGATACGGGAACGTCCAGCAATTCCCGGACATATATTCGGGAACCCTCCACTCTGCCTATGATCTCCAAAGGCACTCCGAATTCCTGGGAAATTTCTTCCAGCCTTTTGATGTTCTTCTCGTCGAGTGAAATGATTGCTCTTGCCTGGGTTTCTGAAAATAAGAGGGCATCCGGTCTGATTTCAGCAGGAATGTCTACCCTGACGCCTAAAGGGCCGTTCGGATTGAAACAGCACTCCGCCAGTGCTACTGCGAAACCCCCCTCGGAAAGATCGTGTGCAGAGTTAAGTATACCTTCTCCAGAAGCTTTTAGTAAGGCGGATATCAGGTTTTTCTCGCGTTCGAGGTCTACGGATGGCGGTAGACCGGCTGTTTTTCCGTGTATTTGCGAGAGGTATTCCGTCCCGCCGAGCTCCTCTTTAGTCTCGCCGAGTATAGCCACGACGTCGCCTTCGTTTTCGAACCACTGCGTCAGACGCCGCCCGGCGTCGTCTATGAGCCCGACCATGCCTACCGTAGGCGTCGGGAATATCGCCCTGTCCTCCGTCTGGTTATAGAAGCTCACGTTGCCGCTGACTATCGGTGTATCGAGGGCGATGGCAGCCTCGGCCATGCCTTCGAGCGCCCGCTTGAACTGCCACATGACCTCGGGCGTTTCTGGGCTGCCGAAATTGAGGCAGTCCGTGATAGCGAGGGGCAGGGCGCCCGAGCATGCGAGGTTCCTCGCGCTCTCGGCGACTGCTATCGCGGCCCCTGCGTGTGGGTCGAGGTAGCAGTATCTCGAATTACAGTTGACCGTCATGGCGACGGCTTTGGGCGTGCCTTTTATCCTTACTACGGCTGCGTCGGAGCCGGGGAGGGTTATGGAGTTAGTCCTCACCATGTAGTCGTACTGCTCGTAGATCCAGTGTTTGTTCGCGAGCGTCGGCGAAGAGAGTAGCGTCAATAAAACCCTTCCGAGGTCGCCCGGCACGGGCAGATCCGAAAGGTCGAGCCGCCCGAGCTCTGCGAGGTTCGAGGGCTCTTTCACCGGCCTGTCGTACGCCGGGGCCTCTTCGGATACGAGGCTCAGCGGTATGTCGGCGACGGTTTCTCCGTTCTCGGCGATGACTATGCTGTGGCTGTCGGTCACCTCGCCGATGACGCTGAAGTCGAGACCCCACTTTTTGAATATATTCTCCGCAACTTCTTCCTTACCCTTTTCGAGTACTATCAGCATCCGCTCCTGCGATTCGGAGAGCATGACCTCGTACGGCGTCATGCCTTCTTCCCTTCTGGGGACCTTCTCGATGTCTATCCTTATGCCGGTCCCGGCCCGCTCGGCCATTTCGGTCGAGGACGATGTGAGCCCGGCGGCCCCCATATCCTGTATGCCGACCACGACGCCAGTCTTGAAGAGCTCGAGGCACGCTTCCAGGAGGAGCTTTTCCGTAAACGGGTCGCCGACCTGAACTGCCGGCCGTTTCTCTTCGGCCTCTTTCGTGAAGGTTTCGGACGCCATCACCGCGCCGTGTATGCCGTCGCGCCCGGTCTTGGAGCCGACATAAATGACGGGGTTCCCGACGCCCTCGGCGTAGCCTCTGAATATTTCATCGGCCCTGGTGACGCCGAGCGCGAATACGTTTACAAGCGGATTGCCGTCATAGCAGGGGTCGAAGTAAACCTCGCCGCCGACAGTCGGGATGCCGATGCAGTTCCCGTACCCGGCTATGCCGGAAACGACTCCGCCCGCGACGTATTTCGTTTTGGGAAGGGAAGGGTTGCCGAATCTGAGAGAGTCGAGTATCGCAATGGGCCTTGCGCCCATCGTGAATATATCCCTCAGTATGCCGCCCACGCCCGTCGCCGCGCCCTGGTATGGCTCGATGAACGAGGGGTGGTTGTGGCTTTCCATCTTGAAGACGACGCAGAGGCCGTCGCCTATGTCAACGACGCCGGCGTTTTCGCCAGGGCCCTGTATGACCCTATCGCCCGTCGTGGGGAGCTTCCGAAGATAAATCCTCGAGCTCTTGTACGAGCAGTGCTCGGACCACATCGCGCCGAGTATGCCTATCTCCGTAAGATTGGGCTCCCTGCCCAAAGCGCCCGTGATTTTATTATATTCCTCTTCCGTGAGCCCGTGTTCAAGGGCAGTTTCCAGGCTGGACATGTTCAGATTGTTCCCTCAGCGATTAATATACCAGCATATCGGCGTTTAGGCATTCGTTTCGGGCGATATTATCTTCGAACGGAAGGAAATATCAAGCCCTCGAATCTTCGTTAAACGCCGGTCGCGCTCCGGTAGCTGCGTAGTGTCGTCGAGGGCTTTGCCGCGCTTGTGCCGAAAGGCTTGTTGTAATTGGCTCCGATAGAGCATAATATCATGAATAATTCATGGACCACGTAATAGTTTTCGTCTCCCTCGTCATGGCTGTTGCCCCTGTGCTGGCGGGACTCCTCTTTGTCTGGTGGATAGACCGTTACGACAGGGAGCCGCTTAAATACGTCTTCGGCGCCTTTTTCTGGGGCGGGTTCGGGGCTGTCATCCTCTCTATCCTCGGCACGGAGGCGAGCATAAGGCTTCTCGGCGGGGCGATTTACAGCCCGCATTTCGACACTACTGCTGTCCTCGTCGCCCCGGCGATAGAAGAGCTGATGAAGGGACTCATCGTGCTCTTTTTCCTGAGGCTCCGGCACTTCGACAACATGACCGACGGCCTACTCTACGGCGCGGCCTCGGGGCTTGGGTTCGGCATGACGGAAAACTTCCTCTACTTCGCCCAATACGCGAGCTACGCCCCCGGGTACGAGTGGCTGAATCTCCTTTTCCTCCGCAGCATGATGACGGCCAACATGCACTGCGCCGCGAGCGCCACATTCGGTGCGGGCATCAGCAAGCTCAAGGACGGGGGCCGGGACGCCCTCGTGTCGGTCGGCCTCTATTATTTCCTCGCCGTGTTCCTCCACTCGACGTGGAACTTCCTCGTCACTTCCCGGAGCGAGGCGCACTGGACGCTGGCGGTCCTCATATTGTTCTCCTACATCGTGTTCATATTCATAATGTATGTGAAGTCGATTCTGACCGAGCGGCGGCAGCGTGAGATACAGCTCGCCGAGGAGTTCGACCTCGGCGTCCTTCCGCAGAAATACAGGAAGATACTGATGTCGTACGGCGCCATGAAGAAGAACGGCTGGTTCCCGAAATACCTTAACAAGGACAAGTACCTTACGCTCGTAAGCCGCCTTGCCATGAGAAAATCGTCCTACGAAAAGGCCGGCTCCAGGCGGCGGGTCGTCCTCATGAGGGAGATCATGGAGATAAGGGCCGAGCTCGCGAAATTCTCGGAGCTCCTCGGGACGGTCACGGGAGAGCCCGAGCCCCCGGGGCAGGCCGGCTGATGTTCGGGGCCCCGTGTGCGGCGTCCTTTCGAGCGCCGTCGACAAGCCTCTAATTCCCACTTATTGACTGTAATTGAGGGGCCTTCCGGCTATTGTATAACCTCACTACCCCCTGTATCCTTACTCGGATAGCGTATAAAATTAATACGTAATCCGGCGACAATATGAACATCAAGGATTTAAGCCCTGCCGAGCTCGGAGAATTCGTATCGGGTAAGGGGATTCAACCCTACCGTGCCCGCCAGATAGGTAAATGGATTTATGTGAGGGGGGCGTCGTCTTTCGACGAGATGACCGACCTGTCCAAGGACCTGAGAGAAACCCTCAAGTCCGCCTTTACCATCGGCGATTCGATAGAGCTCGCGGGCGAGCAGGTTTCAAAGGACGGGACGAGAAAGTATCTATTCAGGCTTTCGGACGGGAACCAGATCGAGAGCGTCCTCATACCCGACAAAAAGAGGAACACCCTCTGCGTATCCTCGCAGGCGGGGTGCGCCCTCGGCTGCACATTCTGTCTCACCGGAACCGTTGGGAAAATCCGCAACCTTACGCCGTCAGAAATAATAGACCAGTATCTGATTGTAAACAGGCTCACGTACGACTCCGTGACCAACATAGTATTCATGGGCATGGGCGAGCCGCTCGACAATCTGGACAACCTCGTCCGGGCGCTCGAGAACCTGATGGACCGTAACGGCCTCGCGCTTTCGCCGAGGCGTATAACCGTCTCCACCTCTGGAATAGCGCCCAGGATCAAAGAGCTCGGCGAGCGTATATCCGTCAACCTTGCGGTGTCGCTCAACGCACCCACGGACGAGATACGGAATAAAATCATGCCCATCAACAAGCGCTATCCGATAAAGGAGCTCTTAAAGGCGAGCGTCAACTTCCCGGTGCCGCCCCGTAAAGCTCTCATGTTCGAATACGTGCTGCTGAGCGGCGTAAACGATTCCGACAAGGACGCGTACGATCTCGGCAATCTCCTCGCCGGAATAAACTGCAAGTTAAACCTCATTCCCTTTAACGAGGCGCGGCCGCTTCCCTACAAGTCGCCGTCCATGGAGCGCGTGCTGCGATTCCAGGAGATAGTTATCTCGTTCGGGATTAATGTCAGGATACGAAAGAACCGTGGAAGGGATATACTCGGGGCGTGCGGCCAGCTCGCTGCGGCGTATCCGGCCAGGAAAACCAGCGGCGGGAAGGCGGCGGAGGCCGCTATATAATACGAATACGGAAATGACGAAGAATAAAATGACAGGCTCTGAAATAAGAAATCTATTCCTCAAATATTTTGAGGAGAAGGGGCACACTATCGTAAAGAGCTCCTCCCTCATCCCGAAAAACGACCCGACGCTTCTTTTCACGAATGCCGGCATGGTCCAGTTCAAAGACGTCTTCCTCGGGCTCGATACGCGTGACTACAAAAGGGCGACGTCGTCCCAGAACTGCGTCCGCGCCGGGGGAAAGCATAACGACCTCGAAAACGTCGGCTATACGTCGAGGCACCACACCTTCTTCGAGATGCTCG
>JBFWTW010000112.1:0-9656 GCA_050247635.1 Candidatus Dadabacteria bacterium | reverse complement strand
GGACCAGTTGGTCCGTCAGCATCGTCCTGGGTCTTCCTGTTAACCTCGTTCGCAGCTTCGAACGTGCGCTGCAATTCTTCCGGGCTATTGTTGTACGTATCCTCAATAATTTTAGCCAGGTCGTCGTGTGTTATCTGCTTGTACTCCTCAGCCAAGCCCTGCTTGATAGCAGCGGTCGGGAGAGTTGCCGTCTCGTTGAAGGTCTGTACGGGGTCGGCCCCCTTAGTCTCGGAATCAATTACGGCCCGATAAGTTGCCAACTGATTTCGCGAAGACTCGTTGTCCTCCGCTACTACTGCGGCACCAACTGGCGTCTCGTCCGGATAAAGTATTTCAGTAGTCGGCACTAGAAGTGTCACTCATTATTTGAAAATGGTCTCGGCACCACCGGAGTCTGTAAATAGCCCACCCGTAATTCCTCCGATGGTTCCGAAGATCTGCCCAGTAGCTTGGGAGTCTGCGGCGCTTTGGTTGGCCCGGGAAGCATGTGATGCAAACTGAGCCAATTGGTTGGAGTACCCTGCCCCGGAGAAAGCCTGTGATACCGTACTGGCAGCACCGCCAACAACAGCAGAACTCCCGGCTACTCCTTGATTTTCCCCAGCTTGAATCACTTCTGCCCGCATAGCCCTGGCACGGCGGACACGCTCCCGCAGAGCATTAACTCGTTGGACTTCCGCCCCCGAGGATTGGGCCTGTTGGGCATCTTTCTGGGCCGCAGCCGCTTTCTTCTGCATCGCAATCTGGCCGGCTCCAGCGAGAAGGGTAGCACCAAGCAATACTGGAGCGCCCATTAAAACCCCCACCTGTAGATAGTAGAGCGAATTTTACCGTCAATATAATTGTCCATAAACGGCTCCCCGCCGTACATTAAAACAAACTTAGTGTGTTTGTCGTCCCCAACCATAACTTCTCCGAAAAGTTCGCATACCCCCATATCTTTTAGAGAAGACTTGAATTTCTCAAACTCACGAAAAGTTTCCTGCATGATTGTCTTGTTGAATTTCTTTATATCGAAGTGCATGAACCATCCCATTCCCTGTACATACTCCAGCTTCATGATGTAGTTATCAGTCACTACGACTGGAATCTGCTGGCTCACATCTTACTCTTCGCGGCTAGTTCAACGCCCCATCCGTAGAAGACACACGCCTTTCCAGCTTCAGAAACAAACTCTGTCTGAAGGGCTTGACCTGTACCACGTACTTTGTTTTTAGTTACGACAACTGGATATCCCTCGTGCGCGTCAGGATCTTCCAACATAGGGCGTACCTCGCGCCAGATCTCTTCCTGCCTGGACCATTTTCCCGAAGCGGAGGAATCCGCCCAATCCCACCTTACCCGTAGTTTACATGAGTTAGTTTGTTCGGCCATCTCTACCCCGCGATGTAAGTTTTATTTGTTATAGTAGACATATTAGTTGTGTACCCTCCGCAAGCAATAATCTTTCCATCCGAGAACTGCCCATATGCCTGGCCAGCTACTGTAATAGGAAAATTGGGAAGGGCTGTCCAAATATTTGTTGCAACGTCGTATTCATAGACAGTATTCGTGAGCGTCAAGGAGGCTGCCGTGTGACCTCCCCACGCAAATACTGTCCCGCATACTGTGCTAATCATTCCTGGATAATTATAACTTACAGGGCTAGAGGAGAACAATGTCCATGTAGCCGACTGTTCATCGTAAATCTCATAGGAGGAAGTATCTACACCTGAAGCAATGTTCCCAGCAAGTACCATAATACGTCCATCGGCCAGTTCCACCTGAGTGTGATTCCCCCTCTGTATATTTAGTGGCGTAGTGAGAGTATACGAATCGGCGGCTGGGTCATAGATATAACAACTAGACAGACGAGGGTATGCTACATTGCCGGTGGACCCTCCCGAAATTAAAAGCTTACCGCTTGGTAGAAGCCCGATTCTAGGATCACACCAAGTGAAAGGTAAATTGTTTTTATGCTCCCACGTATTAGTCTCAGGATCGTACCAATAGGCTTGGTTGCTGTATCCGGGCCCAGCACCACCCGCAACGTAGATCTTGCCGTTAGGAAGTAGGCGGGCTATGTTTTCTCTATATGCTCCGTAAGGTAAGGTTGTTGGGGTATCCCAAGTATTCGTAAATTTGTTGTATCTCTGAACAAGATTTACCGAGTTCACCGCGTGCTGCGTAGTCGAGCCGCCGAACACATAAAAATAGTTCTTATACGTCACTCCGTAAGGTGCCTCTACTCCGGTCGGCATATTTGCTACCTGAGTCCACCCAGTGGGTGCGGCACATCGATAGGCCACAGGTAGAATAGCACCAGTATCTTTACCAAAGTGTGCCTTGAGGTATTTAATCTGTTTCTTCTTCAGTTTCTCGTCAGTAAGCTCAAATCGAGTGAGGATTCGCCCAACATAATCCGATTGCTTAAGGTCACGGTACGAGGTATCCCCCAGAATCCTACCCAAAAGCGCTCCTTGCCCAGCAAGCAGGTAGACCGGCAGACCAGAACTGCTGGCCCCAACCCCAACTGACTCTTCGATAACAACGGGATCACTTCCGACAACCACTGTGTCGGCACCAACCACCACTCCATAGATTACTTCTTCCAATACATTTGAGTTACTGGAGGACAGCATCCCGCACAGGATCAGTCCTGACGAATCGTACAAAGAATCAAAGGTAAATGTGTAGAAGGCCCCTCCCTCTAGGGAAAGATCCAGCACCAACACCCTGTCATAGTGGTTGTAGATGGAAAAAATTCCTTCTGCGGAATACAACCAATATACTTTGTTCTCTACTTTGTCGTAATACGCCGTAGCTCGTTTCCTTGACTCCGACGAAAGTGTGTTATAGAGATTCTGAATACGGTCTTTACTAAGGCGCACGGCCTGCAAAGACGCAGATACCTGCTCCCGCTGCAACGCAAAGATTCCGTGCCGACTCCAGTACAGAAACCCGGATCCCAACGAAACAATGGACTTGGCCCCTACGGTACCAAATTCAGTGATCTTTTTAAGTCTGAATTCTGTGGCCTTGAACCCGGCCTCATTGGAACCCGAAAGTTCCCATACTCCGTTCTCTGCAAAAATAACGAGCGACCCCTCATACGGCAGCATGGCCGTTATGTTTACAGCATTTTCTACGAGGACCGTGCCCCCGTCGGTAGCAATAAGGTCCGAGATGTGCTCAGAAGTTGGGTCTGCGTCTTGGTAACACAACCCTACTTTATCTATGTCCTCTAGTACTTGAGAGAAGAAAACAGTCCCAGCCCACGCCTGAGACGAAGAGCCCGCATAGAATACTCTTCCCGCGTAAAAGGCAACAACATCAGGAATAACGGGTTTGCTGAATAAGAAATCATTACCACCACCAAGATATGTTCCATTCCTCCATAAGTCTAAATCGATTCTACTTCCTGCACCGTAATTAGTATTTAGAGATCCAGGTCGCTCCATGATCGCATACGAAGTGCCGTCAGAGTAGACTCCCTTTTCGATTATAGTGTAGGTCATATTGGCCCATCTAATCTGGTCCCCCACGAGGGCTGGATCCATTCGGTTTTGTCGAGAAAAAATAATTTTCGAATAGTCCGGGCGATTCTCCAAGACAGTTGTTAGGTACACACTGTCTAATTCTTCTACAAAATACCAAGAGTCTCCTGAAGAAGATCCTATCGAGCCGTCTAAAACATTAAGAATGAAATGCCCCTTCGGAGCAGGAGAATTTCCAAACTCCTGCATCGTCATGTGACTAGGGACAAAATCTAAATACGGCAGATCGTCGTCAGGAATCTCTTTACGGCCGTAGTACCATACATCGGAGTTGGCGGGGTATGTTCCGGTGGATGCAAAAAATTTACTGATATACTCCTTGCGCCAACCTTGGTTAAGGAGGTTGTACTCATGCTCCGCTGAAAGAGTGCTGGGGCGGTTATCGTTAGAGAGTCCGTCATCTTTGCCATAAAGATCTCTAATTAGAAGATCTATGGGGGAGTGCGATATAGTACTAGTTTCGTAGTCGAACTTTACCCAAAATGGACTAATCTCCGGTGATGCCACGAAGAAGTATCCTTTACCAGAATTCCCTTGAATCGCACTGTTTCCTACCGTGAGGGAGGTGCTCCTCTTATAAACAGTTAAGTCGATAGTTCCGTAATTCGTGATGGTAGTTGCATCCATAGACAGCACATAAAGAGTGCTGTTGACTTGGATAACGAAGAAGTCTACAAGAGACTCTCTGAGAAGCGACTCCCACACATGAACAGAGACTACGGAAGTCGAATCGAACGTGATGCCTGTGGCAAAAGTAGCCCCTTCCTCGGCCAACCCCATCCGCTTACGGAGGGTTCCGTTAGATTCCAGAATAAAATTTTCCAGTACCTCTGCCGTATTCTCGGGATTGGTTAGAGGAGAGCCGTCAGTGTTTAGCCCACCGCTAAAGGTGAAGTACGTCTTCTGCCCTACCGACTCTGCCATTTGTTACTTACGTCCGTAATGCGGTTCAGTTTGAAGAATGCTGTCGGCGCGTCGAACGCGCGAATCAGTTTTGTTAAGATGAATCTTCTGCTTGCGAATAAAGCGGGTATCGGTCGGGGTTTCCATCTGCTTGAGGTAGTAGAACGCCCGCTCACGACACATCGCCCGAAACAGGGGGAAGTACTTCTCGGGCAAGTCACTAACTACGAAAGTATCCGCAACGTCAGAGTCAGGCCACTCGCACGGAGTCTTTACTCCATATCCTGTAAGCTCGGAGGCTGCGATGTACATAGAGGTATCAACCGAAGAATCGAAGCTATCCAAGATAATAATCTCGTCGTCGAAGCTAGTCCAATACGTTGGGGGCCTGTCCTTGAATACCGCCAAGGGAACTCCGCCCTCTTTCCACACAACCACATTAGTGGCCGCCGAGTCCCTCTGATCTACTAGATCCTGGAATACTTCGGGGGTAACATACGAAATAGCCTTGCGCCGGTACTTGAGATAGACGATCTCGGAAATATAGGTAGGAATCTTGGCGCGGGTTGGCTTAGCAGAAGAACTCGCTGACTCAAACACAAAATTAGTGCGAGTAAAAGGCCACTGCCGGCTCCCCAGCAATTCCTCGTACGCCAACTTCACGTGGTCGTAGGCTTGCCGTGCCTCAGTAGTATCATCAATAGAAGACACTTCATCGGAGTCAATGGCTGACAGCATGTGCTGCACCAGCTCAAGAGCAGTGTACTTAGCCATTAAAGCTCCTGTACGATGCAGGAAAGGTTCACGATGGTTGGATCGTTGGCATCCGTCTTGTTGGCAACGGAGATGTGAATTTGGTCGTTGACCGCCAATGTTCCCGTAATGCCTGAGAGAGATACGACAACGTGCTCGGTGCCGGTAGTCTGTACACGCTGCTTACGCCCAATTGACGCATTCGCAGCAAAGATGTCAAACTCCCAATCAATAGTAGTAGCGGCTACGCCGAAGAACGTCAGGCTAACATCAACTCGATACTTGGTAGCCTCATCTACGGCAAGAAGGTCCGTATTAAAAGTGATACCGGAGAGTTGCCCGGCAGTCATGCCCGTTGCAATTTTAACAGGAGTATTACTAGCGGCGATGGCCGTAGCCGAGGCATTCCCCTGGATGTACATCTCACCGTATCCTTTATTGGTGGCTCCTGCCTGACCTTGCCACGAACCACCGCCCGACCCATTAGCTACGAATACCTGCCCGTTCGAAGCTCCAGAAATACCCGGAGGGTAAGGAAGACTCCACGTACCTGAGCCAGAGCCATTGGCCGTATACACCTTTCCAGCGGTAGCTGTAGCTACCCCTTTAGGCTCATGGATGTTGGGATCAGTAATGGCACTGTGGGAGATATTAGCCACTTACTTCTCCGGAATTAAGTTGTTTGGTAAGGGAGTCCTTCCAGTCCTCAAGGGCACGCTGTGCGTAGGCGACGGAAGTCCAGTTGCCCCGAAGAGGTTCGGGGACCACAGCACCCGGGGCATCCGAGTACTCGATGATAAAGAATGCGTGACGAGGGCACGGCTTAACCACGAAGTCTCGTTCGATCTGTTTGATAGATTTGGAGGTTACAGTTGCCATAAATTCCCTTGGTAAGGATGCGGGCCGGCTCCCGCTACGCAGTTACCGGCCCGAACCCACTACTTATTAACCTCGGTTCTGGATGTACTCAACAACCAGGCGAGCGGTACCGGCAGTAAATGCCGCAGTACCGTAAATGGCACCGATATAACAATCAGCGGTCACAATGGCGCCTACCTGGGCACCATCGCAAGCGATATCCACATTGGCACCCAAGCCGGCGACAGCAACAGTCGCGTCGATACCATCTGCGTCCACCGCCGCTCCAGCAATGCTATACGTACCGACAGTCAGCGTAGCCGAACCCCCAGAAGTAAAGCCCTCCTTGACCAAAAGCGTTGCGCTCTTGATAAGAGAGTTAGCCGGAATAAACGCCTGCCCCGCCTGGATCGTCACCGTGGTGCCGAGAGAAGTGCCCTTGATGTCGAACACGACTTGCTGCACCGAATCAACGCCTCCCACAGCGCGGGCGTAATTGACCTCCACATCACGAGTGCCGTAGTGAACCTGCAAGCCATCACTATTAGTTACGAGAGTTCCCATTATGTCCTCCTAGATTAAGCGACCTGATCGTCATCCGACAGGACGACAACCAGATTTTCGGGGCGATACAGATCCAGGCCATAACGAGATACAGTCAAGTACTCTTCGCGCTGAAGATCCTTGTTGAACTCCGAGTACACGGTCGGCATCTGGCGCCACGCGCCGATGAACGGAACCACCGACGAATCGGCCGAGAAGAACAGGTTAGCCTTACCACTCGTCGTGGTCTTGCCTCCAATCGTCTCGTTGGCCGTAGCCAGGTAGTTGCTCTCGTACACATCGAAGCCGAACACGTTACGCACGAAGCGCATACCAGTGGTCAGACCAGTTTCGATGATACCTTCCCAACGCGGGTTGGCATCAAAGGTTACGAAGTTGGAGGTAGTCTCCAAGCCGTACGCAACAGACGGATCCACAATGGCAATCAGGTTGTTCAGCGGAACGTTAGCCTTCTTCAACGCGAACTTCGCGAGGGCAAAGTCCTTCGGCGCAATAACCTCATTGGTGCCAGAGGCAACAAAGCGGTGGTTGGCACCATTAATGGCGTTGACGTTACCGGGCGTCTGCTTCATAGCCAAGGCCCAGATGTCCGTCTCAAGCTTCTCCTCAAGAGCGCGTCGCTCCTTCGGAAGGAACATGGAGATCAACTCGTTAGCGTAGAAGCTATCCTGCTTCGCCTTCTCAGTGATGTAGTGCGCCGAACCCACATACGTGCTGATGGTGAACTGGAATTCACCAGTATCCATCGCATCGTAGGTAACAGGAACGTTTTCCTGAATGGTCTGAAGCGTGGCCTGGCCGATACTCGGAATAGTAAACGTGTTACCATCCGGGAACTCAGTAAGCCAACGAACGTACGGAGTGGCCATCAACTCGTCCTGAAGGATGTCCTTCAGTTCATTGCTCCACAGTTCCGCACGGATGAGGTGGTTGCCCACATTAGAAGTAGTAAAACTCATTTAGTCCTCTTTACTTATAAAAGTCTGCACCCAGACGCTGCGCGTCCTCGTGCATTCTAACTTGGACTTCTTTGGAGAAATACGATTTAGGATCCGCCTTACGCAGTTCTTTGTACCATGCGTGCGTCCCCGGTTTAGCATTACCGCCGATACTGGGAAGAGCTGCTGGATTTACATCGCTGCGTGTGGCCACGTTGCCACGAGATTCCTGCTTGGGGAAGTGAGCTAGTACCATCTGCGGCGAACGCGCCGCGATCTGGTCAAACTCCTGCTTCGACAAGCCAAGCTCCCGCGCTTTGGCAACATAGGCCGCCTCGGCCTGATCCCCAAACTGGGCCTTAAGAGACGTGACTACCTGACCAAGATTGGCCTTCGTCTTAGCCTCCAACTCCCGTTTGGTTAGCATTTCATCAAGAAGTGATTGGACCTTTAGAGGATCGAAACTTTCCACCGGTTGTGCCGATGTACTCGGTTCTCCACCATTACCCATACTGTTTTGAGTATCTAGTCGCTGGATCAGATCGTCCAACTTACTACGCGACGCAAGTTCGTCACGCATTTCGTTGAGGGTCTGTTCCAACTTCCGGATGTGCTCCTGCGCGTGTGGTACCGACTGGAGCGCCTCGTCCGGCGTTTTGTACTTCTTGCCTTCGCCAATCCAGGCTTCGAGTCCTTGTGAGACACCGCCATCGGTCGAAGAAGTGGATGCAAAGTTTGTGCCTTGGTCAGACAATTTATTTCCCTTTGGTCAAGGTATTAGAAAGAAAGTCGCTCAATGATTTTATCTAGGCATCGGGCATACCCGAGCCTGTCTGCAACCCATCGATCCCAGTTAGGGATCTCTCCATAAGAATTACGAGCCCTGATCTCCCTCTGTACGTCAGCGAGCTCAGCTTCAAGATGGTCCTTGAGGAGCTGGAACCCACGAACGGAGTCGGCAAGGGCGTCTAAAACTCGGTGCCTATCCTCATCTGTACGTTTATTTTTTAGCCAGAATGTAGGGACATTAGCCAATGGGCACGCCCTCTTGTGGAATTTCTTGTTCCATTCCTTCTGGCTGCTGCTCAGGACTAACCTGGCCCTCAACAGTAATATCTTCCTGAACCTGCTGCTGTAGCCGTGCAGTCTCTGCCTGTTCGAACAGTCTGATGTTGTCCCGCACAAGAGTAAACCTGCGAAGTCCGGGAATCTCCTCGAACATTACCCGGGCGAGTTCTTTGCCGGAAACATGGGCCAGTACTGCCGGGTCTTGCCCGATAGGGGAACTGGCAGCAGACACTAGATTCTGAACAAGCTGGGCGGTAGCCGCAAAGTGTCGGGCACCCATCGGACGGAGCTTGCCAGTTGCCGTAATATCCTCTCTAGTAACTTGGATAAACTCAGCAACCCCCAAGTCTTCGTCGAGAACACGAACGGCGTCATTGCCATCAAGGTTCCGTCGAGCCGACTCCAACATCAAGTTGAGGATCTCTTCCAGAAATCTTTCAAAGTTCAGGACTTTTTCTTGAAAGATTCGACCTGCCGCATTCTCCAAGACCTGAACTTCAAAAGCAGTTTTCTCACCCGGAGTGCGGATTCCCATAGCTTGTCGTGGAGCACCTGCAAACTCTTCCATCTTTTGCTCAAGAGCACTGATTTGTAAATCTGCTTGCAACGCAGTAACATCTGGATGCATGAAGACAACGTCACCATCTTCAGCACAATAGATTCTCTCCCCGGGTCTATAGTCAAATTCTTCCACATCACCACTAATCTTAAGAACTGGGTAGGCCACCATGTCAAAGACATCCGCCTTCAAGTTCTCAAGGTGATTGATGCGGTACTGCATCCCCAATAAATTATCAAGAGGTCCCTGCGCGTACAGGTTATCCGGACGAGTCCGCCAGCCAGTCATTCGTTTATTAGAAGTCCCGATCCACATCGGATTGACTTCCTTGCGAATAACAAGTCGGCGATCCATAATGGTGATTAGGTAGTTCCTGAGAAGCTCTCCCGACTCCTTGTCGTAGATGTCGCCATCGAACTCCAAGATCTCCACGTACGGAGATTTGTAGTACTCAGACATCGACCCGAACCCATCAAT
>JBFWTW010000111.1:0-9701 GCA_050247635.1 Candidatus Dadabacteria bacterium | reverse complement strand
TTACTGCGCCCATAGGATGCCCGACAACGATCGCGGGATTTTTAGTGTTCTCATTCAAACCTTTGGGAATAAAAAGATTCCCCACAACTTCCATATTATATTGATTTTTAAACGTAACCTTTTGCATAGTTACCTCCTTACTTTTGTAAAAATTATCAGCTCCATTGGACATGTCTGTCGCAAAGGCAGCACCACTCGCGGATAGGCACAAACCCATCGCCAGCACTGTTAGTGTATGGATTATGCTATTCTTCATTTTTAACTCCTTTCGCCGGATAGGCTTTCTTATCTGTTTATTGTTTGAACAACTATTCTTGAACATTTTCCGGTTTTATACAGTTTGATGACCATCACCGACTACGATCGACGCGCCAGCAACAGCTTCGCCTCGGCCGGCCCCCAGGCCCCCAACGACACCCCTACACCGTCTGGCCGCCGTCGATGACCATGGCGTGCCCTACGACGAAGGCAGCCGCGTCCGAACACAGCCAAACGACGGCCGCGGCGATCTCCTCGGGCTTGCCCATCCGCCCGACCGGCTCCTCCGCGATCACCTTCGCGCGACCTTCGGGCGTGTCTCCGGTGTAGCGTCCCATCATCGGGGTGTCGATGTAGCCGGGACAGACGGCGTTGACGCGGAGGTTCTGCGCGGCATAGTCGAGGGCCGCCGCCCGGGTGAGGCCGATCACGCCGTGCTTCGCGGCGGTATAGGCGGGGCTGCCCTTGATGCCGATGATTCCTGCGCCTGAGGACGTATTCACGATCGCACCGCCTCCCTGCTTGAGGATCAGCGGGATCTCGTATTTCATGCACAGGAAGACGCCGCGGAGGTTGGTGTCGACGATCCGGTTCCACTCCTCTTCCTCGTATTCCGCGGTCGGAGCCGGATTCCTCGGCTCGATGCCCGCATTGTTGAAGGCGAAGTCCAACCGCCCGAAAGCCTCGGCGGTTTTTGCCAGGGCCGCTTTCACGTCCTCGCCCCGCGTCACGTCACACTGGACGGCGAGCGCCCGCCCGCCTTGCTGCTCGATCAGCCGGGCCGTTTCCTGGTTGCCCTGCTCCGAGATATCCGCGACTACCACGCTTGCGCCCTCGCGCGCGAAGGCCAGCGCCGCCGCTCGGCCGATGCCGCTCGCTGCCCCGGTCACGAATGCGACCCTCCCTGTGAAAATTCCATTCACATTCATTGATATTTTCTCCCTCTTTTTTTGCTGAAGTCACAAACATAGTCCCGATAAACCAGGCGAACTATCGTTTCGTGTGCTGGCGTCTCTTCTTGATTTCGTTTTTGGTATTCTTCGTCGGTTACTTTTTCCAACCACTCGACAGTATTGCCGTCCAACCGTTCCTGAATGGCTATGTGCGTCATGGCCGTGGATGCAGTCGCCCCATGCCAATGCTTCTCGCTGGGCGGGAACCATATCACGTCACCCGGCCGTATTTCCTCGACCGGTCCGCCCGGGCGCTGTGCCCAACCGCAGCCTGACGTAACAATTAAGGTCTGCCCCAGCGGGTGTGTATGCCATGCCGTCCGCGCGCCGGGTTCGAACGTGACAAGGGTTCCGACAACCCGGGCGGGATCAGGCGCCTGGAACAGTGGGTCGATACGCACAGCGCCGGTAAAATACTCTTCAGGTCCTTTCCCGGAATGCTGTGTGCCGTTTCTTTTGATCTCCATTTTTTAGATTTCTCCCGATAACTGTTTTGTCCTATGCTTATCATTATAATCATCCGGGAACATGGTTATGTAGGCAGATACTGCTCATTTTTTGCCTAATAATCCGAAACACAAGGTAATCATGTTGTGAGACCGTGTGTCTTTTTGATAATATTATTAACATGAGTGAGACGAGCAGCATGGAAATCGTGTTCGAAGCTTTGGGGAAGAGCATTGCCCGATTGACCGACAAGGGCGACCAACTCACGACCGCAATCCCGGGCTTGGCGCTTTGGCGGCTGGACAAACCGACCCAGCCGGCCAGCTGCATGTACGAGCCGAGCATTTGCTTGACCGCACAAGGGGCAAAGCGCGTCGTGCTCGGAGACGACTTGTATGTATATAACAGGCACCATTTTTTAATCGCATCCTTGGATCTACCCGCGTTTTGGCAGGTTATCAAAGCGAGCCGGGAGAAGCCTTGTCTGGGGCTTGTGTTGAAACTCGATCAGCGCGAGATTTCACAGTTGATGGTGGACGGCAGTCTTCCCCCGCCGCGTGCGCAGCAATCAAGCCGTGGTATGGCGATCGGCGACGTCACGTTGCCGCTGCTCAACGCCTTTCAACGGTTGATCGATTTGCTTGCAGAACCGAGTGATATACCGATCCTCGCACCGATCATTCAGCGGGAAATTGTTTACCGTTTACTTGTTGGCGATCAAGGTGCGCGTCTGCGCGAGATAGCGACTGCGGGGAGTCAGAGCCATCAAATAGCGCGGGCAATCGATTGGTTGAAGAGTAACTTCGCACGGCCGTTGCGTATCGACGACCTCGCAAATCAATTTCATATGAGCACGTCGAATTTCCATCATCACTTCCGGACGTTGACCGCCATGAGCCCGCTCCAGTATCAGAAATGGCTGCGTTTGAACGAAGCGCGGCGATTGATGCTCACGGAGCGAGTGGATGCAGCGACAGCAGGGTTTCGGGTCGGCTACGAGAGCCAATCCCAATTCAGCCGAGAGTACAAGCGTTTGTATGGCGAGCCGCCGTTACGCGACATCACAAAATTACGCCGAATAGCGGATCCTGCGAGATTATAGGATATAGACGGGTCTAACCGTCAATAATTGTTCAGCAAACAATGGCGGGCGATGGGGGATTCGAACCCCCGACCTCAGGCTTCGGAGGCCTGCGCTCTATCCACTGAGCTAATCGCCCGGTCTGGAAATTCCAAGCTCCTTCATGACCTGCTGCATGTCTTCCCAAAGGGGCTTCTTGAAATTCGGGTTCCGGAGAAGCGCGGCTGGATGATAAGTTACCATGACTTTGAACTTTCCGTAACGGTGAAATTTTCCGCGCATGCTCCCGAGGCTCGCCTTCGTTTTAAGTATCGACTGCGACGCCGTGTTTCCGAGGCACACAACCACATCGGGATTTATCGATCTCAGCTCCTGGAACAGGAACGGCTCCCACTCCGCCATCTCGTCCGGGGTAGGGGTCCTGTTGTCGGGCGGCCGCGACTTCACGATGTTCGAGATGTACACGTCCTCCCTCTTTAGCCCCATAGCCTCGATGATCTTGTTAAGTAGCTGCCCGGCCCTGCCGACGAACGGCCTTCCCTGTATGTCCTCGTCCCTGCCCGGTGCCTCGCCGACGAACACGAGCCTTGCCTTCGGGTTCCCTTCGCCGAAAACGATCTGCTTGCTCCCTTCGAAGATCCTCGACGACATCCGCTCCAATAGCTCCTTTCGTATCTCTTCGAGCGGCATAATCTTCGAGGACGAATCGAACATCCCCATCTGCTCCGGGACGCTGATTATCTCTTCGTTCGGTGCGGCTCCCCTGTCTTCTCTGGCAACGGTTCTTTTCGGTGTCACGGTTTCCTCCCGCCGGGGGTACTCCGTTTCTCTCCTGTCTCCGGCGGACTCCTCCTTCCTCTCCCTGAAAACCCTCTTCACCCCCATCTCTTTCTGGAATTCGTAGTACCGCCGCAAATCCCCGGCTATCTCTTTTAATTCGCGCTCTCGGCTCATACTGTGGTCTCCCTCTATTCCCCTCTCCCCCACTGGGGGAGAGGGTTAGGGTGAGGGGGTACTTTAATATAAAACACGGTTTAACGGGAAAAATCCATACGCGATGCGCGAAGGCCGACTTTGTCCTTCAACCTGTCATTGCGAGGAAGCGTAGCGACCGCGGCAATCTCGTCTTTATCCCTAATGACTTTGTCCTCCGCTTGTGATTATGGTAAATAATTCTATCCTAATAGGAACTTCCGAACAGCGAGCAGGTAATGAAAGAAAGCTATAAACCACACGAAATAGAGAAAAAACTCCAGGACGCCTGGGACGAAAAGCGGCTCTACGAAGTCCGCGCCGAAAAGGGGAAGGACAAATACTACGTCCTCGAAATGTTCCCCTATCCCTCGGGCCGCATCCACATGGGCCACGTCCGGAACTACACCATCGGCGACGTCATCGCCCGTTTCAAGAGGACCATGGGCTACAACGTCCTCCACCCCATAGGCTGGGACGCATTCGGCCTCCCTGCGGAGAACGCCGCCATCGAACGTGGCGTACATCCCGCCAAGTGGACCTACGAGAACATCTCGCAGATGAAGGCCCAGCTCAAAAAGCTCGGCTACAGCTACGACTGGACGCGCGAGATCGCCACCTGCGACCCGTCATATTATAAGTGGGAGCAGATGGTCTTCACCCGCATGTACGATAAGGGGCTCGCCTACCGTAAATCTACGACCGTCAACTGGTGCCCTTCGTGCGAGACGGTCCTCGCCAACGAGCAGGTCGAGGACGGCTACTGCTGGCGCTGCGGCTCCGAGGTCGTCCAGAAGGAAATGGAAGGATGGTTCTTTAAAACGACAGAATATACGGACGAGCTCCTCGAATTCACCGAAAAGCTCAAAGACGGCTGGCCCGAGCGCGTCCTCGCCATGCAGAAGAACTGGATTGGCAAGAGCACCGGGGCCGAGATCGAATTCCCCCTCGAAGAACCCGCGGGCGGCGAGAAGAGCCTCGGCATATTCACGACCCGCCCCGACACAGTCTTCGGCGTCACGTACATGGCAATAGCCCCCGAGCACCCGCTCGCGGCCGCCCTCATCAAGGGCAAGCCCGGGGAAGAAAAGGCGGCGGAATTTATTAAAAGGGTCATAAGGCAGACGAGCCTCGAAAGGATCGCCGAAGGCGCGAAGAAAGAGGGGGTCTTCACGGGCTCCTACGCTATAAACCCGTTTAACGGCGCGCGCGTGCCGATATACATCGCCAACTTCGTCCTCTACGCCTACGGCACCGGCATCATCATGTCCGTCCCTGCGCACGATCAGCGTGACTTCGAATTCGCCGCCGAGTACGGCATCCCGGTCATCCCGGTCATAGCGCCGGAAGGGACAGATCTAAAAGCCGAAGACATGACCGAGGCATACGAAGAGCCGGGCGTCATGATCAACTCCGGGCAGTTCACGGGCCTCCCTTCCGAAGAAGGCAAGCAGAAGATAATCGAGTACGCAGAGGAAAAAGGCTTCGGCAAGCGCCAGATAAATTACAGGCTGCGCGACTGGGGAATCTCCCGCCAGAGATACTGGGGCACCCCGATTCCCATGGTCTACTGCGATGCGTGCGGCACGGTGCCCGTCCCCGACAAGGACCTCCCCGTCGAGCTTCCCCTCGACATAGAATTCTCGGGGAAGGGCGGCTCGCCGCTATCGAAAGTCGAAAGCTTCGTCAACACCACGTGCCCCAAGTGCGGCGGCCCTGCGCGCCGCGAGACGGACACGATGGACACGTTCGTCGAATCGTCGTGGTACTTCCTTAGATACGCTTCGCCTCATTTTAGCGAAGGCATATTCGACCGCGCCGAGGTCGATTACTGGCTCCCCGTCGATCAGTACATAGGCGGCATCGAGCACGCGATACTTCACCTCCTTTACGCGAGGTTTTTCACGAAGGCCCTCCGCGACCTCGGCTTCTGCGGGCTCGACGAGCCTTTCTCGAATCTCCTTACGCAGGGCATGGTCATAAAGGACGGGGCCAAGATGTCGAAGTCCCTCGGCAACATCGTCGATCCGGACGACATGATAGCCCGTTTCGGCGCCGATACGGTAAGGGTCTTCATGCTCTTCGCCGCCCCGGTGCAAAAAGACCTCGACTGGAGCGACGAGGGCATAGAGGGCGCGTTCAGGTTCCTCGGGAGGCTCTGGCGCCTTATCTACGACAGGTTCGAAAGGATCAAAAGCGCCGCGGTCCCGCCCGACCCGGCATCGGTTTCCGAGGCGGGCAACGCCCTTCGCGTCAAGGTCCACAAAACGATAAAAAAGGTAACCGGCGACCTCGAAAAGTTTCAGTTCAACACTGCCATCGCCGCCGTGATGGAGCTTCTGAACGACACCTCGCGCTTCGAGCCCGAGGGCGAGGGCGACGCCTCCGCGCTCAGGGAATCCATCGAAGCGATGGTAAGGCTCCTCTACCCCATTGCGCCGCACGTAACCGAAGAGCTCTGGGCGGAGCTCGGATACGGCGAAACCCTCGTCGATGAGCCGTGGCCTGCGTGGGACAAGGGCCTCGTCGCCGGCGCCGCCATAACAGTCGTCGTCCAGATAAACGGGAAGGTGAGGGCACAGCTCTCCCTCGAATCCGACGTCACCGAGGAAGGCATGAAAGAGGCCGCCTTCGCAGACGAGAAAATCCAGGGGCATCTGGGCGGCAAAGAGCCGCGTAAGGTCATAGTAGTGCCTAAAAAGCTTGTGAATATAGTCATGTAAGGCGGCTCCTAATCTTTTTTAGCGCTATTCGAGGCGCGTCCGTGGCTAAAACCGGTTTACGGCCGCCTCAAAAGTGTGGTAAAGTGAAATTTAATATGTCACTAAAGAAGAGTATGCCGCTCCTTTTCATCCTGGCATCGCTTACGCTTGCCACGTTCTTCGGCTACGAGAGCGGCGATCCGGAACAGAGCATCTACCTCGAAGCCCCGTGCCTAACGGGGGTTATCCATGCAGATACGAGGGATTTGTCCGGGAGTATGCGCGATGAGACCGCCCCTGGAAGAAGCATCATTTACAGCTTCGATCAGGACGCTGTTTCCGGCACATATTTCCAGTCGGCGGAAATTCCCGGATCCCAAACCATTAATGCTCCTGACGCTGCAAGGAAGCTCTATACGTCCGGGAGCGAAGTAAAGCACGATTTAATCACCTCTAACATTACCAATAAATCTCCTCCCGATTACCTTCTTTAAGTCCGGCAGTCGAAATTAAATGCCTTGGCCGTGAAAAGACATTGTCTTTTTACGCAGTCTCGTATGGATTTGAAGGAGAGTGTTATGTCCGTTGCTGACAATACGAATAATATAAAAAATGAAGATATTTCCGACGTGTCGGGAGTGACAATTTTTACCAGGGAGAACTGTATTTACTGCGATGCGGCGAAGGCTGTTCTCGAAAGGGCCGGCATCGTGTACAGGGAGATTCCGATCGGCTCCTATCCCGAGCTGTGGAAGATAATCTGCCTAAAATATGGATGGAAGGGGGCCCCGCTCGTGCTCATGGGCAATAAACCCCTCGGCGGTTTTCCCGAGCTCTGCATCCATTTCGGAAGGAAGAGCATATTCGACAGGGGAGAGCGCTCACTCGAAATATAAACTAGCAGCGCCGCCCCGGCTGTCATTATCGATCGCCGTCGCCGGCTTTTGCGTATTTCGCCGCAATTAGATGGAGCTCGCGTGCGGCCTTTTCAGGGTCGGCGGCCCCGAAAACGCTCGTGATGACGGCTATTCCCGAGACGCCGGTATCGAGAACGTCCTCCGCATTCTCCGCCGTTATTCCGCCTATGGCGAACACCGGGATGCCCTTTATACGCGCCGCCGCTTCTCTCAGCACCTCGAACGGCGTCGGCGTCCTTCCGGGCTTGGTCGGTGTATTGTAGGGTGTTCCGAAGGCGACGTAATCCGCTCCCCCGGCGAGGGCGTCGAGCCCCCGCTCAATCTTCCCGTAACACGATACGCCTATAATAGCGCCTTCGCCCAAAACACTCCTCGCGTGTGATATCCCGGCGTCTCCCTCGCCCAGGTGCACCCCGTCCGCCCCGATCTCGGCGGCAAGCTCCGGGGAATCGTTTATAATCAGCGGAATTCCGTAACGCCTGGTGATGCCGAGGAGCTTCTTCCCGAACCCGATAACCTCATCATGCGGCGTGTCCTTTTCCCGGAGCTGAAGTATGCTCGCGCCGCCCCTCACTGCCGCCTCGACTGTCTCCGCGAAACGCTCCCTCGGTATAAGCTTCTGGTCCGTAATCAGGTAAAGCCCGCCGTGTACTTTCATACCCGGAAAATCTATCCAATAGCGCCGGGATGGGCAAATGTTTTAGCTTCGGTTTGAATACACGACGAAATTCTCTGCAAACGAGCGTTATTTATAATATGTTATGTAATTAAAGCCTATTGTGGAATTATCTTAGAATTTACTTGAAATATTTGAGGGCCTATTATAAAATGAATCCTAAACGGCCGGAGGTATGACCGCATGAGACAGAAAAGCTGCCCGAACGGGGCAATTATCACGCTCTTCTTAATATTCGCGATATCGGCGGCAACGATGCCGTTTGAAGAGTCCCGGGCCCAAAGCAGGAATATCCCGTATTCCTTCTTTCTGGAGCATCCCTACAGCTCGACCGGCCTTAAGGGCAACCTCGAGATCGCATCAGTAGACGGCGGCGCACTGGTGATGAACCAGCTCAGGCTCGACATCGATCTAGGGAACAATTTCTTCGGCCTCTACGGCAAATTCCCGTTTGCGGGCGTAACGGACGGAGTCTTCGGTGACGGCGATTACGACTTCGGCAACATAGGCGTCGGAACAAAGTACGCCCTCCACGCCTCAGGCACGAGCGTCTTCACGGTCGGGCTCGAGGCTATCCTTCCCACAACCGGTAACGACCTCGGCGCGCTCGGGGCCCGCTCCTACTTCCGCGACTTCGCCTACTTCACAGACGACGCCTACACCTTCGTCCCCTACGCCGTCTTCGCCATAAGCGGCAACATGTTCGCACTCCAGGCGAACCTCGATTTCGACATTATGACGAATGCGAAGAAGGCCGACGGAAGCCCGTTCGATACGGGCGGCGACAGCACCGAGCTCATACTCAAATACGGAGCCACGGCCAGCCTCACGCCCGACTTCGGCATCCCCTTCTCGACCTCCTTTCTTCTCGAGATGCTCCTTGCGTCCTCGACGACTTTCGAAAATAACGTGACCGGGGCCTATGTAACACCGGGCGTCAGGGTAGGCGGCCAGATGTTCAGCTTCGGAGCGGGCGTTCAGATACCCTTCGGCAGCAGCGAGATTACGAACTTCGCCAATGTCGATTTCCTCGTGGATATGCTCGTAAAGTTCGGCGGCTGAAACGGTCCCGCCGGAAAGATCAGTCCTACTTCTCTATGGATTTGAAGATCGTCTCGGTGATCGCGTCGTAATCCGGCGGAAGCTCGACGGGTCTGTTCGCATACTTCGAGAAAACCCCTTCGAGCTGGCCCATGTGATAGCCGATCTTGAACTCGACGAACTTGAGTCCGTGCGCGGTGGATACTATGACGACGCGGTCCGACTTCTTGAATACGCCTCTTTCCTTTAACTTAAGGAACGCGGCCAGTGCGACTCCCGTGTGAGGGCAGTTGAAGGTCCCGGTCTTGTCGACGAGCGCGGACGCGTCGGCAAGCTCCTGCTCGCTTGCCTGCTCGACTATGCCGTCGAACTCCTTAAGGGTCCTTATCGCCTTGTTTATGCTTACCGGGTTTCCGATCTGTATGGCGTTGGCGAGTGTCTTCTTCGCCTTTACCGGGTGGAATTCCTCGAAATTCTTCAGATAGCTCAGATAAAGCGGGTTTGCGTGCTCGGCCTGTGCGCACACGAGGCGCGGCAGCTTGGTTATAAGCCCGAGCTCGCGCATCATTAAAAAGCCCTTTCCGAGCGCCGATATGTTCCCCAGGTTCCCGCCCGGAATCACTATCCAGTCCGGGACCTCCCAGTCGAACTGCT
>JBFWTW010000110.1:0-9739 GCA_050247635.1 Candidatus Dadabacteria bacterium | reverse complement strand
AGTGGATCGAATGCTTTAAGGACAAGGTAGTAAAGGTAAACACGCGCGCCGAGCTCCGGGACGTCCTCGACAGGGGCGCGAAAATTACGGTAGGAATATTAGTTCAGAAGTGGATAACAGGGGGCGACTCTAATCTCGTTTCCTCTATTTTTTACTACGACAGGGGCGGAGCGCCGCAGGTGTCCTTCATCTCCCGCAAGCTCCGGCAGTGGTACACGGAAAACGGCGACGCCTGCCTCGCGGAAGAATGCAGGAACGATGAGGTCGCCCGCATGGCGCGCGAGCTCCTATCGGGCACGGGGTTCCAGGGAATCGGCTCCATCGAATTCAAGCTCGACGACGAAAGCGGCAAGTATTACATACTCGAGGCCAACGTCGGGCGGCCGGTTACGCGGATCGGGATGACGGAAACGGCCGGCGTACCGGTTATCTACACTATGTACTGCGACGCCTCGGGGCTGCCGCTTCCCCCGGACAGGGAGCAGCGGTATAAAGGGACGAAATGGATTTCCTTTCACCGGGACCTCCAGGCATCGTGGAAATATTACAGGGACGGGAAGCTAACAATAGCGGGCTGGCTGAAATCGCTACGCGGCGTCAGGTCCTTTGCGGTTCTGTCCCTTCGGGACCCTATGCCTTTCTTCTCGCTCATACTTGGCGGGCTTACGGGATTATTCAAAAAACCTAATAAATAAGTTCCGGGATTTTCCTTATTCTCAATATATGCAGCATTCGATTTTGTACCCATGCTTACAGTCGGGAATGTACGGGATCGTACGGAAGGCCTGATATTCGCGCTGTAGAATAGTGGGCAATACAGGCGTAACAATCCCTCGGCAATCGCAAATTTCTTCCCATGAATCCCGGCTGGCACACCACTTGCACTACATACCAGCAACCAATAACACTGGGATCTCATCCCGGGAGGTGAATGAAAATGAAGAAATTTTTGATAGCGGCTGCACTGGCCCTGGGGGTTTTCGCTTTTAGTCCGGCGCTTACGAGCTCGGCCGACGAATATTACTACGGCACCACTCCTGATTATATAAAGCGTCCGTGGCAGGGGCAGTACGACGCGCCGAACACGACGATTATAAAGAGGCGCGAGGTCCGGCAGCACAGGGTTTATTACGTAAACCCCAATGATAATGTCGAGTACCGCGAGTACCGTTACGTAGAACCCGACGACGAGGTGGAATATCGCTACTATATCCAGCAGCCTGACGGCGACGTCGAATACTACTATTACAAGGACTGACTGCCTGGTTTAGAGAAGAATCTACACGGGAGGTGAACACAATGAAGAAACTCATAATAGCTGCATTCATCGTCCTGACCGCTTTTATATTCGGCTCCGCGCTCACAAGCTCGGCAGACGAATATTATTACTACGATTCACACGATCATCCGGTAGAGCGCCATCAACACCGTGACAGCGGATTCGATATAAATTTCATAAGGCCTTCGGACCCGTTCAACGATGACGGCGTCTATTACTATGACGACGGTCACGGCCATTATTATTACCATGAGCGTGATTTCGACGATGATAATGCATTGGAATTCAAACTGGACATTCTGTAAATCACACATAGTTAGTCCACGAACAGGCCCTGTCGAATCAGTTGTCGGCAGGGCTTTTTTTTGTCCCTGGGACACGGCATTGACGTAAACGATTCTTTTATTTTATAATCTCGTCATCACACGGTAGTTCGGAGGATATGATGAGGTTTATAACTAAGCTATTGCCTTTGATTCTCCTGTCATTGTTTGTATCTCCTGTCTTTAAAGCGAATGCACAGACTTACCTCCCCGTCGGTCCTCAAACAAACGTATCCGTAAACACAATTATCCAGGGCGGATGGGAGCCGTGTTACTCCGATACCTACGATGTCCACATGGAGGCGAACACCGTTCTTTCAAACTGTACCGGCGGCCGCCTTATGCTGGCCTGCCTCGAGACCGGCAGCGAGGTTATAACTCTTCTGGCGCAGGGCGAGCGGAGCGACGTAATATTCGATACCGGCAACACTCAGGACCTTCATGTAGCCAACGGCGTCGGCTGGTATTTTAACGACAGCGGGCTCGACTCCTGGGGATTCGTCAGGGCCGGGGATACGGTAAGCAAGAACAACTGCGATACCGATGCAAGCGGTGCCAACGACGAAAGGCTCTGCTGGCACCTGAATGACGACGGGGGGTATCGCTGCGGAGCGAACATCGATCTCAATTTCTCCACGGCGTTTCAGCGTATTGTCCTCCAGCCCGCGGGAGAAAGGAGCTCCATCCCCACGCTTTCAGAGTGGGGCCTAATTGCGATGGCGGGGTTCATGGGAATAGCCGGGCTTCTGGTTATGCGCAGAAGGAAATTGACGGCCTGATATGAGCTGAACACGATAGATACGAAAAGGGCGGCTTCGGCCGCCCTTTTTTGTTTGTGGATTAGATTTTAGGCCACAGCACAGCGTGAAGTCTTCGCGGTTCTGTCCCTTCGGGACCGGCGCCTTCTCTCTCTTATACTGGAAGGTCTGACGGGACT
Organism: Candidatus Dadabacteria bacterium; assembly: GCA_050247635.1. GTDB lineage: Bacteria > Desulfobacterota_D > UBA1144 > Nemesobacterales > UBA2774 > JADLGH01. Next base: position 7,200 of record JBFWTW010000110.1, on the reverse strand, counting down.
ATTGAAAAATACCCGGGAGTGGTTTCCAATGCGCCATGGGTATTGTTTAACGGTTGTATCTATCTGCCAACACCACTATTTTTGTCGCCGGAAGTTTGACGTAAGCGGTCATTATATTTTATAATCCCGTACACCATGCAGTAATTAAGGAGGATTTAATGAGGTTTATAACGAAGTTATTGTCTTTAATGCTCTTGTCATTGTTTATATTTCCGGTTTTTAAATCGAATGCACAGACTTACCTCCCGGTTGGTCCCCAGACGAATGTGCCCGAAGGCACGGTAACGGACGGCGGATGGGTGGAATGCTACAGTGATACGTACGATGTCCACATGGATGCCGACGCTGTTCTCGATGCTTGTGAGGGCGACCTTCTAATGCTGACCTGCCGCGAGACCGGCAGCTCCACCATCGCGCTTCTGGCCCAGGGCGAACGGAGCGACGTCACTTTCAACACCGGTAACAACGGCGATGTCCTTCACGTAGCCAACGGAGTAGGCTGGTATTTTGATAACGACTCTCTGGGCTCCTGGGGATTTGTCAGGGCCGGGGATACGGTAAATAAAAGCAATTGCGACGTCGATGACACCGGCGCCGACAACGAGAGGCTCTGCTGGCACCTGAATGATTTCGGCGGATACCGCTGCGGATCGGTAACTGAGCTGAACGATTCGAATTCTTACGAGCGGGTTGTATATGTGGCTTCGGAGCTGCCGCCTCCGCCTCCGCCGAGCGTTACGACTGTTCCCACGCTGTCTGAATGGGGTCTTATTGCGATGGTGGTGTTCATGGGAATAGCCGGGCTTCTGGTTATGCGCAGAAGGAAATTGACGGCCTGATGTGAACTGAATACGATAGATACGAAAAGGGCGGCTTCGGCTGCCCTTTTTTGTTTGTGGATAAGATATTGGATCACAGCCTCGGTGCTCCCCTGTTCTCACCTGGAATATTCCTTATAAAAACCCCTCCCGATATCGTATAATAGTTCGAAATGCATGTATTACGGACGCTTAACGAATTTTCCCGTGCGGTTGAACCTTATTCTGGCTTCGGGTTACTAAATATACGAATTCGGCGGGAGGCATGGACAAGACGGTAGGCGCGGCGGATTTGCCGGATTCAGAGCTGCTCGAAACGATTGCGGGCGGCGACAGGGAAGCTTTCAAAATTCTCTATGGGAGATATGTGAGACAGGTGTTTTCGTTCATATTCAAGCTGACCGGGGATTCGAAAATGACTGAAGAGGTTACTAACGACGTTTTCTTCGACATATGGAAAGGCGCGGGCGGCTTCCAGGGTAAGTCCGCGGTTTCTACGTGGATTTTCGGCATAGCGCACAATAAATCCATGAATGCTCTAAGAAAGAAAACCCCCGATCCGGTAGACCCCGAGGAATTCGTATGGGTCGCGAACCCGGACGCCGGGGCGGAAGAAATAGTCGAGAAAAAAGACAGGTCCGAGCGTATGAAGAAGGCCCTTGGCGAGCTCTCGCCGGATCACAGGACGGTTCTGGAGCTCACCTTTTTCGAGGGCATGTCGTATCAGGAGATAGCCGAGGTGATGGACTGCCCTGTGAACACCGTGAAAACGCGCATGTTCTACGCCAAGGAAAAGCTCAGGGAGACGCTGGCGAGATACGGCATATCGCAGGAGGACTCCGTACAATGACGGCCGAAAAAAATTCACACGAAGAGATAAAACTCCTCCTGCCCTGGTATCTGAGCGGCAAGCTCGATGCCGGAGAGCTCAAAACTGTAAAGCAGCATGTATCCGAATGTGCCGAGTGTGCGGCCGAGCTGGAGGAGCTCAGCTTCATGGGGGTGGCTATAACGGAGCCCGACGAAGCGCTCGACGCCGCAATCGAAATGCGGCTCCCGGATATGGAAGCGGACATCATGGACAGGATAAACACCTACGAGGAAGCGCGTGCGCCGGAGAAGCGTCCGGCAGCGGCTCCGGTGAAAACGTCTGCGTGGGACAAGGTGCTCGGGCTCTTCGAAGGGTTCGAATTCCCGTTTCAGCTTCCGGCAGGCGCGGCGGCGCTGGTTCTGCTCCAGCTCGCCATCATAATCGGCCTCGTCTACAAGGTCTACCTCGGGGAGCCCGAAAGCTACGTCGTCCTGAGCGGCCCCGAGGAAACCGTAGCGTCCGGCCCCGTGATAATCGTATCCTTCGTCGATTCCGCCACCGAAGCGCAAATAAGGGAAACCCTTTCCGAAATAGACGGGCGTATAATCGACGGCCCGAAGGCGGGCGGCCTCTATGTCGTCGAGCTTCCGGCTGAGGCAGGCTCCGAAAAACCCGTCGAGCAGGTAATCGAAGAATTAAAATCCGATAAAGAAGTCATAAAAAGCGTATTTATGGGGGCGGAGAAATGAAAGCGCTTAAACCGGGGCTTAATGCCGTGAATTCTATATCGATATTATTATTGATAGCTGCGCTTTGCATGTTCTCGTTCGTTCCAGCGTCGAATGCACAGACAAAACCCGACAGAGACCCGATTCCCGGCACCGTGCCGGGCGGCCCGGCTAACGTCCCGGGCCCTAACGACATTCCCGACACCGGCCCCGATAACGTTCCCGGAACGAGTCCGAACGACCCGGCCCCGGGAAGGGTCCCCGAGCCCGAAAGAAGGCCGTTCAGCGGCTTCGACAAACCCAAAATGCCGGGGCCGGAGCGCGGCTCCGCTCCGACAACGCCGGACGAAGTCATATCCGAGCCGTCTCTTCCGGACGCGCCAAAGCCTGTGCCCGACGCGCCGTCCGCGGGGGGGCGGGTCCCGCAGCCGGACATATCCGATCTCCCTCCACTTCCCGACGACCCGTCCGTCATACAGCCCGAGCTTGATACCGACTACCTTACGGCGCCCGTCTTTAAAGACGCTGTGCCGGAAGCGGCCGCAGATGCAGAGTACGTTCCCGACGAGGTGATAGTCCTCCTTCGCGGCGCTTCAGGGAAAGACGCAGAAATAGATGGGCTCGGGAGCAGGCACAACCTCGACAGGCTGGACACAGCGGTGCTTTCCTCGCTCGGCGTTACAATGGTCCTATTCCATATACCCGACGGAAGGTCCGTCCCGGCCGTCGTCAACATACTCGCGGGCGAGTCGGGCGTGATCATGTCGCAGCCGAATTTCTATTACAACTCCCTTGCCGGCGAAAATCCCCAGTACGGGGCCGTCAAAATCGGCGCGGACGCAGCAAGCGGGGCGACCACTGGCCGGGGCATTACGGTCGCCGTGGTGGATACAGGTGTCGATTACAATCATCCGGCGCTTAAAGAGAAAGTGGCGCAGAAGGCCGATTTCGTAAGCGCCGACATGAGCGGGTTTACGGCCGAGAGCCACGGCACTTCCGTGGCAGGCATCATCGCCGCTTCTCCGGTCGAAGAGGGCGGCATGTCCGGCGTCGCGCCGGGCGTGCGCCTGATAGCGGCACGGGCCTGCTGGGCCGATTCCCAGGGCGGCAGCAAGGCCGTCTGCTCGTCGGAGAAGCTCGCGAAGGGGATAGATTTCGCCATCTCCAATAATGCCCAGGTTATAAACCTCAGCGTAGGCGGCCCCAGGGATGCCCTCATCGCGGCGCTGATTCAGCAGGCGTACGGCTCTGGCGTTACGGTCGTCGCTGCGGCCGGAAACGGCGGCGCGAAAGGAAAGCCCGTCTACCCGGCGGCCATGCGGGAGGTCATAGCCGTTTCCGCAACCGACGCGGACGACAAGCTCTACACCCTTTCGACGCGCGGGGATTACGTAGACGTCGCCGCGCCGGGCGTGGACATCCTGAGCCCCGCCCCGGGCGGAGCGTGGCAGATGGAGTCCGGCACTTCTCAGGCAGCGGCCCATGTATCCGGGGCAGTCGCGCTCATCCTTCAGGATTATCCAGAGCTCTCGCCTTTTCAGATAAAGCACCTTCTCGAGTCGAGCGCCGTCGATCTCGGAAAGCCGGGCAAAGACCCGGAATATGGCGAGGGCAGGATTGACGTCGGTAAGGCGCTTGGCAAGCTCGACTTCGCGGGCGAAGCAAGCGTGAGATAGGCACCTGCAACACTCGGCTTTCTCCGTGATTCTTGAAAGAACCGGGGCGACTTTCTCTTCGACGAACTCCTTATTTTAGTCATCCTGAACTTGATTCAGGATCTCTCTTTCTATTTTATCCTGTGTATATAGCTGCACGGCTCGACTCGTTTTCTCACACCTTTGAACCTTTCCGCCTCTACGTGCCACTAACCGTACAAAATCGCATTTAGGGGGAGATTAAAATGTTAAATTCAGGACTCGTAAAAAGGTTTGGAGTTAACGCGGCATCGATTCTGGTTACGGCGATGCTAGTGTGTCTTGCGATCATAAGCACTGCGGAAACCTCGCGTGCACAGAAGGACGGAAGGACCCCGGCGGCTCCCGGCCTCGGGCTTACTTCCAACAAGGCTGAGCGCGTCGGCAGGGCTGCGGACAATATGTACATAAGGTCCGAAACCCACATCGGATGCAGGGTCGAGCGCTATTCTTATGAGTCTGGAAAAACCTATGACTGCATCGACGACGGCCCCGAGCCGGGGTTCGACATCATGATGCCGCAGTTCGTGAAGCTGCCGGAAAAGAGTAAGGGCTTCGTCGATCTGCCGCGCGCGGCGTCCAAGTTCGTGGCCGACGAGGACGATACGCTCGTCGCGATCACGTTCTCCGCTATGGGCTTCGTTTCCTCTACAGAAGACGACAGGCTCCTCATAAGGGTTCTGGTGGACGGCCAGGAAGCCGCCCCCGGGCAGATCACGCTGACCGGCGGAAGAGACTCTGTCGTGATTTCGAGCAGTAATTCCTTTACGTTCCTCGCGCAGGTCGATGCGGGGATTCACACGGTGCAGGTTCAATACTCCACCGAGCTCATCTCGGGCCACAGCTCTTACATACGAAACGCATCGCTCAAGATAAGTACCGGTCTCCCCAGCAGGGAAAGCGAGGGGCTCACCGGAAAATGGGGCGAGGGCGCCAAGAAAGGCGACGGGAAATGGACGGCAATACCCGGCGCTACGCATACGTTCTATTTGCCCGCCGACGGCGAGGCCGCGATTACGTTCTCGAACGTTCTGAAAATGACTGACGGGGATTTCATACTCGTCCGCGCGGTAGTAGACGGCGGCATATACGAGCTCTATCCCGTCGAGGCACAGATGGCCGGAAGGATGTATCACACCGAGGCCAGGAGCATTACATTCAACGCCGAGGAACTCCCTTCCGGCGCACACGTCGTCGAGTTCGAATGGCGGAGCAGCATCACGGACGTTGTCGCTGTGGCCGAGATGTACGAATGGACGATCGTCGTCAAGACGGAAGTGAACGATTCCGACGACAAGTTCTTCGATGTAGTATCACAGAATAACTTCGAAACCTCGGGCGAAGACTGGTACAAACCGCTCGCCAACCTCTCGACGAAAGTCACCGTGGACGAGGTATCCGACATAGCCGTCACGTTCAGCGGCGAGCTCGCGGGCCTCGGCCTTATATTCGTGGCCCCCACCATAAACGGCAACCCCGTGACGGACCAGGAAGTGATCCTCTACTATCCGACGCTCTCGTGCGCGGACCCGGCATGCGGCAGCCCGCAGGCGTCCGATTCCGGAGCGGCGAGCTATACGTTCGGGCTCAAGAACGTAATGCCGAGCGACGAGCCCTACGTAATAGGCGTCGCCTACCGCGTACTTCAGGCGGGTGTAAGCGTCCCGGGCAGCGGATTAATATCCGGCTCGAATCTGGTCGTGGAGCAAAAGAAGAGGGTCGGCCCCGACCTCGCGGTCGGGCCCAACATGGGGCGCGGATCGAAGAAATACGAATGGATACTCGAGCCGGTGTACGGCGAAAGGGAGCTCCTGACGGTTGTAATCGACCCCAATGGCGGGGTTAACTCGAAGTTCAAAGAAGAAGTAGACGACAGCATCAATGCCGACGCCGCCAGCGTGAAGGATTACTACCTCGTGGTGTCCGGAGGAAGGCTCGAAATACAGAAGGCCGCAACGCTCGGCACGTACGAAGCGGAGCACGCGGGCGAGGTCACGGACGATGAGGCCTATTACGAGAACAGCGATAATTTCGACTGCGAAGCGGGCGCCGAATTCAAGGGGGGCGCAGACGCGCTTCACGCAGAGGCCCTCCTCAGCGCAGACGCCGAGTTCGACTTCGGCCAGTACGATAAAAACAACGACGGCAGGATAGATCCTTCCGAGCTAGCGATTATCGTCGGGATAGCGCGGGATTCGAACGGCGGCTCGTCGGTGGCTACTCCGTTCAAACCGTACTGCGACGGCACACCGTTCGTCGTTGACGGCGTCGAGATTACGGAACTGGTCCACTTAAACCTAATCTACCAGGACGGCGGCCTTACGGACGAGCAGAAGACCGAGAACATGATGGTCGCGGCACACGAGCTCGGGCACCATATCCTCGGGCTCGACGACCTGTACGCCAGGTATAAAGGCGTTTACGACGGCGTTAACTTCACGCCGCTCCTCGAATTCCAGAGCGACTGCCCCGACGATCTCGGGCCTGGCGAAGATTGTCAGAACCGCTACATGAACACCGCGCCGCAGCTGATTACGCTGATGACCTACAAAACCGGATACTATACGACGACCACACATATCGACGGGTTCCACAAGCTCCAGCTCGGATGGGTCACTCCTTACATACTCGAGAAAAAGAAGGAGTATAAGCTTAAGGACGTGAAGAAGAGCGAGGACGTTTACATCCTGCCGCGAAGGAACGACGACGGGCGCGAGTACGTACTGCTCGAGTCGAGGTTCGAAGAGTCGCAGATCGACGATCCTCTTTACGACTACAACATCAATGACGACGGCCTCGCGGTGTATCACGTGATCGAGCCGGGGCCGACGTGTCAGGCCCCTCTCGGAGCGGGCGCTCCGGACTGTAAGCCGCTGATACCGCCCGCGTGCGTTGCCGAGGGTATATGGTATCACAAGCAGGCGAGCAACTTCGCCCGCCTCGGTCTCAGGCTAATACAGCCCGACGTGGCCCACGTTTTCGACAAGGACGCGAACGATTCGGGCAACGACTATGCCGAATTCAAGGAGCTCCTCTTCGGAACATGGGCGGGTGCGGAACTCCTCGACGAGGGCACGCTCGAATGCACGGACAATATCGGCGATCCTCTCCCCGCCGGGAGCCAGCCGCTCCTCAGATGGGTGGACGGA